>JANWZL010000007.1 GCA_025054655.1 Thiobacillaceae bacterium | reverse complement strand
CAGCGGGTGCCGGAGGATGCGGTGGAGCTGAAGCAGTTGGTCGGTGCTCTGGAGGTGCCGGTGCTCAAGGTGGGCAACAGGCATGTGAAGGGCTTCGACCCCTTGGCCTGGGAGGGGATGCTCTCGGCAGCGGGTTATCCGCTGCGGGTCGAAACAGGTCGGGCCGAGCCAGTCGCACGTTAGGGCACCGCGAAAAACTTGCTGCGCGGCCTGATGGCGGCGTGGGCGATGCGGGTGACCGAGGCTGGCCGCGTTGTATGGCCTTTTCCTGTTGCATAGACTGCGCTATCGAACAGGTGATTTACCGGCCTGAGCACAGCTTCGCCCATAGTGGGTGTTGCGTCCCGGCTTGCGTGGCAGCTGCCACGCCCGCAATCCATCGGTGCAACTTTCAGGTGTCGCGGCAGGGCTCATCAGCCCGGCTGACATGACTGGGGTTCGACCTCACCGCTGATCTCAGCCTCACAGCGCGGGGTGCAGCATGGGCTTCGAGGGTGTCTTACGGCGGTTCAGCCGCAAGCGCTCGGTGGTTCGAGCTGCGACGCGTCCGGTACAGAACGCCGTTGGTAATGCAGGGATGGTCGATCGCCTGCCGTGAGGGTGGCTTTCGCCCGCGGTGCACTGGTCGTCGGCCGCAAAGCTGCGTCGTGGGTCCTTAGCCAGCCCGCGGAGGCGGTCTGCCGTTCGTGCGACTGGCGTGCGATGGCGTAGGCCCCGGTGTGCAGGATATGCGCTACCATGTCCGCCGGGCCCGGGCGGTCGGTGCCGGGAGGTCGAGGGGGCATGCATGCGTTGAGGCCCATGGATGCGGGAGCCTGGACTGTTCGTCGATGTGGGCAACACACGGCTGAAATGGGGGGTTTGGGCGCAAGGCGCTTGGCGCCGCAAGGGGCATTTGCCAGTGGCCGATGCGCGTGGGATCGAGCAATCGTTGGCGGGGGTGCGCCCCGGCTGCACCTGGGTCAGCTGCGTGGCAGGAGCAGCAGTGCGGGCGGAGCTGGCGGCTGCATTGAGCGCGCTGGGTGGCGAGGTGCGCTGGTTGACACCGTCCATACAGGCGTATGGCCTGCGCCTGGAGTATGACGAAGTCACGCGCTTCGGTGCGGACCGCTATGCGATGTTGGTGGCGTGTGTGCACCGCCGATTCGCGCCTTGTGTGGTGGTGGGGGCGGGGACGGCGGTGACGGTGGACGCCGTGGACGCGGCGGGGGAGTTCCTGGGTGGGTTGATCCTGCCGGGCCCGCGTCTGATGCGGCAGGCGTTGGTCTCGGCCACGGCTGGTGTGCGATCGGTGGCGGGCCGGCTGCGGGATTTTCCGCGCTCGACCGGGGATGCGGTGGAGAGCGGCATCTGGCGCGCGCTGGCGGGGGCGGTGGAGGACATGCGGTTGCGGCTGGAGGGTGTCGTCGGCACGCGGCCAGCGGTGGTGGTCTCCGGCGGTGAGGCGCAGGCGCTGGCGCGCTGCCTGGCGGCACCGCGCCGGGTGGTGGTGGATCTGGTGCTGGAGGGCTTGCTGTGCATCGCGCGCATGCAGGCGGAGGGGCGGCAGACGTGCGCCTGATCGCGTTTCTGATCTTGCTTAACGCCCTCACCTTGGCGGCCGGCCTGGCGCTGGAGCATTGGCGCCAGCAGCCGCGCGCTCTGCCCAGCCACAACGCCGACAAGGTGCGCCTGCTGGCGCGGCCGACCGCATCGGCTGCGGCTGCGGATGTGCCGGCGGCGCAGGCACCCAAGGCGGCCGTAGCGTCGGTCGCTGCGCCGGTTTGCCTGCAGTTTAGCTTGACCGGGGCGGATGCCTATGCCGCGCTGCGGGCGGCGATGCAGCGTGCGGGGCTGCAGCAGCTTGAGCTGCGCGCGCAGCGCAGGCTCGCCTGGTGGGTGTACTGGCCGCCGCTCGATGACGCCGCGGCGCAGGCTGAGGCCCTGGCGGCGATCAGGGCGGCCGGGGCGCAGGATTATGCCCCCATACGGGCGGGCCCCATGGCGCGCGCCATCTCTCTAGGCATGTTCGACCGCGAGGCGGATGCGCGCGCGCAGCATGCCGCCCTCACGCGTGCCGGTCTGACTGCGCTCAGATACGGACCGCGGCCTGGTGTGCGCGTGGTGTATCTGGACGTGCCGGCGGAGTTGATCGATCGCTTGCCGGTGTTGCAGGCCTCGCCCGGCGAGGGTGTGGCGCTGGCGGAAGTGGCCTGCGCGCCACGACCAGGTCAGCAGGCCGCGGCCGCGCCGCAGAGCTGACCGATGAGTCCCGATGCGGACAGCCACAGCACGAGGTCATCGAACTCGCCGCCGGGTCGGTCGGCGGTGGTGGGGCTGCGGCTGACGAAGACGCCGTCGTCGTCGGCGTTTTGCCGTTCGTCCGCGCCGTTGGGCGGGAGATTGCGTCCGCCTACGCTGTTGGTGGCGCCCAGGCCGTTGGGCCCGTGCGATACCAGGATGGCGGCGGGCTGGAGTCGGCTGGCACAGCCGTGCCCGAGACAGAGTGTGAGCGTGGTCGGGGGTGGCGGATGGGCGCTGATGCCGGCCTGGGCGTGGGCATAGGCGGGGGCGACGGCATAGCTGTAGCGGTTGCCCCAGGCATCGGCCTGGGTGAGCCCCAGCGTGGCCCAGGGTAGAAGTCCGTGGTCCGTCACACAGCCCCCGTCGGGCCGACGGTCCTCCAACCCGTCGCCAGCGTGGGGACCGCTGCGTTGGTCGGGACAGGGCAGATAGGGGCGGCCGGCGGGGTCGCGATGGCCGAGCGCATAGCCGAGCAGTGCGTCGCGCGCCTCGGCCATGGCGCGACGTGTCTCCAACGCCTGGCGTTCGGTGATCTGGCGCGTGAGCGGTGTCATCATGCCGGCCATCAACAGGGTGAGGACAAACAGCACGAGGGCCAGCTCGAGCAGGGTGAAGCCCGCCGCCAGGCGGCGAGGCCCTCCTGTTGCGGGATTGCGGGCGGCCTGCAGTGGCCTGATGGCCGCGCTCATGACGCGCCGGGGCCTTGCCAGCCCCACCACAGTAGCCGACAGTGCATGCGCTGTGGCCGCTCGCCGGCCGACCAGTCGCACGACTGCACCGTGAAGGGCCCTGCGCCCGCACGTTCCAAGCGGGCGAGCCAGGTGTGCAGGCCTTCGGCATCGAGCGGCAACAGGTCCACCTGCATGGCGGTGGCGCTCAGGCCAGGCAGAGGCCCTGCCTGCGGCGCCTGCAGACGCCAACCGAAGCGCTCGAGGCGTAGCTGTGCCTGGGTTTGGGCCAGCGCGGTCAGCCAGGCCAGCCGGTCGCCGCCGGACAGGAAGGCGCGAGCCGCCGGGTCTTGCTGCCAGTGACCGGCCGCGCGCAGATCGGCGACGCGCTGCGGCAGGCGGGCGAGCTCGGCCTGGGCCTGCGCTTGTGTCTGCGCGGCCGCCCGATACGCCCTTGCCGCCTGCTGGCGCTCGTGCAGGGCCAGGGACACCGACAACAGGGCGGTGAACACACCAAGGGCGGCCAGGGTGGCAGGGCGTCGCAGTTCGGGCGGGATCATCGGCCTGGCTCCCTGCCGGGTAAGAGGCTGAGTTGGAAGGTGAGGTCGGGGCCGCCGTCGGGGCGGGCGAAATCGCCCGCCAGCTCGGCTGCAGCCCGGTCATCCAAGGCCCAGCGCGTCAGGCGCGCGCTCCAGCCGGCCGCCTGGTAGGCCGCGATCAGGCCGTCTATGCGGGCGCGGGCGGTGAGTGGGTCGGTGGCGTCCAGCTCGGCCTCCAACATGATCTGCGGCGGCGCGCCGGCTGTGCCGGCCGGCGCCTGCCACACCAGGCGGGTAGGCCGCACGCCGGCTTGCCCAGCGGCGAGGCGATGGACGCGCATCAGGTCGGACGCGGGGTCGCGCCGGCGTGCCTGCACCCATCGCCAGGCCTGCAGGGCTTGCCAGGCGGCCTCTATATCGGTCTGCGCGGGCACCAGGGCGCGCAGCTGCAGCGCACGCTGCTCGGCCTGTGCCGCTTGTGCGAGCGCGGTGTGGGCGTGCTGACGCAGCTGCCGGGCCTCGAGCCCGAGGGCAAAGGCGGTGAGTACGCCGGCGCCGAACACGGTGGCTGCACCCAAGCGCAAGGCCCAGCCCTGCCGGTGGCGGCGGAAAGGCAGACGCAGCTCTGGGGGCAGCAGGTTGGCCGCGGCAGGGGCTTCAGGCAGCAGCCGCAGCAGCAGCCCGTCCGGTGAGCCGGTCATGAGGTCAGCCGGTATGCCGAGCATGGACAGCAGCTGCGCGCGGCCGACGCTCTGCCAGCGGTAGGACTGGGTGTCGGGCAGATGCTCGGCCATGGCGTGCAGGCTGTTCATGGGGTCGATGAGGACCACCTGCAGGGGTTCGCCACGGGCGAGTAGCCGCTGTGCCAGCAGGGCCTGGCGTGTGCGTTCGACCTCGCTGGCGTATTGCCGCAGCGGATCGCCTGGCGTCAGCGTGTCGCTTAGCGCCAGCCTGGCCGAGCGCAGCCCGCCGCGCTCAAAGTAGGCCAGTCGCAGGCCGGCGGTGTGTTCGGCCACCAGCAACAGCGAGCCCTGCGCCAAGCGCAGGCGGGCGAGCAGGGGCCGGTACAGCAGGGGGGCGAGCCACACCCCGGCAATGGGCTGAGCGTGCAGCCGCAAAACGTCGAGCCAGGGCTGTAGCAGCTCGGGGGCAGTCAGGCCCATGAAGGAGAAGCGTTCGGCATGACCGTCCGCGCCCAGCCCGACCACCGCCCGGTAGGGGGTGTGGTGCAGGAGATGGCGCAGGCGGCGGGCGGTCATTTCCACGCGGTCGCGGCCATGCGTGCGGGGCAGGGTCTCGACACGGAAGATCTCTTCCACGGAATCGACCGCGATCCAGACCGGCACGCCTGCATGTGCACGCAGGTGGGCGTCGAACTGGTTCCAGCCCTCGGCGTCGGCCGGCAGGGCATGCAGCTCGCGCAGAGAGCTGCCATGAGCGAGCGCCAGGCTCGCCCCCACGCTGGATACGTAGAGCAACAGACGCCGCCTCATGGGGCGGGCGAGCCGATCGCCGACATTGGACAGGGTCGATCGCGTCCGCCGCATCCAGGCCTCGCGGGTGATCACCAGCGCACCTCGCCGATCACCTGATACACCGGCAGGAACACTGCCAGCAGCAGAAAGGCCAACAGCCCGCCGAGCACGAGCGCAAGCAGGGGCTCCAGCAGCTTGAGGGCGCGGGCGACACTCTCGCGCGCATCGCGGGCGAAGAACCAGGCGGCGTTGTCCAAAGCGGCGGGCAGGGCCCCGGTCAGCTCGCCGCTGCTCAACAGCCGCACGATGAGGGGCGGGAACAGGCCGGACTGGGCAAAACCGGCACTCACGCTGTGGCCTGCGGCGATGCGTGCGCGGGTTTCACCGATCCAGCGGGCGAGCTGGCGGTTGCCCACACTCTGTTCACAGGTCGCGAGCGCATCGAGCAGGTTCAGACCGGACTGCACCAGCATGGCGAGCAGGCCGGCGAAACGCGCCAGGGCCGCCTTGCGCATGGCCTCGCCGACCACGGGCAGCCGCAACAGCAAGGCATCGGCGCGTACCCCGCCGACACGCTGACGCAGCCACAGCCACGAGAGCATGGCAGCCAGGACAAGGCCGACGAGCAGCGTGAGGGCATGGGTTTGCAACCCGGTGGACAGGGCCACCAGTGCGCGCGTGATCCAGGGCACGGGCAGCTGCAGCTGGTCGATCAGCGCCGCCAGGCGAGGGGCCAGATGAAACAGCAGCACGCCGGCGGCCGCGAGCACGGCCACAAATACCGCGGTGGGGTAGATGAGCAGGCGTTTGATCTCGTTTTCGATCTCCTCCTGCGCCTTGAGCCTGCGCTCCAGCTCGGCGAAGACGGCCTCGAGGCGGTCGCTCGCCTCGGCCGCCCTGATCGAGGCGACGAACACGGGGTCGAAGACCTGCGGATGCAGCGCCAGGGCGTCGGACAACAGACGCCCGCCCTCGATGTCGTCGGCTAGCAGGGTGAGGACCTGGCGGAACGGCCCGCGAGGAGTGACGGCGACCAGGTCGCGCAGACCCTCCGGCAGCGGCACCCCGGCGCGGGCGACCTGCTGCATGTGGAAGCAGAACGCGATCAGCTCGCGCCGCGGCGTGCGCCGCCACGGCGGCCCTTGAGGGCGCGCGGTGGGCCGCAGGCGGATGAGATGCAAGCCCATCTGCCGCAGCCGCAGCTCCGCGTCGAGCTCGTTCGCGGCGTGCAGTTCGCCCCGGTTGACATGGCCGGCGAGGTCGGCGGCCTTGTAACGGTAGTGGGGCATGGGTGATCAGCGTCGGGCCAGATCTACCACGCGCCCCACCTCGGCGAGCGAGGTCTCGCCGGCGAGCACCCGTCGCAGCCCCTCTGCGGCCAGGGGGCGCAAACCCCTGGCGGCGGCCAGCTCGGCCAGCTCGCGCTGCGTGGCGCCGCGAGCGACGGCCTCGTCCAGGTCGTCGTCCATGACCAGCAGCTCCATCAGCGCCAACCGTCCGCGATAGCCCTTGTAGGCGCAGTGTACACAGCCCACCGGACGGTAGATCGGCTGCTGCACCTCGCCCAGCCACTGACGCTCCGGCTCCTCGGGCACATAGGCCTCCTTGCAGTGCGGGCACAGGCGGCGCACCAGGCGCTGGGCTATGACGGCGATGACGTTGCCGGCGAGGATGCCCGGGGCGATGCCCAGGTCCGCCAGGCGGGGGAAGACGCCCAGAGCGGAGCGGGTGTGCAGCGTGGACAGCACGAGATGCCCGGTCATGGCGGCGCGGAAGGCCATCTCGGCGGTCTCGCGGTCGCGCATCTCGCCCACCAGGATGATGTCGGGGTCCTGACGCAGGATGGAGCGGATGCCGTTGGCGAAATCCACCTTCACCGTCTCGCTGATGGAGGTCTGCCGGATGCGCGGCAGGGGGTATTCCACCGGGTCCTCCAGGGTCATGATGTTGACGTCGTCGCGGTTGAGGCAGGACAGCAGGGAGTACTGGGTGGTGGTCTTGCCGGAGCCGGTGGGCCCGGTGACGATGATCATCCCCTCGGGCCGGGCGATGGCTTGTCTGAGGCGCGCCAGCGTGTCCGGCGGCAGGTCCATGCGCTCCAGCGGGATGATGGCCTTTTCGCGGTCGAGCACCCGCAGCACGATGTTTTCGCCGTGCAGGGTGGGCAGCACCGAGACGCGGAAGTCGATCGGCCGTCCGTACAGGGTGAGGGCCAGGCGGCCATCCTGGGGGGCGCGGCTGTCGGCGATGTTGAGCCCGGCCATGATCTTCAGCCGCACTGCCATGGCCGCCCAGTACTTGTGATGCAGGCTGCGGCTGTGCTCCAGCACCCCGTCGATGCGGTAGCGAATGCGCAGGAAGCCGGCCTCCGGCTCGAAATGGATGTCGGATGCGCCGCGTTTGACCGCCTCGGCGAGCAGCGCATTGACCAGCCGCACCACCGGCTGCGTGTATTCACCGCCGCCGCTCTGCACCGAGAGGTAATCGACCTCGCCGGTCTCGATCTCGCGCAGGATGCCATCGACGGAGAGATCGAAGCCGTAGAAACGGTCCAGGTATTCCTGGATCTGGGCAGGCGAGGCGAGCACCGCGCGGACCTCGAAGCGCCCCTCCAAGTGGGCGCGCAACTGGTCCAGGGCGACCAGGTTGTGCAGATCGTGCACCGCCACGGTGAAGATGCGGCGCTCGAAGTCCACCGCCAGGGGCAGCATGAGGTGGCGGCGTGCCAGCTGTTCGGGCGTCAGTTGCACCGCCTCGGGGTCGGCCACCACGTGTGTGAGATCTATGCTCGCCTCGCCCGCATGGGTGGCCAGCACGTCGCGCAACGCGGCCTCGGTGACGAAGCCCAGGGCGATCAGCTGCCGACCCAGGGGCAGCCCGCTCGCA
>JANWZL010000138.1 GCA_025054655.1 Thiobacillaceae bacterium | reverse complement strand
GCCGAAGCCAGGCTGCATACATGAGTGGCCTTTGGCGTGCCGAGGTGAGAGGTTCTCCATCCTTTCCGATCGGCGTCATTCCATTGAGCAACTCTATCCTGAGCGACTGCTCGTTCGTCGTCTTCTGTCGATCGAGCAAGACCCGACATGGAATGAGATTCAGCGCCGATCTGGCGGCAGCGCGGTAAGCGAGGGTTCGTTGTAGATCGATTATGCCCATACGACTATTCGTCACCGCCTCAAACGCCGCGCGCAACATGCCTTTGAGCGAGGTGGGCGGCAGGTAGGGGGCGCCCTGCCGATCGGTGCGCAGGCCAAAAACTTTGTGGCCGTTTGACAACGCCCTGCCCTCGTCCGGGATCAGCAAGGGGGTGCGGGTTTCGATCTCGATGTCGATGTGACCGCTGATGCGACCGGCATGGTAGCGGTGCTGCCCTGGCGGTGTGTGGTCACCGAGATCGGGGTCTTCGGTTTTACGCCGGGGGGCAGGGATGAAGTTGTAGGGGTTTTCAAAAGAGCTCATGATGCCCCCTTCATGCAGTTAGCGCCGTCAGGCCGGATAACCGGGCCGCAAGCACCGTGACATTGCCATCTTGACCGGCCGCGCCTGGGGCCGGACCGAGATACTCCCGCCAGCACCAGGCGATGCGGCTCTGCCGCAGGGGTGGATCTCCCTGCCAGGGCAGATGTACTTCGCCATGACGCGGGGCGTTGGTCACCAGCCAGCCTTGGCCGTCCAGCCTATCGGTCACAGCGGTGAGTATGATCGGGGTGTCGATCTTGTGCAGCCCCTCGAGACTTTCTGCCTTCTCCCAGCCGGGTGGCAGCGTGATCGGGGTTTCGCTGAGGAGGGCGGCACGGCCGTGGGCCATGCCATCGGCGGGGTCGCGCAGCCAGCGCAGCTCGGCCTGGTCGGTCGCTAGCCGCACTTCATAGACCTGTTGGAGTTGTTCTGACGAGAGGGGGGCACCGCTGGCCTCCAGGCCACGATTCGTGACGCGTGCGATCCAGAAGCTGCGCGGACTGTAAAGATAGCCTACTGCGCCAGGCAGGATGGCGGCGGCATCAGCCACGCCCAGCCGTGGGTGGGTGCAACGATAGAGCGTGAGCGTGTTCATGCTTCGTCCTCCATCAACCACTGCTGCCAGGCCTGGCGCAGGCCGGGCGGCGGCTGATCGAGCAGCGAGCACTGGCCGCTGACCTGTGCTGGCAGCCCGTAGTGTTCGGCCAAACTCCCCTCGAAACAAATGGACGCCACGACGATCGCGCCATAACCGCGGTTCTTGCCGAAGCCCAAGGCGATACGGCCGGCGCGCAGGTCTTCGAGCACCAGCCATAGCAACGCCAGATGCAAGGCGATGCGGCTGTCGCGATGCGGCTGCTGCTCACCGGTTTGACGAGCGTGCGCCGGCCTCGGGCGATAGCGGAGTCGAATGGGTTGCCATGGGGTGTCGAGGGACGGTTCGGCTGCGCTGTAGAGAAAGGCTTCAGCAGCACCCCCTGTCCAGCGGTCTATCGCCACGTGCATAGCGCGGTCGAATCCCGCGGGGGGTGGACTGGCTTCATCGGCCAACCGGCGCCATACCTGCTCGAGGTGTCCTTGGTTGGCATAGACGCTGTCTACAGTGAGCAGCCCTCGGCCCGGGCCGCTATCCTCGCCGCGTCGCTGCGTGCGCCGGCGCGCCAGGCCGAACAGTTCGCGCACGATGGGCACATCCACCGTCTCGTGAAACGGCGCATCCGCCTCGACATCGAGCCCGCGCACGCTGCGCACAATACGCTCGGCCTGCTCGCGCAACGCCCCTTTGAGGCCGCTGCCCGGCAGTGCCAAGGCATAGGTGCCGTTCGGCAGGCGGGATACGAAGGGCAGCACATCGGTTGCCAGCCCCTCTTGCCCGGCCTTGACCATCAGAGGCAGTCGTGGCCGCCACTGGACGAGGATGTCTAGTCCGTCTTCGGTCTGAATGCCGGTTGCTACCGCTGCCTTGTGCCAGGCGTCGATCGTCGCTTCACACGGGGCTGTCGCGCGACTCAGATAGCTCAGCACGGCATTGCGGTCGTGCCAGTTGAGGTCAAGGCCGCGCGCACCCTCAAGTCGTACACGCCCCA
Organism: Thiobacillaceae bacterium; assembly: GCA_025054655.1. Taxonomy (GTDB): domain Bacteria; phylum Pseudomonadota; class Gammaproteobacteria; order Burkholderiales; family Thiobacillaceae; genus JANWZL01. Next base: position 8,112 of record JANWZL010000138.1, on the reverse strand, counting down.
GACCGCGGCTTGTGCTCGCCCCCAAGGGCAGGCCACGCTGCAGCACGGTCACGACGCGCCCCATGAAGGCGCGGGCGAAATCGTCATCGCCATCGGCCTCATAGCTCAGTGTAAAAGCGAAGCGCGATCCGGCCGGCAGCACCTCGCGGTCGTATTTGATCCGTGCGGCGGCGGCCCCATGCACCCGGTCGATGCCCACGCCGTCCCATAATTCCGGTATGACACCATCGAGCAGCGGGGCATCCTCGATCAACACGCGCGAGGCGCAGGTTGGGCCTTTGTTCTCGTCCACCGCGCCGCGATGGGCTGCGGATGCGTGCTCGCCCATGGCGGCAAACAAGGCACCGGCAAGCGAAGTGCCGGGCAAATATGGCCGGCCGAACCCATCGCGCGCCACCGGCTGGTCGGTGACGGCTAGTTCGTCCAGGCCGCCTACATGCAAGGGCTGGTCTGCCACCAGGGTGCCAGTCAACCGAAACAAACGGGTCAGTCTGCGCGCCATGCTTCCCCCTCCTTCATGCGCTGCCTTCGACCGCGCGCTCAGCAGCGGCCTCTTTCTCGCGTCGGTCGAACTCCAGACCGATCAAGGTCAGCCAGTATTGCCGGACGGCATCGCGGGCAAAGGTCTGCATCAACGCCGTCCGGTCTTGTCCGGGCAGAACGGGTAGCCGTTCAGCCAGACCTGCGGTCTGCCAGAGGTGCTCGGGCTGCTCGGCGCTGGTGCGCAGCGCCTTGAGGCTTTGCTGCGGCCATTTGGCGCGACGGCGTTCATTGCCCTCCAAGGCGTCGAGCCAGCGTTTGAAGCGATCGCGGTCGAAATCCAGCATTAGCGCCCGTACTGCGCCCAGCTGGGCGTTGTTGGGCTGGCCGTTCGTCCATCCCAGATGGCCGCGCAGGTCCTCGAAGCCCTGGGTGAGGGCACGGACGAGCAACCGGCGCCAGGCCCGCCAATGCAACAGGCGGGTGAACTCGTCCTCGGGCACGGGAGGCAGGTCATGCGCCGCGCCTTGCTTGCCATGGGGCAGGACGGGCGGACGACCCGTACTCAGCAGGGGCGGGTCGAGGCAGACTTCGCCATAGCCTTCGCCGCGCCGCTCACCGATGCCGGCCTGCAGGCGTGCGCGGACCTCGTCCGTCCACGCTGCCCTGAACACGAACACGCTGCCGGCGGCAAGGGCGGTGCGCGTGGGGCGTGCATCGTTCCAGGAGGTCTGCCAGCCATCGTCGCGTACCAGGCGATAGAAGGCACGCTCACAGATGAGCCCCGGCACTGCGAGCTGCTGCTCAAGCATGCGCGTGAGCCCTTCGGCGTCGGTCACGGGCTCCAGGCATGCATCGCGGACAATGGCCGGAGAGGTCAACCACAGCACCAGGCGTTGGTCGTCGTCAGAGGCGGGGGGCCTAACCTCTTCATCTCCCAGGTAAACCAGGCGCACCCGCCCATAATCGTCTTTCTTGGCCCGCCCCAGTCGCAGCTCCACGCCGTCGAGCAGGCGCAGATCGATCGCCCCGGTGCATGCCTCGTCGATCATGATCTCTGTCCGCAGGTGCAAGCCGGCAGCCAGGGCCTCATAGGTGAACACCCCGCCCACGGCCTCCGTAGGCCGCTGGGAGGCGTCTTCGATCACGGCATGGGTGAGGCTAATGCGCGGCGGCATGAAAGGTTGGGGGATGTCGTCGGCTATGCTGGGCACGCCAGCAGCCGTGACATAGCCGGTGCGAAGCGGTTTGCGTTGGACGGCATCTTCTTCATCGGGCTGCAGGCGGTTACGCAAGTCGTTTTTGTCCTGTTTGCCTTGCTCCAGGCATAAAGGCACGGGCAAGCCCCGCCCTTGCCCCACTTCCGGATAGGCGAAGCCGACCCGGATCACCCCTGCAGCCAGCCAGCTGGTCAATCGCTCGGCACGTTGGCCCAGCGCCTGCCGCAATAACGGGTCGAGCGCAGCAAGCAGTAAGGTGCCGGGGACATGGTCGCGGCAGCCGACAAAGTTGCCGAGCGTCTGCTCTGGGATTTGCAACGGTTCGAGGATGATGAGCCGCAGTTTGTGCCGCCTGTACGCGGTGACGGCAGCGCTCGAAGCATCCAACATGAGGGCGTGATCGGACGGCTCGGGCAGGGAGAGCTTGGGCGGCGCGGCGCGCAGGAGGTCGGGATCGATCCGCCAGTCGGCCATCTTCAACTGGCAGCGTCCGTGGCCGCGCCGCCGTTTGCCGCCGATGCGCTCCACCGCCGCCGCGCCCGCTGCAAGCAGGGCCTGGGCGGCCGCCACCGCCGTAGGGTCGAGACGCTCATCGAGCGTGATCTCGGCCTCGAGCGTGCAGCCGCCCACCGCCATCTCCTCGATGCGATACATATCGTGCGCTGCCGTACCGTTGGCATCGAGTCTGACGCCGGGCTTGAGCAAGATGAGCCCCTGGCGAAGCGGGGCATAATCGGGTGCGGCGAGCGCCTTGCGGAGGACTTTAGGCAGGCGCGCCGGCGTGAGCCGCACCAAGGCCGGTGAGGTTGTTCCGGCCGTGAGCGGGCTACGGCTGTCGCGGCCGAACAGCTCGGCCACGAAGCGCGACCAGGGACCATCGTCGCGACCCTCGTCCAGGGCCAGCGCTACGCGCTCGCACCCATCACGCAACAAACCGGTGAGCGACTTGGCAGGCACATAGGGCAGACCGTCATGAGGATCACGTCGCAACACGCGGTCGATATAGCCCTGCGCACCGGCGCCTTCGCCGATGTGCCAATCGGATAAAAACTGCAGGCTCAATGTGGTCATGTGCTCGCCTCCACAACCTGGGTTGCCGCACAGTCGGCCATGCCAGGCCATAGCGCCGACCAACTCAGCGCATCCAAAAACAACGTCCGCATCCCGGCGTCGCTGACATGAAACAACGATCCCGACGAACAACCGAGATCTGTTGCGCCCTGATAACGCTGACACAGTAAGCCGTAGAGTTGGTCAGCCGCCTGCCCCTTTTCGCTCAGGGCCTCGCGCAAGGCATGAAGCTGGCTGCGCGGCAGACGGTGGCGGCCGTCTTCGTCTTGCGCCTGGATGGACGCAATGGCCCTGCACAAAGACTCGACATGGTGGCTCTCGACCCACTGGCGTACGCCCTCGTCAAGTGCGGCAAAACGCTCGTGAGGCGTCACCACATAGGGCCCGCCCCACAGCCGCTCGCCCTGCGGGCCACGGCGGCGCGCGCGGATGGCGTCGAGGTCACCACCGCTGGCGTCGAGCAGCAAGTGGGCGTCGAAGGAGGAGCAAGGATAAGGCCCCTGATCGGTTGTCACGCGGCGCTTGATCTCCTTGGCCGATTGCAAAAGGCTCTCCGCCAATTGATAGGCAAGCGCGAAGGGGTAATGCGGCTTGACCCAGGCAAGCCCTGCCGAGATTCCCAGATGCGGCGCGCCCAGCGCTTTCTTGGCCACCTTGCTCAGCGTAGGCTGCTCGTGCGTGCGCCTTTCGAAGGCCCTGAGAAAGGCGATCACGAACGGCAGGGCGATGTCGCCGCCCACCACCGCCACCAAGTCGTCACCGCCCAGTATCAAGGGCAGCACGGGCAAGTCGGACGCCTGCTGATCACGCAAGGCGTTGCATAACGACTGGGCGCTGGCACAAGCGTCGATGAAGGCCCGTTCCGTGGCCTCGTCCAACTCGAGCGAGAAGTCGCGCAAGGTCGCAAAATAATCCTCCCCGTGGTCGAGCCAACGGTCGAAGGCGAGCACGATCTGCCCCAGGCCATTGCCATCGGCATGCAGTACACCGACGTAATCCTGCGCGAACCTCCGTCCGATCTCGTCAATGCCAAAGACGAAACGGATTTCAGCCTGGTGGTCGTCGCGCAAACGTCGGATGCGCTTGAACCAGTCTGGTGCGGCCTCGTTCTTGGCACGGCTGGCAGCGCTTGCGAGACTGCCATCGCGCGCATCCACCTGCACGGCCGGCAGTCCGCTCGTGTCGCAGGCGGCCGCCATGGGCAGGACCGGAAAGCGCGCAAGGTGAGCGCTTAGGCTCTGGCGGTGGGCGTTGAAACGTTGGTGGACCTCGATCATCGCCTGGCGAGCTTGGGCGGCTGTGCGTCCCCCCAGCTCAACGACCGCGCCGGTAAGCTGCAGGCCAGGTGCATCAGTCAGGGCGCTTGTGGTCGTAGCGCGGACGATCGCGTGCGCCCGTTCGGAATTCTCACAGATCAACACCGCTTTGCCCGAGGTGGCGATGACGACCTCGATGCCGTCAGCGATGCGCCCACCGCTGCGGCGGAGTCGATCGCGCCATTGCGACGGGCTATCCTCAGCGTCCACGCCCAAGGCTTGGCGCAGCCAGACTGTACCAGCGCGGTAGGTAAGCTCGGAGGCACCGATATGCTGCTTGAGCTTGTTAGTGCTGAAGATGTAGTTCTGGTTGCCGGAGGTCTCCAGCAGGAGCAATGTCTCGGTCATGATCCCCCCTATCCAGTTGCCGCCATGGGCTCGTGCCTGACCGCACCTGCGGTGCCAGGCATGGATGCAAAGCGCAGATCGTCTGGATGTCTCAATGTCTCAAGCCTTTGTGATCGGGTTGTTGACGAACGTCCTAATTGTTGAGCGGTTCGATGCTCACGAGCGTCATGCCACAGACGTGTACGTTGGCCCGAACGAACTGGTTCGCCTCTACCTTGCGGCGTAGTTCAGCAGGTAGGCGCGCAAGCAAGGCCTCACCGTTCGGAGGCAGGGCGATGGCGCTCTTGTTTTCCTTTTCTGCCATCAGGGACTTGTTGGCGCGGTTGTATTTAAGCCGCGCGCCCTGCCAGAGCTCGGTCGGCGTTGCTGCCTGGGCTTGGGGCTCAGCGGCCGCAGAGTCGGCAGAGGTGTCAGTCTGGCTGGCCTCTGCCCTCGCGCCAACCAGCTTCATGGCGCCATAGCCCACGGCGGTCTTGGCGCCAAAGCCAAGCCAGTCGCAGGCGTGTTCGAAGGCCGCGCGCATGAGGTCCTGCCAGGTGGCGGCCAGGGTTTCGGGCAGCCGGCGGGTGTCGCAGGTCAGGTGGAAGCGGAATTCGCTCTCGGCCGGCACGACCAAAAAGACGATGGGGTTAGGCTGGCCGGCATCGTGGGGGGCGATGATTTCCCTTGATGCGCCTTTCTGGCATTGGGTGGTCTTGCCTTGGTAGTAGTCGCTGTAGTGCGGGGTCATCACGTCCATGCCGAGCCGGTTCCCGGCCGGTTCGGGAATGACATCCCAGAAGGTGAGCGCGCCGCGCAGGTGTTCTTTCTGCCGGTCTTCGCTCTCCAGGCCGAACAAAACGGTGATGGCCGCCTGGGTCCAGCCTTTGCGGTCGGCCTCGCTCAGCTCACCGGCCAGTTCCTCCGCCGCCCGCCGTAGCACGCCCTTGACGGCGCTGCCGGGCAGATAGGCCAGGCCATAGGGGTTGAGGAAGGCGAAGCCGTTTTCCAGCGGGTGTTCCAGGCCCAGGCCGGTGGCGAAGGGGGCGGTGGAGCAGGCGACAAGGGTAAGCCGAGCGTTCTCCGGGAAGGCGTCGAGCAGCAGGGCCTGGCGTAGGCGCAGGGCATTGAGCTGGTCGATCGATACTTTGGGCAGTGCCAAGACCTGTTTCAGGACCTCGCCCTTTTGCTCCCTCTCTATCGACCAGTCGTCCTTCCAGACCGGGAAGTAGAGGCCGAAACGATGGCCGGGCGGGCAGTCGGCGAAGTGTTCGCCCACGTAGCGGGGGACGGCGGCGCGCATCGTCAGCCCTCCTTGCGGGACTTTCTGGCATCGGCGAACTGGCGGATCCAGCGCAGCAAGGCCAGACACTCTTCGGTGGCGCGCAGGTAAAGGGCGGAGGGCGCGGCGTGCAAGGCGGCCATGATGGTGGCGAAGTCGGCTACCCTCTCGGGCGGGAAGCGCTCGTTGTTGGTGATTGGTGTGCCACCCAAGGTCCTGCCTAGCCAGCGGCACAGGTGATTGAGCAGGGCGAGATGATGGGGACGCTCTTTGCCCTTGGCCTGCAGAAAGGCCAATGTCTGCATGAGGCCGCTGCCCATGACGAGCACGGGCACCCCCTTGGCCAGGCTGGTGTAATCAGCGAGATTGTTCTGCGCGACCTGGCTCACCTGCTCCCAGGCATAGGCGGCGCGTTGCTGGTCTAGGGTCTGGGGCATGTTCATCCCTCCTGGTTTGCCGGCGCGAAGCGCAGCACCACCTGGCCGCGCCCAGTGGTGGCATCGCCGCCGATCTGGATCAGGGCACCGTCGAGTCCGGGTCGATTCCCGTCCCCCGACACCAGGGCTTGCATAACTGCCGCGGCGCTCATCGGCTCGCCCTGGCGTCCTTTTTTGGGGCTGCGCTCCAGCGAGGTCAGCACCGGCGAGACAAGCAGGCTCTCCGGCGGCAGGTTTTCGGTGTAGAACAGCCCCCCGTCGTCCGCCGTGCCGGTCTCGTTGTCGATGCGCACATGCGCCTCCACCACGGTGGCATTGCGGACGAAGTAGCTGAATGCGTCCTCCGGCAGCAGCACCAGGTCTTTCCCCATCTTGGCGCGGAAGTGGTCGTGCTCCGGGCCGGTGGGCAGGGCGTTGTCCACCAACCAGCGAGCAATGGTTTCCATCTGATCCGATTGAGTCGCGGCGAAGTCGAAGGCCTCCAGCACCAGGCGGCCGTGGTCGAGCACGCCGGCATCGGCCACCAGGGCCTGGCCGTTGGCCACCTCGGGCACCTCCCAGTCCGGCGTGCAGCCGGCCAACGCGGCAAGGCGCTTGAGCCGCGCCAGGCTCACCGGCGACACCGCCCAGACAAAGGCGCGCTTGAGGCTGCGCACCGGGAAGGCGACCAGTTGCGCATCGCCGAAGCTGACACAGCCGGCATAGTCGGAGGCGTTGGATTCGGGGCCAAAGATGCGGGCCACCAGGGACTTGTCCCACACCCGTTCCAGGTGATGCCGCAGCGCCCCCTTGAGACCCGAGCCGGCGGCCATGGGATGATCGGTGTGGCGCTCGCGCTGGATGGGGTTGTCGATGACGCCGATGGCGGCGCCCGCGCCCAGGTGCACGGGGCTGACGGCGTAGAGGAACAGGAGTCGTTGTTGCTCGAACATGGCTTCTCCCTTGCGTGCTCAGGTCTGTATGGGGGTGGAGCGCTGCGCGATGGCCTCGCGCAGCGAGGATGGAGCCTCCCTCCACAACACGACATCGACCCGGAAGGGCAGGTCGCTGTCGTCCAGGTCGGCGTTGAGTTCGGCGAGGACCGAATCCGCGACGGGCTCCTCGCCCATCACCACCAGATCGAGATCGGAATGGGGCTTGGCGCGCCCGTCCACCCGCGAGCCGAAAGCGCGCACCTCGCGCTGGGGTAGCCGGGCGGCGAGGATGGCGCGTATGAGCGCCAGTTGTTCCGGGCTGAGGTCAAGCATCCCGTTCCCCCCGCGCCTGGAGGCGCTGCAGCAGCTCGCGCGCGTGGCGCGCGAAGGCGGGCAGGACCGCATAGACCTGGGCCGCCTTCGCCGCATCGTAGGTGTGTGAGGTGAGGTTGCGCTTGTCCCGATACACGAACCAGGCCGGCACGTCGTCGATCAGGCCCTGCTCCGCGCCGACGCGGATCAAGGTGCGGTAACTCATGGCGTCCACCTCGGCCGCATTGGGCAGGTCCAGCTCCAGACGCCGCTTGAGCATCTTCCAGGCCAGCTCGAAGGTGAACTCGAAGCGCTGGATGCAGGCGTCGCGCAGCTCTTCGTCGCCCGGGGCCGCGGCGGCGCGGGCGAGTCCACGCTCCAGGGCCGCCAGGGCCCGTTCGAAAGCGGTCAGATCGAGTTTCATGGGTTGTGCGTTCCCCCTCACCACACGCCCAGTAGGGCGTTGTTGTAGCCTTCTGCGCGGCGCCGTGGATCGGCATTCTCCCCCCACAGCCCGCCCGCCACCCACTCGGCAAGCATGTCGGCGTCGCCGGCAAAGTCCTCGAACCAGTAGACCGCACCGGCGGGCACGGCACGCTGCGCCAGTTTGGGTGCCCAGGCGGCCAGGTCCCAGCCGGAGACCACCTCGAAGCGCGGCACGGCGGCGCACACCAGACGGGCAGCGAGCGCGGGCGGCAGGTCCGGGCGCCAGCCCTGGGCAAACAGGCCTGGGGTGGTGAGCACCAGCTTGAA
>JANWZL010000115.1 GCA_025054655.1 Thiobacillaceae bacterium | reverse complement strand
CTCTGGCCGGCTGATGCTGCGCGTGCCGCCGCAGGTGCACCAAGCCGCGCTCGCCGCGGCCCATGCCGCCGGCATGAGCCTCAACCAGTGGGCGGCCAGGGTGCTCGCCGAGGCCGCTCAGGGGCGTTCCTGAGCCGGCGGCGTCCGTCCGCGGCCGGTCGGCACCGCCGAGCGTGCCCGGCAGGGTCTCGTTATGAAGGGCGCAGGCGCATGCGCCAGTGACGCGCGCGGGCGAGCACCTCGCCCGCATCCAGGGTGAGGCAGTCGCCTGCCCGCACCACTGCCCGCCCGGCCACCCACACGTGGGTAACGTCCGCGCTGCCGGCACAATAGACGAGCTGGGAGACGGGATCGAAACAGGGCTGGGTATGGGCGCCGGCAAGGTCCACCGCCACCACGTCGGCCTGCTTGCCCGCTGCGAGCGAGCCGATCTGATCGTCCAGACCCAGTGCCCGCGCGCCGTTCAGGGTGGCCATGCGTAAGGCGGTGTGCGCCGGCACGGCCTGTGGGTCGCCGCTGGTGCCCTTGGCCAGCAGCGCCGCGAGCTTCAGTTCCGCCCAGGGGTCGAGACGATTGTTGCTGGCCGCCCCGTCCGTACCCAGCCCCACGTTCACACCGGCCGCCAGCAGTCGGGCGATGGGGGCGAGCCCGCTGGCGAGCTTGAGGTTGGAGCTGGGACAGTGCGCCACATGGCAGCCGTGTTGGGCCAGCCGCGCGATCTCGCCTTCGGTTAAGTGCACCGCATGCACGGCGATCAAGCCGGGTCCGAGCAGGCCTAGACGTTCGAGTCGAGCCAGCGGCCGCACGCCGTATTGCGCCTGACTCTGCCGGAGTTCGTCTGCGGTCTCGTGCACGTGCATGTGCACCGGCAGGCCGAGCTGTTCGGCGTAGGTGAGCACCTTCTCCAGGCTACGCTCCCCCACGGAGTAGGGCGCGTGCGGGGCCATGCAGAAGCTGACTAGCGGCTGGTGACGTAGGGCGTCGCGCAGCGCCAGGCCCTTGTGCAGATAACCGTCGGGGTCGGCCGCGTAGTTGGAGGGGAAGTCGATGACGATGATGCCGGCGGCGATCCTCTGGCCGGCTTCCAGGGCTGCCTCTACCGCTGCCTCGGGGAAGAAGTACATGTCGTTGAAACAGGTCACCCCGGCGGTGAGCATCTCCAGGCAGGCCAACCGCGTGCCGTCGCGGACGAACTCGGGCGACACCCATTGCCGCTCGGCCGGCCAGATGTACTCGGTGAGCCAGGTCATCAGCGGCAGGTCGTCGGCATAACCGCGCAGCAGGGTCATGGCCGCATGGGTGTGCAGATTGATGAGCCCGGGGATCAACACCTGCCCAGGCAGGCGCACGTGCTCGGCGCAACGGTAGCGGGCGTCGGCCATGGCCTGCGGCAGCAGGTCTAGGATGCGCCCGGCGCGCACGATCAGGGCATGGCCCGCGAGCACCGTCCGGTCCGGCTCGACCGGGACGATCCACTCGGCATCGACGCGCAGGTCAGCTTCCAGCGGCCCATCCATGCCGGCATCGTAAAAGCCCGTGCGCACACTGGCAAGCCCGCGGCAGGCTTTAAAGAGAGCATCACCGGCTAGCTAAGGAGGAGGAGGCTATGGACCGGGAAGACGCCGTGATCGAACTGCCGCCCATGGACGCAGACGGTTTCCTGCTCGACCCACAGCGATGGGACGAGGCGCTGGCGCGGCGGCTGGCGCAGCTGGATGGCCTGGGCGAACTGAGCGGCGACCAGCTGGAGCTGCTCGAGTGCCTGCGCGAGCAGTATTTCCGCAGCGGGGGCCTGCCGGCCCTGCCGCACGTGTGCCACCTCAAGGGTCGCTCGCCGGTGTGTCTGAATGAGCTATTCCCCAGCGCGCGCGAGGCCTGGCGGCTGGCGGGGCTGCCCAACCCCGGTGAGGAGGCCAAGGCTTACATGTGACAGACCCTGTAGACATGACGGCGGTTTGCGCCATCGGCGCGAAACCGCCCTACCGGGTGGAAAGCATCGTAGGCGGTGCCTCGTAGGGCGGCTTCGCGCAGCAAACCGCCGCACCTGCTGCGGCGCAAGACCGCCTGCCGGGCCGATGGCATCGAGGGGCGGGGTCTTGGGCCGTCCAGTCGGGGGAGGGCGGCATGATAGAATGCTGATTTCCCCCGTCCGATCCAGCCATGGAACCCTTTGCCCGCGAGACCCTGCCCGTCAGTCTCGAAGAGGAGATGCGCCGCTCCTATCTCGATTACGCCATGAGCGTGATCGTGGGGCGGGCGCTGCCGGATGCGCGCGATGGGCTCAAACCCGTGCACCGGCGCATCCTCTACGCCATGCACGAGGCCAACAACGTCTGGAACAGGCCCTACGTGAAGTGCGCGCGGGTGGTGGGCGATGTGCTCGGTAAATACCACCCGCACGGCGACACCGCCACCTACGACGCCTTGGTGCGCATGGCGCAGGACTTCTCCATGCGCTATCCGCTCATCGACGGCCAGGGCAACTTCGGCTCGGTCGATGGCGACTCGCCTGCCGCCTACCGCTACACCGAGTGCCGTCTGGAGAAGATCGCCGGCGAGCTGCTGGCCGACATCGACAAGGAGACGGTGGACTTCGGCCCCAATTACGACGGCAAGGAGCTGGAGCCGCTGGTGCTGCCGGCCAAGGTGCCCAATCTGCTCATCAACGGGGCGGCCGGCATCGCCGTGGGCATGGCGACCAACATCCCGCCGCACAACCTCGCCGAGGTGGTGGACGCCTGCCTGGCCCTGCTCGACGACCCGGAGATCACGGTCGATGAGCTGATGCGGCATCTGCCCGCGCCCGACTTCCCCACCGCCGGCATCATCTATGGGCTGGAGGGGGTGCGCGAGGGCTATCGCACCGGCCGCGGCCGTGTGGTGCTGCGGGCCCGCTGCCATGTGGAGGACATCGAGAAGGGGGGCGGGCGCCAGGCCATCGTCATCGACGAGCTGCCCTATCAGGTGAACAAGGCGCAGCTGTGCGCGCGCATCATGGAACTGGCGCGCGACAAGCAGATCGAGGGCATCACCGAGGTGCGCGACGAGTCGGACAAGTCGGGCATGCGCGTGGTGATCGAGTTAAAGCGCGGCGAGCTGCCGGAGGTGATCCTCAACAACCTCTACAAGCTCACCCCCATGCAGGACAGCTTCGGCATCAACATGGTGGCCCTGCTGGAGGGGCAGCCGCGGCTGCTGAACCTCAAACAGCTGCTGGAGGCCTTCCTGCGCCACCGGCGCGTGGTGGTCACGCGGCGCACGCAATACGAGTTGAAAAAGGCGCGCGAGCGCGGCCACATCCTGGAGGGCCTGGCCGTGGCCCTGGCCAACGTGGACGAGATCATCGCCCTGATCAAGGCCTCGGCCACGCCGGCGGAGGCAAAGAGTGCATTGATGGCCCGGCCCTGGCGCTCGGCGCTGGTCGAGCAGATGCTTGCACGCGCCGAAGGTATGCTCTACCGGCCGCAGGAGCTGGCCCCCGAATACGGCCTGCAGGCGGATGGCTACCACCTCTCGGACGTGCAGGCGCAGCGCATCCTGGAGATGCAGCTGCAAAGGCTGACCAACCTGGAGCAGGACAAGATCGTCGCGGAATACAAGGAGGTGATGGCCCGCATCGGCGATCTGCTCGACATCCTCGACAAACCGGAGCGGGTGACCCAGATCATCGCCGAGGAACTCCGGGAGGTGAAGGCGCAGTATGGTGACGCGCGCCGCAGCGAGATCGTGGCCGAGGCGCAGGACTTCAGCCTCGAGGACTTCATCGCCCCCGAGGACGTGGTGGTGACCCTCTCCCACGCCGGCTACATCAAGGCGCAGCCGCTTGCCGACTACCGCACGCAGAGGCGCGGCGGCCGCGGCAAACAGGCCGCCGGCACGAAGGAGGAGGACTTCATCGAGAACCTCTTCATCGCCAACACCCACGACCACATCCTGTGCTTCAGCAACCGCGGGCGGGTGTTCTGGCTCAAGGTGTACGAAGTTCCCCAGGGCGGGCGCGCCAGCCGCGGCAAACCTATCGTCAACCTGCTCAAGGTGGAGGAGGGCGAGAAGATCACCGCCGTCCTGCCGGTCAAGGCGTTCGCCGAGGATCGCTATGTCTTCATGGCCACTGCGCTCGGCACGGTGAAGAAAACGCCGCTGGCGGAATTCTCACGCCCCCGTCCCAGCGGCATCATCGCCGTGAGCCTGGATGAGGGCGACTACCTCGTGGGCGTGGCGATCACCGACGGGCAGCACGACGTCATGCTGTTCACCGACGAGGGCAAGGCCAACCGCTTTGCCGAGGACGAGGTGCGCCCCATGGGCCGGGCGGCGCGCGGCGTGCGCGGCATCCGCCTGCCCGAGGGGGCACGGGTGATCGCGCTACTGGTGGCGGAGAACGACGCCCAATACGTCCTCACCGTGACCGAGAACGGCTACGGCAAGCGCACCCCCATCACCGAATACAGCCGCCACGGGCGCGGCGGTCAGGGCATCATCGCCATCCAGACCACCGCGCGCAACGGCCGCGTGGTGGGTGCCACCCTGGTGGACGAGGACGACGAGATCATGCTGATCACCACCGGCGGGGTGCTGATCCGCACGCGGGTGAAGGAGATCCGCAGCCTGGGCCGTTCCACCCAGGGCGTGACCCTGATCAGCCTGGGCGAGGGCGAGAAGCTCTCGGGCGTGCAGAAGGTGGTGGAGCGCGAGGAGGAGTAGGGCAGGGCACCCGGCCGTGTTGCCGGACCGCCGTCAGTCCTCCGTCCGCTCAGCCTTGGGTGCGCGCGGTTGCATCTGTACCTGGCGCATGGGCGAGACGGTGGAGATGGCGTGCTTGAAGATGGCCTGCACGGCCTGGTCGTGGCCGCGCAGCAGGACCATGTACTGGTCGAAGGACTCGATGCGGCCCACCAGTTTGATGCCGTTGACGAGGAAGACGGCACAAGGGACATGTTCCTTGCGCAGCGTGTTGAGATAGACGTCCTGCAGGTTGTGCCGTTCTTTCTCGCTCATGTTCGCACCTGGTCAGCCGACGGTGATAGTCTAGAAAAAACGCATTTTAGCATAGTGTGACCATGAGCCGGAGCTTGGGTTCGCAGGCTGGGGCGGGGTTGGCACTGAGGCCGGGGCGCGATGGGGTGGAGGCGGCGGCGCGTGAGGTGTGGCGCTATCACCGCGCGAGCAAACACCATCTGCATCGCTACGCGCCGGGGCCGGGTCATCTCGACTGGGCCACCCAGCCCGACCCTTTCCGCGTCTATACCGGCTGCCCGCGGCTGGAGCTGCCGCTCGTGGCCGATGCGCTGGCGGTCGGTTATGGCGCGGTGCGGCAGGGCCGCTTGCCGGCGCCTGCGCCCTTCGACCGCCGCAGCCTCGCCGCCCTGTTCGAACTCACCCTTGGGCTGGCGGCCTGGAAGCAATACGGGGCCAACCGCTGGGCCCTGCGCTGTAACCCCTCCAGCGGCAACCTGCACCCCACCGAGGGCTATCTGCTCAGCCCAGCGCTGCCGGACCTGCAGGCGGGCGTCTATCACTACGTGAGTCGCGACCATGCCCTGGAACAGCGCGCGGCCTGGCCGCAGCCGAGCGGTCCGCCACTGATCGCCTTCACCTCCATCGTCTGGCGCGAGGCCTGGAAGTACGGCCTGCGCGCCTTCCGCTACTGCCAGCTCGACACCGGCCACGCCATCGCTGCGCTGAGCTTTGCCGCCGCCGCCCTGGGCTGGCGGCTGCGCCCGCTGCCTATCGGCGAGGCCGATCTGGCGTCCCTGCTGGGCGTGGACCGCAGCGTGGATTACGATTCGGCCGAGGCCGAGCTGCCCGAAGCCCTGTTCGCCCTGGTCGCGGCAGAGGGCGAGTGGTCCACGGCACTGCCCGCGGCCTCTGCCCTGCGCTGGCAGGGCCGGGCCAACCGCTTGAGCCCCGAACACCGCCACTGGCCGGGGCTCGACGAGGTGGCGGCGGCCACCGCCCGCCCCAGCGCGGCGGTTCAGCCCGATTGGACCCCGCCTGTGCGCCACGCGCCGCCATCTCTGGCGCAGGATATGCCGCTTCCCCACCTCATCCGCCAGCGGCGCAGCGCCCAGGCCTACGACGGCGTGAGCAGCATGCCCGCAGAGGTTTTCCATGGCCTCCTCACGCGGCTTCTACCCGCGGCGGGGGCGCCACCTTGGACCGCCTGGCCGTACCCACCGGCCGTGCACCTGATCCTGTTCGTGCATCGGGTGGCGGGGCTCACACCCGGCCTGTACGCCCTGCCGCGCGACGAGGCCGCGCTGCCCTCGCTCAAGGCGGCCATGCGTCCCGACTGGTTGTGGGCGAAGACCGGGCCGCAGGCGCTGCCGCTGTACCTGCTGTTGCCGCACGACGTACGCCCGGTCGCGGAGCAGCTGTCCTGCCACCAGGACATCGCCGCCGACGGCTGTTTCGCCGTTGCGATGCTCGCCGATTTCGCGGCCCTGGACAAGGCGCCATGGCTATACCGTTCGCGCCACTGGGAGGCCGGTCTCATCGGCCAGGTGCTATACCTGGAGGCCGAGGCGGCAGGGCTGCGCGGCACCGGCATCGGCTGCTTCTTCGACGATGCCGTGCACGAACTGCTGGGCCTGGACACGGATGGCCGCTGGCAGGTGGTGTACCACTTCACCGTGGGTGGGGCCCTGGAAGACACACGGCTCACCACCCTGCCACCCTACCCGCCGGCCTTCCGTCAGCGCGGCTGACCATGGGCAAACGCATTTCCGGCCCGCCGCGCCGCCCGCGCAACCCGGTCGCCCGCGCGGTGCGCACCCCGCTCTACCGTCCACGCGTGCAACCCAATCGCAAACGCAGGCCCCCACCCGGCCGCGACGAACTGGAGCAGGCGCTGGCCGAGGACGAGGCGGAAAAGGAAGACGAGGAGGCCGGGGGTGTGACGTGAGCGGTGAGTGTCAGCCGCGGGCATCGCCCGATCACCTCCTCCATCGCACGCGTTAGCATCCTGCTCGCGCCTACTGCACGGGCTGATGCAGGTTTGCCCGCGTCATGGGCCAGCTCGACAGCGGACACTTCGAGCGCACCCTGCGCGTCCTGGAGTCCACCGCGACAGAATAACCACGCGCGCACGCAGGGGCGCTGCGGTGGACGAGGACATCGACCGCCTGGCCATCGTCAAGGGCTGCGAGCTCGCCCAGGAGATCGCCCACAAGCGGCTGCGTCGCCGGCTGAGCAACTATGGTGGGTCGCCGCTCACGCGGCAGAATGGGTGCGGAGGGTGAGCGCGGCCAGCCGCACGAAGCCCTCGCTTGATGCGTTCGGCCCTGGATGATGGCGCCCTGAGGTGTTACTATGCGCCCCGTCCATGGCGACACGTAAGGCTGAAAGCGACCGCTTAGCTCGGAGTCGGCGGGTGTCGGCCAGCTCGGGCCAGCGCTCGATCCGCTCCGGGGCGGTAAAATTTCGCGCGCCCGCGGATTCCCCTCATCCTGGCCGGTGCCTAGGTAGGTGCGCGAAAAACAAACCCCATGCAATCATGGGGTGTGTTCTGGATGTGGTGCCCAGGAGAGGACTCGAACCTCCACGGAGTTGCCCCCGCTAGGACCTGAACCTAGTGCGTCTACCAATTCCGCCACCTGGGCAAGAAGCGCGCATTCTAGCCATCCCTGCTGATCACTGTCAACGAAAGAGAACCCCTTGAACAAGAGCAAAGGCAAACGGCGCAGCCAAAAGGCGCTGCGCTGGCAGGACCCCTATCTGCAACGCGAGCGCAGCCGCTATGGCCAGCCGCTGCCCAGCCGTGAGTTCATCCTGCAGCTGCTCACCGAGGCGGGCGAGCCGGTGCTGCCGGAGGAGCTGGCGCATCGATTGGGCCTGGAGCCGGAGGAATGGGAGCCCTTCCTCAATCGGTTGCGCGCCATGCAGCGCGATGGGCAGCTCATGTTCAACCGGCGCGGGGCCTTGTGCCTGCCGGAGCGGATCGAGCTCAAGGCCGGGCGGGTGGAGGGGCACCCGGACGGTTATGGTTTCTTCATCCCCGACGACGGCTCGGGCGATATGTTCCTGTCCGAGAAAGAGATGCACGCGGTGCTGCACGGTGACCGGGTGCTCGTGCGTGAGGCGGGGGTGGACCGACGTGGGCGGCGCGAGGGCAAGATCGTGGAGGTCCTGCAGCGCGCCAACCAGCGCCTGGTCGGTCGTTTCTACTGCGAGAAGGGGGTGCAATGGGTGGTGGCGGAGGACCGCCGGATCAACCAGGACATCCTCGTCCCGCCGGGGGCGCAGCTCAACGCGCGGCTGGGGCAGGTGGTGATGGTGGAGCTGATCGACCAGCCCACCAAGCACACCCCTGCCACCGGGCGCGTGGTCGAGGTGCTGGGCAATTACGCCGATCCGGGCATGGAGATCGAGATCGCCCTGCGCAAGCATGCGCTGCCCTACGAGTTCTCCGAGGCGGCACGAGCGCAGGCGGCCAAGCTGCCCAAGGGGGTGACCCGGAAGGACCGCGAGGGGCGGGAGGATCTGCGCGATCTGCCGCTGGTGACCATAGACGGGGAGGACGCGCGCGATTTCGACGACGCCGTCTATTGCACCCGCCAGGGCCGGGGGTTTAGGCTGTGGGTGGCGATTGCCGATGTGTCGCATTACGTGCGCCCGGGCACGCCGCTCGACCGCGAGGCTTTTGAGCGTGGCAATTCGGTGTATTTCCCGCGGCGGGTGATCCCCATGCTGCCGGAGGAACTGTCCAATGGGCTGTGCTCGCTCAACCCCAGGGTGGACCGGCTGTGCATGGTGTGCGAGATGGACATCGGCGCGAGCGGGGCGATCCGCAAATACCGCTTCTACCCGGCGGTGATGCACTCCAAGGCGCGGCTGACCTACGAGCAGGTCTGGCAGTGGCTGTCGGGGGCGGGCAAGCCGGGCCGGAAAGAGGCCTGGCTGCTGCCGCACCTGGAGGACCTCCATGCCCTGTTCAAGGTGATGCTCAAGGCGCGCTGGGCGCGGGGGGCGATCGATTTCGAGACCCTGGAGACCCGCTTCGAGTTCGACGACCAGGGCAAGATCCGCCGCATCCTGCCCTACGCCCGCAACGATGCCCACCGCATCATCGAGGAGTGCATGCTGGCGGCCAACGTGTGTGCCTCGGAATTTCTGCGCAAGAAGAAACACCCGGCCCTCTACCGTGTGCACGAGGGGCCCACGCCGGAGAAACTGCAGGCCCTGCAGGAGTTCCTGGCCGAGTTCGGCCTGTATCTGGGCGGCGGCGAGCACCCGCAGGCCAAGGACTACGCCGAACTGCTCAAGAAGATCAAGGGGCGGCCGGACGAGCAGTTATTGCAGACGGTGATGCTGAGGTCTTTGCAGCAGGCGCAGTACAGCCCGCGGAACGTGGGACATTTCGGGCTCGCCTACGAGGCCTACACGCACTTCACCTCGCCCATCCGCCGCTATCCGGACCTGCTGGTGCACCGGGCGATCAAGGCCTGCCTCGAGGGCGGCCGCTACGAGCCGGGCGACTGGGAGGCCATCGGCGCGCACTGCTCCATGACCGAGCGGCGGGCGGACGAGGCCACGCGCGACGTGGTCAACTGGCTCAAGTGCTATTACATGCAGGACAAGCTGGGCGAGCAGTTCGACGGCGTGATCAGCGCGGTGACCAGCTTCGGCATCTTCGTCGCGCTCGACGAGGTGTTCGTCGAGGGGCTGGTACACGTGTCCGACCTGGGCCGCGACTATTTCCACTACGACCCGGTGCGCCACCAGATGCTGGGCAGCCGCACCGGCGTGCGCTACCGCCTGGGCGACCGGGTGCGGGTGCAGGTGGCGCGGGTGGACATCGAGACGGCCAAGGTGGATTTCGTGCTGGTGGAGACACCGCCCGAGCCCCCCGCAGCGACCAGCGATAAGACCGGTCGCAAGGATGGTAAACGGGGGCGGGCAGGGAAAAAGGCGGCGCGCGGGCTGGCGTAGGGCGGCTTCGCGCAGCAAGCCGCCGTGCGGCAGCCGTGCGGCGGTTTGTGCCCCGCGGGCGAGACCGCCCTACGGGCTGCCCTTCGCCGTGGTCAGGTAGCCCGGATGCCGGCCCGCGAGGGCCGGCATTCGGGGATTGGGCGACCGGATGGGCCACGGATTGCGCTTCGCTGCATCCCGGCCATGACGATGGCGCACGGGCGTAGCGGATACCTGCGGCCCCGGCCCGTTAGGGTTAAGATTCGGCCATGTCCCAACGCACCCTCATCCACGGGTTTCACGCCGTCATCGCGCGGCTACGCCACCATCCCGACAGCGTGCATGTGGTCTATCTGGATGAGCAGCGGCGCGACAAACGGGCGCATGACCTGATGCGCCTGGCGCAGGAGAAGGGGGTACGGCTGATCCTCACCGAGGGCACCCGTGTGGACGAGATGGCACGCGGCAGGAGCCAAGGGGTAGCGGCCCTGGTCGAACCGGTGCAGCTTGCGCAAGATCTGGACCAGGTGCTGACAGGTCTGGCCGAGCCGGCCCTGCTGCTGGTGCTCGACGGGGTGACCGACCCGCACAACCTGGGGGCCTGTCTGCGCTCGGCCGAGGCCTTTGGGGCGCATGCGGTGGTCGTGCCGCGCGACCGGTCGGCAGGGCTCACCGCCACCGCACTCAAGGCCGCCTGTGGGGCGGCCGAGTGCCTGCCCTTCATCCCGGTGACCAATCTCGCGCGCAGCCTGCGGGAACTGAAAGCGCAGGGGGTGTTCCTCATCGGCGCCGATCAGGGCGCGGACCTCATGCTGCCCCAGGTCGATCTCACGGGCCCCATCGCCTGGGTGCTGGGGTCGGAGGGGACGGGGCTGCGGCGGCTCACGCGCGAGCTATGCGACTGGCTGGCGCGCATCCCCATGCAGGGCGAGGTCGAAAGCCTCAACGTCTCGGTGGCGGCCGGCGTGTGCCTGTACGAGACACGCCGCCAGCGCGCCGAGCGCACGGTCGCGGTATCATAGGCGGATGTACGACCGCGACATCGAACGGGCCTGGGCCTTGTTCAACCAGGCCGAGCTGCTCTACAGCCGTAGCGAGGTCGAGGCCGCCTTGGACCGTCTGGCGCAGCAGATCAGCGCCGCCCTGGCCGACCGCTTCCCGGTGGCGCTGTGTGTGATGGGCGGGGCGGTGGTGTTCGCCGGGCAGCTGCTGCCGCGGTTGGAATTCCCGCTGGAGTTCGACTATCTGCACGCCACCCGCTACCGCGAGGGCACGCGCGGCGGCGAGATCGACTGGCCGGTGTTGCCGCGCAAAGACCTCCATGGACGCACGGTGCTGCTGCTGGACGACATCCTGGACGAGGGCCATACCCTGCAGGCGGCACGGGTGAAACTCGCCGAGCTGGGCGCGGCCGAGGTGAGGATCGCGGTGCTGGCGGAAAAGGACCTCGGCCGCCCCAAACCCATCCAGGCCGACTTCGTCGGGCTGCGACTGCCCGACCGCTATGTCTTCGGCATGGGCATGGACGCCTACGGCCTGTGGCGCAACCTGCCCGCCATCTATGCACTCAAGGAGGAGGTGTGAGCAAACTGGCCATCATCGGCGGCTCGGGTCTGACCAGACTGCCGGGGCTCACCATCACCCACCGCCAGGTGGTGCGCACCCCCTATGGTGAACCCTCGGGGGCGCTCACCTTCGGCGAGCTCGCCGGCCATCCAGTGGTCTTCCTGGCCCGCCATGGCTACGGCCATACCATCCCGCCCCACCTGGTCAACTACCGTGCCAACATCTGGGCCCTGGCGAGCCAGGAAGTGACCCACGTGGTGTCCATCGCCTCGGTGGGGGGGATCCACCCCGAGATGCGTCCGGGCATGTTTGCCGTGCCGGACCAGATCATCGATTACACTTGGGGGCGTGAGGGCACGTTCGCCGAATATGACGGCAAACCGGTCACCCATCTCGACTTCACCTGGCCCTACTGCGAGGAGATGCGTCAGCGCTGCATGCAGGCCCTGAGTGAGGTGGACGAGGAGTATTTCGACGGTGGCACCTATGGTTGCACCCAAGGCCCGCGACTGGAGACCAAGGCCGAGATCGACCGCATGGCGCGCGACGGCTGCGACATGGTGGGCATGACCGGCATGCCGGAGGCCTATCTCGCGCGCGAATTGGGGCTTTGTTACGCCACCATCGCCGTGTCGGTGAACTGGGCAGCCGGCCGCGGCGAGAGCGAGGCGGCGATCACCGCCGAGGCGATCGAGGCCAATCTCAAACAGGCGGCCGAGCGTATCCGCAAGGTGCTCGCCCGCCTGGCGGCCATGTGTTGCGAGGCTGCGCCAGGGATGTGATGCTGTGGGGTATAGTGACCCCAGACGACGAGTTTCGACATCGTTTGAGCCGTTTGCACCCGGCTTCATGGCATCTTATGGCCACTTGTACTGACCCGTAGGAGGCCAGGCATGACCCTATCGATGTCCTCGCCCGCCTATGGCGAGCGCTATACCCTGGACGACTGGCGACAGTGGGAAGGGGATTGGGAACTCATCGCCGGTGTGCCTTATGCCATGGCCCCATCGCCCACGGTGACCCATCAAATCGTCGCCGGTGCGCTGTTCAAACTGCTTTACGATCAGCTAGAGCACTGTCCGCATTGCCGCGCTTTCTACGAGACCGATGTCGAGCTCAGTCAGGACACGGTGGTGCGCCCTGATATCCAGCTCATCTGCTACGAGCCGGCAGGCGAGCGGTTGACACGCGCCCCGGAGCTGATCGTTGAGGTCGTCTCTGCCCAGACGTCCCGACGCGACGAGCAGCTCAAGTTCATGCTCTACCAAGCGGAGGGCGTTACCTATTATCTGCTGGCCTATCCGGTCGCACGCAAGATCAAGGCCTGGCGGCTTGCCGACGGGGCCTATCGCAAGCTGGGCGACTACCACGACGAGATCTTGCGCATCGATCTGAGCGCTTGCAGTGTGGAGCTCGATGTGGCCCGTGTCTGGCGCCGTTGATGCATGTCGGTGCGAGAAATTTTGCGCATGGGCGATCCCCGGCTGTTGCAACGGGCCGCGCCGGTGACCGCATTCGGCACGCCCGAGCTGCACGCCCTCATTCGCGACCTCGACGACACCATGCGCGCCGCC
Organism: Thiobacillaceae bacterium; assembly: GCA_025054655.1. Classification (GTDB taxonomy): domain Bacteria; phylum Pseudomonadota; class Gammaproteobacteria; order Burkholderiales; family Thiobacillaceae; genus JANWZL01. Next base: position 2,250 of record JANWZL010000115.1, on the reverse strand, counting down.
CAAGGGGCGGGCCTTGCCGCGCCGCAGATCGGCGTGGCCCTGCAGGTGGTGGCGTTCGAGGTACGGGACAACCCGCGCTACCCCTGGGCCGAGCCGGTCCCGTACACGGTGCTCGTCAACCCCGAGGTCATCCCGCTCACCGAGGAAATGGAGGAGGGCTGGGAGGGGTGCCTGTCGCTGCCGGGGCTTAGAGGCCGGGTGCCGCGTTACAAGCGGGTGCGCTACCGCGGCTACGACCCCTGGGGCGAGGTCATCGAGCGCACGGTGGAGGGCTTTCACGCGCGGGTGGTGCAGCACGAGACCGATCACTTACAGGGCATCCTTTATCCCATGCGCATGCGTGATCTCAGCCAATTCGGTTTCACAGAGGTCTTGCAGGCCGCGGGCCGGTTGTAAGGACGCGGCTCATGCGGCTCAAGTGGGACATAAGACAAGCCGATATTGGTGGCATGTCGTTTGCTTGATGGCATGATCGCCAACCTCGTGTCAGCAAACAGGTTTGAATGCCTGCGTAAACCGTACATAGACCCGTTGGCCTGGCGCTTGCAGGCGCAACGGGTCCTTTTCGCTGACCTGCCGCAGCGACTGCAGCTCATGCAGTGCTTGCAGCAGGCGCCCGTGGCTACGCGCCCACAGGTGCGCATTAATGTTTGGCGGAATCATGCCTTCGAGCCCCTGCTGCCCTTATTGTCCGCATATGCTGCCTATGCCGGCGTGGACTATGACGTGTGGCTGAGCGGCTACGACGATAGTCTCAGTTTCGCGGACCATCGGCCGGCTGGGCTGGAATGCCTGTGGCTTGACTGCAGTCGCTATGCCCTGGACGCAGCCGCTTTCGTCGATTGGCTGGCCGACCGCCTGAGCCAGTTACGCCGCCGCTCGCCAGCGCCCATCGTCGTGGCCACTTGGGCCGACCCCATGCTCATCGCACACCTGCAACAGCGCGCGGGACAGCTGGCGTCGGTGTATGTGGCTGATCTGACCGCGCTGGCGGAGTCTGCCCGGGTAGCCTTGCTGGATGCGCGCAACGCAGCCGTGGCAGGCACCTCGCTGTCGCGGCCGCTCATCACCCTGGCTGCACGTGCCCTGGCCTGTCGCTGGTGGGCGGGGGCGCTGCTGACACCCATCAAGGCCATCGCCCTCGATCTGGATCACACCCTGCATGCAGGGGTGCTGGCGGAGTCGGGGACTGCGGGGGTCAGGCTCACACCGGGTCACGCGCGGCTGCAAAAGCTGCTACTCGACCTGCGTGCACACGGTATCCTCTTGGCCTTGATCTCGCGCAACGAAGCGGCAGATGTGCAGCAGTTGTTCGCCCTCCGCACCGATTATCCCTTGCGTCTGCAACATTTCAGCGCAGTCGAGGTTTCCTGGGGCAGCAAGAGCGAGGCCTTGGCGCGCATCGCCAAGCGCCTGAATATCGGCCTGGAGGCGATCTTGTTGGTCGACGACAATCCGGGGGAACTCTACGAGGTGGCCGCCCGCTGTCCCACGGTGCATCTGTTGCAGGCGCAGGACGAGGCAGATGACACCTGCCGGGCGCTGGAAAACTACCCGGGGCTGTGGCGCTGGCGCATCAGCCGCGAGGACGAATTGCGCGCGCGCGACCTCGCTGCGCAATCGCACCGGGCCAAACTGCAGGCGCAAGCCGAGCCGGGGGCGTATTTTCGAGCGCTGGGGGTACGCATCGGACTCACTTACAACCCTGGCGCCGCCCTGGAACGCCTGGCGAGCCTGAGCATGCGAACCAATCAGTTCAATCTGGCCCTGCGCCGCCTGACTGCGGCTGAAATCCAGGGCTACATGCAGGCTGAGAAGGCCGACGTAGCGGCAGTGTCGCTTGCCGATCGCCTGAGCGACAGCGGTATAGTCGGTCTCATCATCGGCCGACGCAGGGAAGACACCCTCGTGATCGAGGAGCTGTGTCTGAGCTGCCGCTCGCTGGGGCGCGGTCTGGAGGATGCCCTCGTGCTGCCGGCCATCGCCGCCATGCCCTGCGCAAGCGAATGCGCCTGGCTGGAGTTCTCGCTCGTGTACGGCCCGCGCAACGAGCCGGCGCGGCAATGGCTTGCCCGTATCACCGGCAGCCCCACACCGCCGGTGCAGGGCCGTATCCGCCTACCATTCGCCGTCGCGGCCGACTATGCTGTGCCTGACGGAGTGAACCTCTGCAGGGAGGGTGCCGATGGATGAAAAGCCGCTGGGTCAAAGCGTGCTGGAGATCATGCGCACAGTGCTCAAACAGCCGCA
>JANWZL010000104.1 GCA_025054655.1 Thiobacillaceae bacterium | reverse complement strand
TCATCATGCCGAGCAACAGGTGCAGCTCGGCGTGTTCGATCACCTGGGACTGGATGAACAGAGTGGCCTTGGCCGGATCGACCCCGGCGGCCAGCCAGTCGATCACCATCTGCCAGCTGTGCTCTTCGATCGCCTGCGGGGCCTCGTAATGGGTGGTAAGGGCATGCCAGTCGGCGACGAAGAACAGGCAGTCGTATTCATGCTGCAATTTGAGCCAGTTCTTGAGCACCCCGTGGTAGTGGCCCAGATGCAGGGGCCCGGTGGGGCGCATGCCGGAGAGGACACGATCAGCGTACATTGCAGGGGTCAGGGATCAGGGGTCAATTCAGGACGATCTGAATGAGGGCGAGCAGCTCGATCGAGTGCATGCCCAGGACCAAGGCGCACAGGGCGATCACGGCCTGGATCAGCGGCCAGATGAACACCCCGAGTATGCCGGAGAAGAGCAGGAAGATGAGGATGATCATGCCATAGGGCTCCACGCGGGCGAGGGCATAGGCCGCGCGTGGGGGCAACAGGCTCACGGCGATGCGGCCGCCGTCCAGCGGCGGCAGGGGGAACAGGTTCAGGGCCATGAGGATGGCGTTGATGAAGATGCCGGCCGCCCCCATGAGCGCGAGGGGCATGGCGAAGGGGCTGCCCTCGATCACCGCGGCCAGTTTGATCATGGCCGCCCAGAACAGGGCCATGGCCAGATTGGCACCGGGGCCGGCTGCGGCCACCCACAGCATGTCCTGTTTGGGTCGGCGCAGGTTGTGGAAATTGACCGGTACCGGCTTGGCCCAGCCGAACAGTATCCCACCTCCCCCCAGCAGTTTGGACAACAGCAGGATGCCCAGAGGCACCAGGATGGTCCCCAGGAGGTCGATATGACGCAGGGGGTTGAGGCTTATGCGACCAGCCAGCTCTGCCGTGCGGTCGCCGAAACGCAGCGCGGCATAGCCGTGTGCCGCCTCGTGCAGGGTGATGGCGTAGATCACCGGCAGGGCGAAGACGGCGATCTTCTGGACCAGGTTGAGTTCCAAAGAGGCCTCACTCCAGGCCCAGACGCTGCAGTTCGCCCTGGCCGGTGCGGACGACCTCGGGCACCTCGCCCGTGAGGTCGATCACCGTGGTGGGGGTGAGACCGCAGGCGCCGGCATCGAGGATGACATCCACCCGCTTGTCCAGACGCGCGCGGATGTCCTCGGCGTAGTTCAGGGGGTGTTCGTCCTCCGGCAGGCTGAGGGTCATGGACAGGATGGGCTCGCCCAGCTCGGCGAGCAGCGCCGCGACCACCGGGTGATCGGGCACGCGCAGACCGATGGTGTGCCGCTTGGGATGTGCCAGCCGCCGCGGCAGCTCGCGGGTGGCCTCCAGGATGAAGGTGTAGGGGCCCGGGGTGGCGGCCTTGAGTAGCCGGTATTGCCGGTTGTCCACCCGCGCGTAGCGAGCGATCTCGGACAGGTCGCGGCAGACCAGGGTGAAGTGGTGCCGCTCGTCCACCCCGCGCAGCGCGCGGATGCGTTCCATGCCCGTCTTGTTGCCGATCATGCAGCCGAGGGCGTAACAGGAATCCGTCGGGTAGGCCATGATACCGCCCGCGCGCAAGATGCGCACGGCCTCGCGGATGAGGCGCGGCTGCGGGTTGTCCGGATGGACGCTGAAGAACTGGGCCACGGATGCACGGTGTGCTGGGACAGGTCACCAGGTCTGCCACAGCGGCCGGCAGCCCTCCGGCAGGGGCCTAAGCCGGCCCAGTTCGCGTCCGCCTTCGCCCGGAGCATGGAAGTCCGAGCCCACCGATGCATACAGACCGTACTCCTGCGCCAGCGCGGCATACTGCGGCACCTGATCCTCGCTGTGGCTGCCGGTGACCACCTCGATGGCCACCCCGCCCAGGTCGCGGAACTCCTGCACAAGCAGATGCATCTTCTCGCGTCCGAACGGATAGCGGCCCGGGTGCGCCAGCACCGCCTGCCCGCCGGCGGCGCGAATCCAGCCGATGGCCGCAGACAGGCTGGCCCATTCGTGCGGCACGTAGCCGGGTCTGCCCTTGACCAGGTATTTCTGGAACACGGTCTTCACGTCCTTGACGTGACCCTCTTCGACCAGGAATCGGGCGAAGTGGGTACGGCCGATGAGGTCGGGGTTGACGGCGCGGGCATAGGCCCCCTCCAGTGCCCCCTCGATGCCCAGCCGGGCGAGCTCGGCCGCCATGCGGCGGGCGCGCTCCGCCCGACCGGCGCGGTTGGCCGCCAGTCCAGCCAGTAGGGTGGGCTCCTGCGGATCGACGTGCAGCCCGACGATGTGCACCGTGTGGCCGCCCCAGGTGACGGACACCTCCACGCCCGTCACATAGCGCAGACCGGCGGCCGAGGCGGCCGCGGCCGCCTCGGCCTGGCCACGCAGCTCGTCGTGGTCGGTCAGGGCGAGCACCCCTACCCCCTGCGTGCGGGCGCGCTCGACCAGCATGGCGGGGCTCAACACCCCGTCCGAGGCGGTGGAATGGCTGTGCAGATCGAAGATCACGAAAAATGCCTTGTGGTGGAGCAACCCATCATAGCAAAATGCCTCATCCGCGGCCATTTCGCTGAGCGTTCGCCCATGAAACTCCTATTCGACCTGTTTCCCGTCATCCTGTTTTTCGTCGCCTACCAGTTGGGCGAGGCCAATCCACAAACGGCCCAGGCCGTGCTGGAGGCCATCGGTGTGCACCTGCCGGCGGGCACGCGGCCGGGGGTGTTCCTCGCCACGCTGGTGGCCATCCTCGCCACCGTGCTGCAGGTGGCCTGGATGTGGCTGCGCCATCGCCGGGTGGACGCCATGCTGTGGGTCTCGCTCGCGCTCATCGTCGTCTTCGGCGGCGCCACCCTGTTTCTACACGACGAGGCCTTCATCAAGTGGAAGCCCACCGTGCTCTACTGGCTGTTCGCCGCCGTCCTGGCGGGTGCGCCCCTACTGTTCCGGCGCAATTTGATCCGCCTGCTCATGCAGCACCAGGTGAGCCTGCCCGATGCGGTGTGGGAGCGGGTCAACCTGAGTTGGGCGGCCTTCTTCGCCTTTCTGGGGGTGGCCAACTTGTTTGTCGCCTATAACTATTCGACCGATACCTGGGTCAATTTCAAGTTGTTCGGCACGCTCGGGCTGATGCTCGCGTTCATCATTGGTCAGACCCTCTATCTCACCCGCCATCTCAAGGAGGAGGGCGGCGGATGAGCCTGTACTACGCCATCGTCGCCGAGGATGCGCCAGACAGCCTGGCGCGGCGCCTGGCCGCCCGCCCGGCCCATCTCGGGCGGCTGCAGGCGCTCAAGGAGGAGGGCCGTCTGCTGCTGGCCGGCCCCTTCCCGGCCATCGACAGCCCCGAGCCTGGGCCCGCTGGCTTCACCGGTAGCCTGATCGTGGCCCGCTTCGACAGCCTGGCCGAGGCGCAGTCTTGGGCCGAGGCCGACCCCTATGTCCAGGCCGGGGTGTACGCGCGCGTGCAGGTGAGGCCTTTCAAACGGGTGCTGCCATGAACGAGACCGAGGCCCTCATGCGCGAACGTCTCGCCACCCTGGAACCGCAGATGGTGCGGATCGATGACGAAAGCGCCCTGCATGCCGGTCATGCCGGAGCCCGCTCGGGCGGCGGGCACTACCATCTCACCATCGTCTCGCACCGCTTCGCCGGACTGGATGCCCTCGCCCGCCATCGCCTGGTCTATGCAGCCTTGGGCGGGCTCATGGGCAGCCGCATCCATGCCCTGAGCATTCGCGCCCTCGCACCGGACGAAACCTGATCACACGCTTTCATACGACCCTAAGGACACCCATGCAACCACAGACCCCCCTGATCGCCCTACTCCTGGCCGGCGCCCTGGTCGGCCACGCCCTGGCGCAGACCCCCGCGGCCGGCGGAGCGCCCACCGCCACCGAGGCGAACAAACCGATCGCCACCGTCAACGGTGTGGCCATCCCGCCCATCTACGCCGAGTTTCTACGCGCCAACCGCGCTGCGCGTGGCCAAGCGGCGGAAACGCTCAGCGACGCCGCCTTGCGCGAGGGGCTCATCGTTATGGAGCTGCTCGCCCAACAGTCCGTCAAGAACGGCATGGACAAAGAGCCGCGCGTGCAGGCCTTGATCGATTTTCAACGCAAGGAGATCCTGGGCCGGGCGCTGCTCGAGGACTATCTGCGCCGCAACCCGGTCGGCGAGGAGCAGGTCAAGGCCGAGTACGAGAAGGCGAAGGAGCGGGCCGGTAGCACGGAATATCGCGTGCGCCACATCCTGGTGGCCACCGAGGCCGAAGCGCGCGATCTGATCGCCCAGATCAAGGCGAAAAAGGCCAAGTTCGAGGACTTGGCCAAGAAGCTCTCGCGCGACCCCTCGGGCGCCAACGGGGGTGACCTCGGCTGGGTGGTGCCGGCCAGTCTGGTGCCGGAATTCGCCAACGTCATGACCGCGCTGAAGAAGGGCCAGTTGGCCGACAACCCGGTGCAGACCCGCTTCGGCTGGCACGTCATCCGCCTGGATGACACCCGCGCCCTCAAGGTGCCCAGCTACGAAGAAGCGCGCGAGCGCATCCTGCATCAGCTGCAGCAGCAGAAGGTGCGCAACTACGTGCGGGAACTGGCCGCCACGGCAAAGATCGAGTAACGTCTGCTACACACATGGGTCCGGGGCGCGGCCGCTTGTAGGCTCGCCGCCCCGTCGTGGCTAGTCCCGTTAGGCCACGTCGGCGGCCTCCACGCACAGGTCGGACAGCGGCTGCGGGTCGTGTATGTGATAGCCCTGGGCGTAATCCACCCCCAGGTCACGCAGCATTTGTAGTGTGGCCTCATCCTCGACGTATTCCGCCACCGTGCGCACCCCCATGAGGGCCGCCACCTTGTGGATCGCCTCGACCATGGCGGCGTCCACCGGGTCGCGCGCCATGTCGCGCACGAAGGCGCCATCGATCTTCAGGTAATCGACGGGCAGGCTGCGCAGGTAGGCAAAGGAGGACAGCCCGCTGCCGAAATCGTCGAGGGCGAAACGGCAACCCAGTTTGCGTAGCTCGGCGATCAGCTCGATGGCGCTGTCCAGGTTGGCGATGGCGGCCGTCTCCGTGATCTCCAGGCACAGGTTGCGGGCAATGTGCGTATGTGCGGCCAGCCGCGCGCGCAATTGGTCCTGAAAGTTGCGATCCCCCAGGGAAGCCCCGGAGATGTTGATGCTGAAGACGAGTTGCGGACACTGCTCGAGCAGCGGCGCACAGTGTTCGATGACCTGATCGAGCACCCAGCCGTCCAGCAGTGTCGACAACTTATAGCGCTCGGCGGCCGGCAGGAAGGCCATCGGCAGGATGGTCCCGGTATCCCCGTCCACCATGCGCAGCAACAGCTCGTAATGGCGCGTGTCGTCCGCTGCCCGCAAGGGCAGCAGATACTGGCAAAACAGCCGCAGATGTCCGGAATCGAGCGCCTGGGTGATGCGGCCGGCCCATTCCATCTCCCCACGGCGGCGCAGCAGTTCCTTGTCCTCTTCGTGATAGAGGTGGATGCGGTTGCGGCCGCCCTCCTTGGCGGCGTAGCAGGCGGCGTCGGCGGCGCTGAGCAGCTCGGCGGCGCTGCGGCTGTCGGCGTTGATCTCGACCAAACCCATGCTGACCCCGACGGCATAGATCCGTTCCCCGTGGCGGAAGCGGAAACCCTCCACCACCTGGCGTAGACCCTCGGCCAGGCGCAGGCCAGCCTCGATCCCACAATCGAGGTAGAGCACACCGAACTCGTCCCCGCCGAGACGGGCAAGGATGTCCGTGCTGCGCAGATGTCTGCGCAGTTGGGCCGAGAGCTGGCGCAACAGTTCGTCCCCGACCATGTGGCCGCTGGTGTCGTTGATCACTTTGAACTGGTCCAGATCCATGAACACCAGGGTGTGCCGCCGCCCGGTCTCGATTGCGCTGTTCAGCGCCACTTCGAGCTGGTTGCTGAACTCGTAGCGGTTGGCCAGCCCCGTGAGCGGGTCGTGGCTCGCCTGCCAGCGCAGGCGCGCCGTGGCCTCCTGGATGCGCGACTGCAGCGTCTCGTAGAAGCCGCGCAGTTCGTCCGCCATGCGCGTGATCCCCTGCTCCAGCTCGGCGAACTCACCGCCCAGGTTATGCAGGGGTTTGACGTTGAGGTGACCCTCGCCGATGCGCCGCACAACCTGGGCGAGGTGGCCGATCGGACGCACGATGTCTCGACCCAGCCGCAGGGCCACGAGGATGGCCAGCACGAGTACGGCCGCGCTGATGAGGAAGCTGTGGACAATGATCTCGCGTTGTCGCGCCCGCATCGGTTCGAGCGAGATGCCCACGGTGACCTGGCCCAGCACGACGGTGCGTCCGCTCTCCCCCAACTCGGCCGTGGCGAAGGCAAGGGGTCGGCTGCGGATGGTCTCGGTGATGTAGAGCACGTCTGCGGTGCGCACGATCCCGGTGTACGGGGCGGCCTGGTCCATGCCGGGGCCGATCTGCACCCGTGTGCGTCCCTCGCGGTCGCGGATACGCACGCCCAGCACCCCCTCCTCGCGCCGTAGCGCGTGGGCCAGGTCTTCGAGCAGGCCCTGCTCGCCGATGAACAGACCATACTCGCTGGCCTGCGCCAGCTGGCGTGCCATGGCTTGGCCCTGTTCCTGCAACGCCCGCTCGATGTCCTGTAGGCGGCTGGCGGTGAAGTACCAGGTCAGCGCCACGGAGATGACGGCGATGGGCAACATGGCCAGCAGGACCACGCGCGCACGTATGCCCAATGAACGCATCATGGCTCGGCCCCCATAAGCTGTCTGACCCGCGCCTCATCCGGCAGGACTATGCCCAACGAGCGCGCCACATGGTGGTTGAAACCGATGGAATAGCTCTCGCAGTGGCCGGGCGCCGGCAGCTCGCCGTCGCCGGCGCGCCACTGGCGGGCGATCTCACCGCCCTGGGCGCCGATCTGGGCGGGGGTGGAATAGATCGCAGCGATCGCCCCAGCCTTGACCAATCCTTGGGAAAAACCGATCACGGGCACACGGTAGCGATAGGTGGTCAGCAGCACGTGCTGTACGTTGTTGGCGTGGACCACCTGGGCGTCGGGCAACAACAGCAGCACGTCGATCTCAGGCAGCAGCTGGCGCAGGGTGGCACCGACCTCACCGGTGTGGGCGATCGACGCCGAGCGCAGGTGCAGGCGTCGGCGCGCCGCCTCCTGCTGCAGACTGGACAGACCGGCGGCGGACTCGGAATGGATGACCCCGATCGAACGCGCGCGCGGCAACACCCGTTCGATCAGGTCGAGCGAACGGCCGGGCGGCTGATCGATGAACACCGCCGACAGGCGCCGTCGCGACAGCGCAGCAGGCCAGACGATCGCCTCGTAAGCGCTGCGGGGCACCATGAGTGCCAGGACCGCAGCCTGTCGGCCGACATGTTCGGCCACCATACGGGTGGCCCGCAAGCCCACCGGCACCAGCAGCCCCGGCTCGCGTGCCAGGGCCGACAGCTCGCGCCCATCGACGCCATCGGCGTACAGGATGCGCAGCCCGCGCGTATCCCCCAGTCGGGCCGCGAAGGCCTCGGCCACCTCCTCATAGGCCGCAGCCCGCTCGCTCAGCAACAGGACGATGCCGCCGCTCGTCCAGGCGGCAGGGCTGAACCCCAGCATCAGGCATAGGAGGAACGGCAGGGCTAACGGCAGCAACGGCCAGCCGGCTGAGCGGGCTGTGCCAGAACGCAGCAGTGGGGATGGCCTCGACGCACGGGGCGGACGCAAGCGGCCGCCCAGCATCAGCCCTGCCCCGTCGCCGCGCATGCGGCTACCATGCCGGCATCTCGCCGCATTCCTTCGCCATCGCCTGCAAATAGGCGTTATGGGCCGCCAGCTCCTGCGCGCTGGCGCGCAGCACGCGCACAGGGGCCGTGCAGCGCGTCAGCTGCGCCCGTTGCGGCGCCACCTGTTCGATAGCCAAGCTCTCCTGTCCACGCGTCATGGCCAGATAGACCTCGGCCAGCAGCTGGGCATCCAGCAGTGCACCGTGATAGGTGCGACCGGAGTTGTCCACCCCATAGCGCCGGCACAGGGCGTCGAGATTGTTCTTCTGACCTGGATGCAGCTCGCGCGCCAGCCGCAGGCTGTCCTGCACGCCGCGGCAGTGATCGGTCAGGCGGCCAAGGTCCAGCCGGCCTAGTTCGGCGTCGAGGAAACCCACGTCGAACGGGGCGTTGTGGATGATCAGTTCGGCATCGGCGATGAAGCGCAGAAAGTCTGCACAGACTTCGGCGAAGCGGGCCTTGTCGGCCAGGAACTCGCGGCTGAGGCCGTGCACCTCCAAGGCGCCGGCGTCGATGTCGCGCTCCGGATTCAGATAGACGTGGAAGACCTCGCCCGTGATGCGGCGATTGACGATCTCCACCGCGCCGATCTCGATCACGCGGTGGCCGGCCGCCGGATCCAGGCCCGTCGTCTCGGTGTCCAGGGTAATCTGCCTCATGCCGCTTCTGCCGCCACTTCACAAGTCTCGACCCGGCTACCGCGCTGTAGCGCCAGCCGTGCGCCCTGGTTGGCCAGACGGTCGGCCTCTTCGTTGCCCGCGTGCCCGGCATGCCCCCTGACCCAGCACCACTCGATCTGATGCCGCGCGCTCTCACGCTCCAGCGCCTGCCACAGATCCTGGTTCTTCACCGCCCCGCCGCTGCTTGACTTCCAGCCGCGCCGTTTCCAATTGGGCAGCCATTCGGTCACCCCCCGCTGTACGTACTGCGAATCGGTGTGCAGCACGACTCGGCAAGGGCGCTTGAGCGCGCGCAGGGCCTCGATGACGGCGGTCAGTTCCATGCGGTTGTTGGTGGTGAGCACCTCACCGCCGCACAGCCTTTTTTCCTTGCCGCCGTAGCGCAGCAGCACACCCCAGCCACCGGGCCCCGGGTTGCCTTTGCAGGCCCCGTCGGCATAGATCTCCACTACCACGGGTGAGGCCCTGGTCTCAGTCATCGTTCGCCAGCCGTTGTGTGGTCGGTCCGAGCACCGGCCGCGCGAGCCAGGACTTGTCCCATTTGGGCGCGATCAGACGCAGGCCCACCCGGCGTTTGACCGCCAGCAGCAGATAGATACCGCCGCCCATGGCCCACCAGCGATCGCCGGCGGATTCGAGCCAGGCGAAGCGGTCGAGCCAATCCGCCCGCCCGAATGGGGGGGCGTAACAGATCATACGTCCGCTCGTCAGCTCGAAACCGAGCAGGGCGAGCCAGTCCTTGAGCCGGGCCAGGCGGATGAAACGGCCATGCCAGGGATAGATCGCGTGGCTGCGCGCCAGCCAGCGACGCAGACCCCATAGGCTCAGGGGGTTGAAGCCCGAGATGAGGAGCTTGCCCTCCGGCCGCAGCACCCGTTCGCACTCGCGCAGCAACTGGTGCGGGTGGGGCGAGAACTCCAAGGCATGCGGCAGGGCCAACAGGTCCAAGGACTCGCTGGCGATGGGCAGCTGTTCCAGGGCACAATGGAAGGCACCTCCCGCCTGCCCGCCGCATACCCTGAAGGGCATGCGATTGGCGCGCAGGAAATCGATCTGACAGAAGCCCAGCTGCATGGCGTTGAAACCGAACAGATCCGCACAGGCCTGGTCGTACCAGGCCAGCTCGCGTCCCAGGGCGTAACGGCCCAGATCGCTGTCCAACCAGGCGTACAGGCTTGACGAGGTCTGCGGCGGGTCCAGGATGAGCACCCTATGATCGAGGTCCATGCATTGCCTATCCTGCGCGACAACTATGCCTGGGTCGTACACGACGGGCGCGATGCCGTCGTGGTCGATCCGGGCCAGGCAGACCCGATTCTATCCTGGCTGCATCACCACGGTCTGCACCTCAAGGCCATCCTGGTCACCCATCATCATGGCGACCATGTCGGCGGTATCGCCGGGCTGCTGGCACAAAGCCCCTGTCCGGTCTATGGGCCGGCCGCGGAGCCCATACCCCTGCGCACGCATGCGCTCGCCGACGGCGATCGCGTGCGCCTCGCCGCTCCCGCGCTGGAGCTGGCGGTGCTGGCGGTGCCGGGCCACACGCTGGGTCACCTCGCCTACTTTGGCCATGGATACCTGTTCTGCGGCGACACCCTGTTCTCTTGTGGTTGCGGCCGTCTGTTCGAAGGCACGGCGGCGCAGATGCACGCCTCGCTTACGCGCCTGGCCGCGCTGCCGGAGGACACCCTGGTGTGCTGCGCGCACGAGTACACCCTGGCTAACATCGCCTTCGCCCAGACGGTGGACGCCGACAACCTCCGGCTGCACGCCTGGGCCGAGCTGGCCCGACGGCTGCGGCGCCAGCAGCGGCCTACTCTGCCCACGCGCATGGCGCAGGAGCGCGCCACCAACCCCTTTCTGCGCTGTGACCGACCCGAACTGCGGGTGGCCGTTAGCCGCATGGCCGGACATGAAGCCCGCACGCCCGTCGAGGTGTTCGCCCTGTTGCGCGCTCTAAAGGACGAGTTTCACGCATGATCGTGAAATTTATGGCATCAGCTGAGTTTCGATCGAAAATACCAATCGGCTGAGACCCGATCCACCCTTGTCCAGACGAGGGTACGGCCGTACCATCAGTTTTGTATGAAGGTAATTACCCACCCGGCCACTCAGCGGCACCGACTGCCGTTATCGCTCTGCCTGGCCGCCCTGCTGCTGGGGGCACACCCGACGGCCGCGGCCTCCGGCGGACCGGCGCCGCAGCTCAAGATCAGCTACAGCCTGCAGGCCTATGCCCCGTCCACGGCGGCCGAACGCCGCCCGCAGGACCTGTGGGCGCGAGTGCGCAGCGGCTTCCGCCTCAAGGAGGTCAACCCCGAGCTCACCCGTCGGCACGAGCGTTGGTTCGCCGAGCGGCCCGGCCAGCTGCAGCGCGCCATCGAGCGCAGCCGCCTCTACCTCTACCACATCGTGGACGAGGTGGAGCGTCGTGGTATGCCGATGGAGGTGGCCCTGCTGCCGCTGATCGAGTCCGCCTTCGACCCCATGGCCGTCTCGCCCAGGCGGGCGGCCGGCATCTGGCAGTTCATCCCCTCCACCGGGCGCCTGTTCGGCCTGGAGCAGAACGCCTGGTACGACGGCCGCCGCGACGTACTGGCCGCCACCCGCGCCGCCCTCGACTACCTGCAGACCCTGTACGACCAGTTCGGCAGATGGGAGCTGGCGTTGGCCGCCTATAACTGCGGCGACGGTTGCGTGGCGCGGGCCCTGCGCAGCAACCGTGCACGCGGCCTGCCAACCCATTACGCCGCCCTGCCGCTGCCGGCGCAGACCCGCCACTACGTGCCCAAGCTCCTGGCGGTGCGCAACCTCATCCTCGACCCAGCCGCCGCCGGCCTGGAGCTCCAGCGTCTGGACAACGAGCCCTACTTCGCCCAGGTCAGGATCAGCCAGCCCATGCCGGCGCGTCAGGTGGCACGCCTCGCTGACATGAGCCTGGACGAGTTCATGGCCTTGAACCCCGCCTACCAGCGGCAGGTGATCCGCAGCGACACCCCCGGCGTGCTGCTGCTGCCAGCGGACCGGGTGGATGCCTTCCATCTCAACCTCTACCGCAAGGGTGCAGCACCGCCCCGGCTGCAACCCTATGCCGCGCGCAGGGGTGAGTCGCTGCAGGGTATCGCCGAGCGCTTCGGCGTCACGGTGGAGTGGCTCAAGGAGCACAATCCCGTACGCGCGCACAAGGGGCGGCTGACCGCCGCACAAACCCTCTACGTGCCGGCCCCGCGCTCGCCTCACATGGTGCACAAACCCGCCCCCGCACCCCTACGCGAGGGCTGACGCATCCACCCCGGCTCAGCGCGGGCCCGCCAGCCAGCAGGCCACCACCCTACCCTCGCCATGTGCGGCCAGCGGCGGCTCGCTCCGGCGGCAGCGCACCTCGGCCAGCGCACAGCGCGCCGCGTAGGCGCAGCCTGCGGTGACGTCTGGCCCGTGCTCGGCAGGCTCCACCGCCGCCGCCAGCCCCTGCCCCGGCGCGCTGGCCAGCAGCAGCCGTGTGTAGGGATGCAAGGGTTGGGCGAACAGCTGCCGGGTGGGGCCCGCCTCGACCACGCGACCGCGGTACATGACCAATACGCGCCGGGCGATGCGAGCCACCAGCGGCAGGTTGTGGGTGATGAACAGATAGGCCAGACCATGCCTGGCCTGCAACGCCTCCAGCAGCCCCAGGATCTGGGCCTGCACCGACACGTCCAGGGCGCTGGTCGGCTCGTCCAGGATGAGCAGTTTGGGTTCCACCGCCAGGGCCCGGGCGATGGCGATGCGCTGGCGTTGACCACCGGAGAAGGCGTGTGGGTAGCGCGCCGCCGCATCCTGCGGCAACCCCACCTGCTCCAGCAGCTCACCTACGCGCCGCTGGCGTGCCTGGCGGCCCAACTCTGGACGCAGAGCGGCGATGCCTTCGGCGATGATCTCGCTCACGCGCAAACGTGGATTGAGCGATCCGTAAGGGTCCTGGAAGACGATCTGCATGTCCGCACGCGCCCGGCGCAAGGCCGAGGACGACAGCCGGGTCAGATCCACGCCGTTGAGTAGCACGCGCCCGGCACTGGGCTCGATCAGGCGCAGGATGGCGCGCGCCAGGGTGGTCTTGCCGCAGCCGGATTCACCCACCAGGGCGAGCGTCTCCGCACGATCGACGGTCAGGCTGACGCCATCGACCGCCCGCACCCAGCCCACCGTGCGCCGCAGCAGACCGCGGCGGATGGGGAAGCGCACCGCGAGCCCTTCCACCTGCAGCAACACGGGCCCCTCCCACTGCTCGCGACCGCCCTGCGCGGGACCATGCGTGCGCGCGGCGGCCGGCTGCCCAGCCAAGTGACAGCGTACCCTGTGTCCCTCCGACACGGTGGAGAGCGCCGGTGCCTCCTGCACACAGCGCGGCTGTACTCGCTCGCAGCGGTCGGCGAAGCGGCAGCCGGTGAACGCGGCCCCCACTGCCGGCGGTGCACCGGGTATCGCCTGCAGCGGACCCTGTCCATGCGCGGGCATGGCGCGCATGAGGGCCTGGGTGTAGGGGTGGCGGGCATCGGTGTAGAGGGCATCGCGCGGCGCCTCCTCCACGATCTGGCCGGCGTACATCACCACCACGCGGTCGGCCACGTCGTGTGCGAGGTCGAGGTCGTGGGTGATCAGCAGCAGACCCATGCCCCGCTCACGCTGCAGCCGCTTGAGCAGACGCAGGATCTGCGCCTGGACGGTGACATCTAGCGCGGTGGTGGGCTCGTCGGCGATGAGGACCTCGGGCTCGCCGGCCAGCATCATGGCGATCAAGGTCCGCTGGCGCTGGCCGCCGGACAGCTGGAAGGGGTAGCTCAAGCCATGCTCGGGTTTCAACCCGACGGCGTCGAGCAGCCGCGCCACCTCGGCCGCCGCCGCCCGCCCCGCCAGGCCCCGGTGGGCACGCAGGGCCTCGGCGATCTGGCGGTCGATGCGCATGACCGGATTGAGGCTCACCATTGGTTCCTGGAAGATCATCGCCAGCCTGCCGCCACGCAGCCGGCGCATGGCTGCCTCGGGCAGGGCGGTCAGTTCGGTGTCGCCCAGCCAGACCGTGCCCGCCGTCTGGCGCACCCCCTCGGGCAGCAGGCGCATGAGCGCCAGCGCGGTGAGGCTCTTGCCGCTGCCGCTCTCACCGCACAGTACCAGGCACTCGCCGGGCCCGATGACGAGCGCGAGGTCATCGATTGCGGCGTGCCAGCCTGCAGCCGTGGCCACCTCGATCCGCAACCCTTGCACACGGAGCAGCCCCGCGTCTCGTTTCACGCTATCCTCCCAGAGCGCGGATCGAAGGCCGCACGAACGCTGTCGGCGAACAGGTTGGCCGCCAGCACCAGCACGAACATGAACAAGAAGGCGGCGGCCAGCTGCCACCACACCACCGGCTCGCGCGCCAGCTCCAGCCGCGCCCCGTTGATCATGTTGCCCCAACTGGGCATGACCGGATCGACACCCACCCCCACGTAGGACAGTACCGCCTCGGCCAGTACCAGACCGGAGAAGTCGAGCACCAGGGTGATCAGCACCAGGTGCGCCACGTTGGGCAAGACATGGCGCACGAGGATGCGTGCGTGCGTGACCCCGAAGGCGCGGGCGGCCTGCACGTACTCCAGCTCGCGCAGTTTGAGCGTCTCGCCGCGCAGCAGGCGCGCCAGACCCACCCAGCCGGTCAGGCCCAGGATAAGGCAGAGAAAGACCAGCCGCAGATCCGAGCGCGCCGCCGCGGTGTCGTACAGCTGCGGGTTGGTCTCGATGTGCACCTGGGCCACCAGCACGGCGGCGGCGATCAGCAGCACGCCGGGGATGGAGTTGATGGTGGTGTACAGATACTGGATCACGTCGTCCACCCAGCCGCCGAAATAGCCCGCCGCCACCCCCAGGGTGAGCGCCAGCGGCAGCACCACCAGGGTGGTGAGGGTGCCGATCAGAAGCCCGGTGCGTATGCTCTTCAAGGCGAGATAGAGCACGTCCTGTCCCACCTTGTCGGTGCCCAGCACGTGGTAGTGCGGCGCCAGAGCGGCCACCGCGCCTGTGAGTAGAACGAGTAGGGTGAGGGTCAGCAATGCGGCCCGCGGTCCCTTGAGCGTCCGTTCCCTGGCTAGCGCCGCCAGGGCCGTCGCCAGTGGCTGGCGGCGATGGACCGCGAGCCCAAGCGCGGCGAGCCCCCATGCCCCTGCGGCCAGCAGAGACCCCAGCCCGGCCCCCTCGATCCCCCGTGCGGCCACGTCCGCCCAGCGCCCCTGCGGGTCGGGCAGGTGCGCCCCGCCGTACTTCAGCCGCGGATAGTCGCGCACCACCCGTCCGTCAGCGGTGACGAGGGTTTTCTTGACGAACAGATGCGTGGCGAAAGGGGCGGAATAGCTCTCCTCCACCTGTGTGCGCAGGGGCCCGACCAGGTGGTCGAACAGCGACAGCACCTCGGCCGCGTATTGCGGGGGCTCACCCGCTGCGGCGGGCAGGCGCGCCCGAAAGTGCAGGGAGTCGAGCAGACCGATCAGCCCATAGGCGGCCAGCACCACCGCCGCGGCCATGCCTAGGCGGCTGTCCCACACCGCCCGCCAGGGCGCGCGCAGGTGCTCGTGCCGCAGGGTGTGCAGGACGAAGGCCGCTACCGCGGCGAGCAGCATGAGCAGTAGCGCGTCGCTCCACAGGATCACGGGCTGGAAGGGCAGCGTCATTCCAACCTCACGCGCGGATCGACCAGGGTGTAGGACAGATCGGTGAGGATCAGCCCCAGGATGTAGAGCACCGAGCCGAGGAAGACCATGGCGCGCACGATGGCGAAGTCTTGCGCCTGCAGCGCGTCAATGGTGTAGCTGCCCAAGCCTGGGATGCCGAAGAAGGACTCCAGGATCAGGCTGCCCAGGATCAGCCGCGGGATCACCACCACCACGCCGGTGAGGATGGGGATCAGGGCGTTGCCCAGCACGTGGCGGAAGAGGACGGCAGCCTCGCTGAGGCCCTTGGCGCGGGCGGTGCGCACATAGTCTTTGTGCATCTCCTCCAGAAAGAGGGCGCGGTAGAAGCGGCTTGACTCGCCCAAGGCCGAGATCACCCCCACCAGCACCGGCAGGACGAGGAACTTCAGCCCGTCCCAGCCCGGCTGGTAGCCGGAGATGGGCACCCAGTTCCACAGCTTGCCCAGTAGGTACTGGCTGGCGATGACGTAGAACAGGCCGGAGATGGACATCAGCACCACGCACAGCACCACCCCTGCGGTGTCCAGATAGGTGGCGCGGAAGAAGACGAGCAACAGGGCGAAGCTCACGTACACCGCCAGCCCCACCAGCAGGGTGGGCAGTGCAATAGCCAGGCTGGGCCACATGCGGCTAGCGATCTCCCGCCCGATGTCGCGCCCGTCGTCGGCACGTCCGAAGTCGAACACGAACAGTCGCAGGGACTTTTGCACGAACAAGGTGTCGGTGAACCTCGCCACCCCGCTCGCCTGGTCGTTGTAGAACAGCGGCTTGTTATAGCCGTGCTCGGCCTTCCAGCGTGCGATCGCTTCAGGGGTGACGTGCTTCGCCCCTAGGTGAATGCGGGCCATGTCGTCCGGGGTGTTGACGACGAAGAACAGGGCGAAGGTGATCAGGTTCACCCCGATGAGGATGGGGATGGCGTATAGCAGGCGGCGCAGCAGATAGGCGGTCATGGCCTGGCACGCTCCAGGGCGCCGGCGCGCAGCCGCCGACGGTAGGCGAGCACCGCCGGGGCCACACCGAGCACGGCCAGCCCGGCGAGCAGCGCCGCCGGCCACAGCACCGGCCGGTTCCATTGCTGCTGGTAGGCGACACGGGCGGCCGCGTCCACCTTGCGGTATTTCAGGGTGTTGTGCGCCATGAGATTGGGCTTGACGTTGCCCACCCAGGCATGGCGCAGCCCATAGCTCAAGGGGTGGTAGGCGAACACCCAGGGGGCGTCGTGGCGCAGGATGTCCACCATGGCGTCGATCACTGCCTGGCGCGCCGGACCGTCGGGCATGTCCTTCATCTGCCGGAACAGCCGGTCGAACTCCGGGTTGGCATAGTTGGCGGCGTTCTCACCGCCCTCCCCGGCTTTGCGGTTGGGCCCATAGAGCAGGAAGAAGAAGTTCTCTGCATCCGGGTAGTCGGCGTTCCAACCCCACTCGAAGATCTGGGCGTTGCCCTTGCGCATCTTGTCCTGGAAGCGGTTGTAGTCGGTGGCGCGAATGACGAGCTCTATGCCCAGCTTGGCGAACTGCTTGCGATACCAGTCGAGCCGGCTTTTGGCCTCGGGGCCACTGGCCATGGTGTCGAAAAAGAGGGTGAGCGGCCGGCCGCTGCCCGCCTCGCGCCCGCCGGGGTAACCAGCCTCGGCGAGCAGCCGGCGCGCCTCATCGAGGCCGCGGCGCACCGCCCGGCCGCCCTCCCAGCGATAGACCACCGGGTTGATGCCGGCCTCCCCCGTGCGGTGGCCGAAGATGCCCGGCGGCAGCGGCCCGTGCGCGGGGATGCCACGGCCATTTAGAAAGATAGAGATGAACTCCTCATAGTCGAGGGCGATGGAGATCGCCTGCCTGAGCTTGCGCGCCCGCTCGCTGGACCCGCCCACCACCGGGTCCAGCCAGTTGAAGCCCACGTACCAGATGGAATCGCGCACCGCAGTGGTGAGCCGAATGCCGCGCGCGCGCATGGCCTCGGTGAGGTCCGGCCGGCCGTCGGGGCCGATGCGAATGGCCTGGTCGAAGGTGTCCGAGGTGATGCCCGCACTGTCGTAATAACCCTGCAGGAATTTGCCCCACTCCGGGATGTCCTCCTTCTCCAAGGTGTAGATGGCGGCGTCGAGGAGCGGCAGCCGGCGGCCGGCATCGGCGAGCAGCCCCGCCTCGGCATCCCCCGGCTCCCCCTCGCGGGGGTAGAAGTCGGGGCGATAGTAAGGGTTGCGCTGCAGGATCATCACCCGGTTGGGATCGTTCTCGGCCAGATAGAAGGGCCCGGTGCCCACCGGCTGCCAGTCCAGGCTGAGGTTGCGCTCGCCCATCCCCGGCTGGTTGTAAAAGCGCTCGGCCTCTGGCGGCACCGGCGCGAAGAAGGGCATGGCCAGCCAGTAGATAAACTGCGGGTAGCGGCCGCGCAGGGTGATCCGGTAGGTATAGCGGTCGATCACCTGCGCCCCTTGCAGGGGGTAGCGCTCCAGGTCGACATAGGCCTCCTCGGGCAGGTCTTTCACCACCTGCTCCAGCCGCCGGCCGTATTCCTTGAGGCCCAGGATGTATTCGCTCATCAGCCCGTAGATGGGCGAGCTCAGGCGCGGGTTGGCCAGACGCTTGATCTGGTAGACGTAGTCGGCGGCGACGAGCTCGCGCGTGCCCACCTCTTTGAAGTCGGTCAGCCGACGGATGCGCCTGAGCGCCTCGGGGTCGATCGGCACATAACGCGGACGGCCCTGGGCGTCGCGGGCGAAACAGGGGTGAGGCTGGTAGTAGATGCCCGGTCGGATACGGATGTCGTAGGTGGTGTAGGCCACCTGCTGCGCCGGCGCATCGGCCGGCAGCGCCCGCCACTGCTCGTCCCAATGGCGCACGACAGGCATGGCGGCGGCGGTCAGCGGCTCCAGCACGTAAGGGCGGCGCAGGTAGTGGTATTGCAGCGGCGGCTCGTAGATCTGGCCGGTGAACACGATCTCGTTCTCGCTGTATGAGCGGGCCGGGTCCAGATGCTTGGGCGGCGAGGGCCCGAAGTTGGAAAACAGCACGTTGCGCGCGGCCTCGCCCGATGGATAGGGGCTGTTCGGCGGGCTGCCGCAGGCGGCGAGCAGCAGGGCGAGGAGCCACGACCAGGCGCGCATGGGTGCGCAGTGTATAAAAGGCCCGCCTGCACGTCACGTTATAATGGCGGCGCAGTCAGAACCTAGGAGACACGCATGGGCTTCCTCGCCGGCAAGAAGATCCTCATCACCGGCCTGATCAGCCACCGCTCCATCGCCTACGGCATCGCCCAGGCTTGTCATCGCGAGGGGGCGGAGCTCGCCTTCAGTTACCAGGGCGAGCGCGCCCGCGAACGGGTGATCGAGATCGCGCGCCGGGACTTCGGGTCAGAGCTGTGTTTCGATTGTGACGTCGCCTACGACGAGCAGATCGAGCGCCTGTTCGCCGATCTGGCCCAACATTGGGACGGGCTGGACGGGCTGGTGCATTCTATCGCCTTCGTGCCCAAACAGGCCCTCACCGGCGACTACCTCGACAGCGTCAACCGCGAATACTTCCGCATCGCCCACGACATCTCCAGCTATTCCTTCACCGCTTTGGCCAAGGCGGGGCTGCCCATGATGCAGGGCCGCCGCGCAGCGCTGCTCACCCTGTCCTACCTGGGCGCGGTGCGCTCGGTGCCGCACTACAACGTCATGGGCCTGGCCAAGGCCAGCCTGGAGGCCTCGGTCTATTACCTGGCCGCCAGCCTTGGCCCGCGCGGCATCCGGGTCAACGGCATCTCCGCCGGCCCGATCAAGACCCTGGCCGCCTCCGGCATCGCCGATTTCAACAAACTGCTCGCCTGGGGCGAGCGCCACTCCCCTCTACGCCGCAACGTCACCATTGAGGAGGTGGGCAACGCCGCCGCCTTCCTGCTGTCCGACCTCGCCTCCGGCATCACCGGCGAGATCACCTATGTGGACGCCGGCTTCAACAGCACGGCAGGGTTGGCGGTGGAGGATTGATTCAGGTATCAGGGTACTGGGTACTGTCACCTAGCCCGGATGCAGGCCCGGAAGGGCCCGGATCCGGGTATCGGGGTGGCGCGCTAAGACCCCGATTTCGTTTCGCTTCATCCGGGCTACGAGCCCTTCAGCCCCACGGCCAGGGAGGATAAGGCTTTTCAGGTTACGGGATCCGGCGGTGCGAGGGGTGGTACGCCTACCACTCGCGCGGCTGGAAGTCCGCGTCGTTGAGGATGGTCACGGTCTCGCCGCTGGGTGCGAGCACATACAGGCCCTGGCGGTAGGCGTAACGGTCCGCCCCCTCGGCAAAACTCATGGCGGCGATCGCCCCCTGCAGACGCAGATCGGCAAAGCGGGGGAAGGCCTGCTTGAAGCATCCCAGCCGCTGCAGATGTTCGTCCACGTCCGCCACCGTGGCGCGCGACTTGCATTCCACCGCCACCGCCACCGCACTGTCGATCACCAACAGGTCCACCTCGCACACAAGGTGACCGGCATCATCCATCGCCTCCAGCCGACGCATGACCTGGTGCACGGGCAAGCCTCGCCGCCGGAACAGCTCCACCAGCGCCGGCTCCACCATGCTCTCGACGAATTCGCCCAGCCGGTTGCCCAGACGCCCGATCTTGCGGTCGGTCGCCTTCATCTGCCGGTCGGTCTCTTTTATACGCCGGTCGGTCTCTTTCATGCGCCGGTCGGTCTCTTTCATCTGCTCCGCCAGCGCCTGCAGCGCCTGCTCGGTGCGCCTGCTCTGTTCGGACAAAGCGGCCACCATGGCCTTGATCTCGTCCCAGGATAGCTCCTCGGTGGTGGGCATGCGGCTTGCCTCGCTCGGTGTCTGAACGAATTGTAGTCCAACGGGGTGTGCAGGGGCAGACGCCTTGCCAACAGTCCGACCGGCCACCCGCATGCCGCTGACACGGATGAGGCCTGCCTGTCCAAGGCTTACTCTGGCCCTCGCTCAGTGACCGCCTGGTTGACCTCGATCTCGGCGCGGGCCCTGAGGTCCTTGAGCAGGGCACGCAGCTCCTCCTGGGCAATCATGCGCTGCAGGTCCCGACGCACAAGACGGACCTGTTCCGGCCCCAGATCCTCCTGCTGCACCGCCTCGATGCGGTACAGACGATACCCTTCGCGGGTCTCCACCCCGACGTAGGTGGGCAGACGGTCGGCGCGGGCGCGAAAGATGGCACGCACCGCCTCGACCGGTAGGTTCATCGCCTGCAAGCGCGACACCGTCATGGGTGCCCCCAGGCCCGTGGGCTCGGTGCCGGCCTGGGCCGCCTTGAGGGCGGAATGACCGGCAGCCACGGCCTGATCGCGTGCAGCCCGCGCCGCCAGCTTGAGCCGAATCTCGGCGGCCACCTCCTGCAGGGGACGCTCGCCCTCGGGCCGGTAGTCGATCACCCGTGCGGCCACCAGTACGTTGGGGGACACCTCGACCGCCTCGGTGTTGTGCCGCTTCTGCAGGGCGTCCGGGGAAAACAAGGCGTCGATCAGCCTGGGATGGGCGAGCAGCCGCGGCTCGGCCTGCTGCCGGCTAATCCAGCCGCTCTCCTGCTCGGTCAGCCCCAGCTCGCGGGCTGCCGGCTCCAGGCTGTCGGGTTGTTCATAGACCAGGTTGCCGAAGCGGTCGGCCGCCTCGGCGAAACGGCGCTGCGCCTCCTGCTGTCTGAGCTCCTGCAGGATGTCGTTCTTGACCACCTCGAAGCCCAGCCGGCTGCCGGGGATCACCTTGTCCAAGCGGATGATGTGATAGCCGAATTCGGTCTCGACGGGGCCGCGCACCTCGCCAGGCTGCATGGCGAAGACGGCGTCGGCGAAGGGCTTGACCATCATGTCGCGGGTGAAGGCGCCCAGGTCCCCCCCTTGGGCGGCAGAGACCGGGTCCTGCGAGTGCTGCCGCGCCAGTTCGGCAAATCGGGCCGGATTGGCACGCACCTCTTTCAACAATTGCTCGGCCTTCGCCCGTGCCTGCGCCTTGGCCTGGGCGTCCATGCCAGGCTCGGTGCGGATGAGGATGTGGGCCGCGCGCCGTTGTTCAGGCTCCTGGTAGCGCGCTGCGTTGGCCTCGTAGTACTGCCGTGCGGCGGAATCGTCAATCTGGACCCTGGCCGCCAGCACATCGGGCGACAACACCAGGTAACGTACCCGCACCTGGGCCGGAGTTTTGTAGGCTTGGCGGTTGGCCTCGTATTCGGCCGCGACCGCCTTGTCGTCGATATGTACGGCGTTGATGTAGTGGTCGATGTGGTACAGCCGCTCGCGCACCACTCGTTTCTGCGCCAGCAGGCGGCCCAAATGCCCGGCCGAGGCCATGGCGGCGACAGCACCCTCGCCATAGGCGGCCTGGAACTGCCGCAGCAGCAGGTCCTGCTGTGCCATCTGCGCAAAGGCCGCCGGGGTCAGGCCGCGGTTGCGCAGCCAAGCCTGCAACCGCTGCTGCGAGAATTGGCCATTTTCTTTGAACACGTCGAGGTTGGCGAGAAAGGCGCTGACCTGGGCCTCGCCCACCTGCATACCGGCCTGGCGTGCGGCCGAGATGATCAGCCGGGTGTTGACGAGCTGCTCGGTCACCTGCCGACGCAGCGCCGCGTCGTCCTGTGCCCGCGTGTCCTCGCGCAGCTGGCGCAGGACATCGTTGAACTCCTGCTGGGAGACACTCTCGTCGTTCACGGTGATGGCCGGGGCCGACTGCCCTCCGCCCTCGAAATACCAGTTCACCCCCCAGACCGCAAAGGTCAGGGCGATGAACCCCAGGATGATCTTTGCGATCCAGCCCTGGGCATGACTTCTAATCTTCTCAAGCATGAGATCGACGCACGAATGGAGCGACAACAAAAAAGGCGAACTCACGTTCGCCTTTTGGGGGAATCTGGCGGAGTGGACGGGACTCGAACCCGCGACCCCCGGCGTGACAGGCCGGTATTCTAACCGACTGAACTACCACTCCAGTAAAACGTTTCTCCCTTTGGTGGGTGCTGACGGGCTCGAACCGCCGACTTTCGCCTTGTAAGGGCGACGCTCTGCCAGCTGAGCTAAGCACCCGGGAAAGGCGCTAGTTTACCGAATCTTTCAGTGCTTTGCCAGGGCGAAATTTGGGCACCTTGGCCGCCTTGATCTTGATGGCCGCGCCGGTGCGCGGGTTGCGCCCGGTGCGGGCGGCGCGCTTGCCGACATAGAAGGTGCCGAACCCCACCAAGGTGACCATATCGCCCTTTTTCAGGGCTTTTTTCACCGCCTCCATGGCGGCATCCAGCGCGCGTCCGGCAGCCGCCTTGGAGATGTCGGCCGAGCTGGCGATGGCGTCGATCAGTTCAGACTTGTTCACGAGTTCCCCCTTTCCGTGGATGCGCAGCGCAGGAAGCCTGCAAGCGCTTTATAGCAACCCGTAATCCACGGTGTCAAGCGCATCTGCTACGGAAATGCCCGTCAATGCTTGATCACCGCGGGTGTCTCTTCGGCAGCCGGCATGGGTGCAGCTTCCGTGGCCGCAGGCTCCTCGGGCAGCGGCTCTGGCTTGCGTTCCAGCGCTGCCTCCAGCACCTGCTCGATCCACTTCACCGGCTGGATGTCGAGCCGGTTCTTGATGTTGTCGGGAATCTCGGCCAGGTCCTTGACGTTGCCCTCCGGAATGAGCACTGTCTTCACCCCACCGCGGTGGGCGGCGAGCAGCTTCTCCTTCAGACCGCCGATGGGCAGCACCTCGCCGCGCAGCGTGATCTCGCCAGTCATGGCCACGTCGCAACGCACGGGGATGCCCGTGAGCACCGAGACCATGGCCGTACAGATGGCGATGCCGGCCGAGGGGCCGTCCTTGGGTGTGGCCCCTTCGGGCAGATGGATGTGCAGGTCGTTCTTGTCGAACTTGTCGTTCGGGATGCCCAGCAGCTGGGCCCGGCTGCGCACCACGCTGCGGGCGGCCTCGATCGACTCCTTCATCACGTCGCCAAGCTGCCCGGTGCGGATGATGTTGCCCTTGCCGGGCATGATGGTGGCCTCCACGGTCAGCAGCTCACCGCCTACCTCGGTCCAGGCGAGCCCGGTGACCTGACCGACCTGGTTGGTCTTCTCGGCGATGCCATAGGTGTAGCGACGCACCCCCAGGTATTTGTCCAGGTTTTTGGGGCTGACGGTCACCTTACCGCGCGCCTTCTTCAGTTGATGCGCGGTGGCCACCTTACGGCAGATCTTGGCGATCTCGCGCTCCAGGTTGCGCACCCCGGCCTCGCGCGTGTAGTAGCGCACGATGTCGCGGATGGCGCTCTCCGTGATGTGCAGCTCGGCCTCGGTGAGCCCGTTGTTCTTCATTTGCTTGGGCACCAGGTACTTGAGGGCGATGTTGATCTTCTCGTCCTCGGTGTAGCCGGACAGCCGGATGACCTCCATGCGGTCGAGCAGCGGCGCGGGGATGTTGAGCGTATTGGCGGTGGCCACGAACATCACATCGGAGAGATCGAAGTCCACCTCCACATAGTGGTCTTGGAAGGTATGGTTCTGCTCGGGGTCGAGCACCTCCAGCAGCGCCGAGGCCGGGTCGCCGCGGAAGTCCATGCTCATCTTGTCCACTTCGTCGAGCAGGAACAGGGGGTTGCGCACACCGACCTTGGTAAGGTTCTGCAGGATCTTGCCCGGCAGCGAACCGATGTAGGTGCGCCGATGGCCGCGGATCTCGGCCTCGTCGCGCACGCCACCGAGGGCCATGCGCACGAACTTACGGTTGGTGGCGCGGGCGATGGATTGCCCGAGCGAGGTCTTGCCCACCCCGGGCGGGCCCACTAAGCACAGGATGGGGCCTTTGAGCCGGTCCACCCGTTGCTGCACCGCCAGGTATTCGAGGATGCGCTCCTTGACCTTTTCCAGCCCGTAGTGGTCCTGCTCCAGGATCGCCTCGGCCTTCTTCAGGTCCTTGCTGATCTTGGTCTTCTTCTTCCAGGGCAGGCTCACCAGGGTCTCGATATAGGTGCGCACCACCGTGGCCTCGGCCGACATAGGCGACATCAATCTGAGTTTCTTTAGCTCGGCTTCCGCCTTCTTGGTGGCCTCCTTGGACATGTGCGCGGCCTTGATCTTTTTCTCTAGCTCGTCGAGCTCGGCGCCCTCCTCCATCTCGCCTAGCTCCTTCTGGATGGCCTTGACCTGCTCGTTCAGGTAATACTCGCGCTGGCTCTTCTCCATCTGGCGCTTGACCCGCCCGCGGATGCGCTTCTCCACTTGCAGGATGTCGATCTCCGTCTCCAGGAAGCCCATCAGATGCTCCAGGCGGTCCTTGAGGTCGAACATCTCTAGGATGCTCTGCTTCTGCTCCAGCTTGAGCGGCAGGTGGGCGGCGATGGTGTCGGCCAGCCGCCCGGCGTCGTCGATGCCGGCCAGCGAGGCCAGGATCTCGGGTGGGATCTTCTTGTTGAGCTTGACATAGTTGTCGAACAGCGACAGCAGCGCCCGGCGCATGGCCTCGATCTCGGTGGATTGGGCGGATTGCGCGGCCGTCTCCTCTGGGACGGGCTCGCCCACACCGGTGTAATGAGTGCGCTCGTCCCGGAACTCGGTGATGCGTACGCGCTGGTTGCCCTCGACCAGCACCTTGATGGTGCCATCGGGCAATTTCAGCATCTGCAGGATGCTGGCGATGGCACCCACCTTGTACAGGTCGTCGAAGCCGGGCTCGTCCTTAGCGGCCGATTTCTGCGCCACCAACAGGATATGTTTGCCGGCCTCCATCGCCTGCTCTAGGGCCTTGATCGACTTCGGCCGCCCTACGAACAGCGGGATGACCATGTGCGGAAACACCACCACATCGCGCAGGGGCAGCAATGGCAGGGTAACAGCGGAGGCGAAGTTGACGGCTGGGCTCATGTGTGTCCTCGGCTAAAGGCCGATTGGTAGAAAGAACGACAAAAACGCCGCGTGCATGTTCCCCTGCCCTCCTTCGGGCAGGGGAATGCCAGGGGTCAGGACGCTGCCATGGCCTGTTCGGCGTACAGCAGGATGGGCTTGCCCTCGCCGCTGACCACCTTCTCATCGACCACCACTTTGACCACCCCTTGCATGCTGGGCAGCTCATACATGGTGTCGAGCAGGCAATGTTCAAGGATAGAGCGCAGTCCGCGGGCGCCGGTCTTGCGCTTGAGCGCCGCGCGTGCGATCGCCCGCAGCGCCTCTTCGCGGAACTCCAGCTCCACGCCCTCCATGGCGAAGAGCTTCTGATACTGTTTGGTGAGCGCGTTCTTGGGCTCGGTGAGGATCTGCACCATGGCCGTCTCGTCGAGCTCCTCCAGTGTCGCCACCACTGGCAACCTACCGACCAGCTCAGGGATGAGGCCATAGCGGATGAGATCGTCCGGCTCCACCATGCGGAACAGTTCCGTGAGCGCCTTGCGATTGTCCTTGCTCTTGACCTCGGCGCCGAAGCCGATGCCGGACTTCTCGGTGCGGTTGCGGATTACCCGTTCCAGGCCGCTGAAGGCGCCACCGCAGATGAACAGGATGTTGGTGGTGTCCACCTGGATGTA
The DNA here is from genome assembly GCA_025054655.1 of Thiobacillaceae bacterium. Lineage (GTDB taxonomy): Bacteria > Pseudomonadota > Gammaproteobacteria > Burkholderiales > Thiobacillaceae > JANWZL01. Next base: position 2,923 of record JANWZL010000104.1, on the reverse strand, counting down.
GTCCTGGTTTGGGTGCTTGCGTCCGCCTTGCGGCGGCACCGAGGCGATGGTGCCCTCGATCAGCTTGAGCAGCGCCTGCTGCACCCCTTCGCCGGAGACATCGCGGGTGATGGAGGGGTTTTCCGACTTGCGCGAGATCTTGTCGATCTCGTCGATGTACACGATGCCGGTCTGTGCCCGCTGCACGTCGTAGTCGCACTTCTGCAGCAGCTTGTGGATGATGTTCTCCACGTCCTCGCCCACGTAACCGGCCTCGGTCAGCGTGGTAGCGTCGGCGATGACGAAGGGCACATCGAGCAGCCGGGCCAAGGTCTGCGCGAGCAGGGTCTTGCCCGAACCGGTGGGGCCGATCAGCAGGATGTTGCTCTTGGCCAGCTCGACGTCGTCGTCCTTGACCCCGCCAGGTTGGCGCAGGCGCTTGTAGTGGTTGTATACCGCCACCGACAGGGCCCGTTTGGCCAGGTCCTGGCCGATCACATACTGATCGAGCACCTGGCAGATCTCTTTGGGCGTAGGCAGGGCCTGCCCCTCATTGCGCCCCTCCTTGCCGCCCGGCCCCTCCTCGCGCAGGATGTCGTTGCACAGCTCGACGCATTCGTCGCAGATGAACACCGAGGGCCCTGCGATCAGCTTGCGCACCTCGTGCTGGCTCTTGCCGCAGAAGGAACAGTACAGCAGCTTGTCGTTACCCGATCTCGTGGCCATCGTCCGTCCGAATACCCGAATGTTTCAAGGAAAGGCTAAATAAATCGTCGCGAGCGGGTGGAGGGCAAGGCGCCCGCAGCGCAGCGACCGAGACATATCTTGAAGATAGGCGAGGGAGCGAGCAGCGCGCAACGCAGCCATCCAGCCGCGCAGTAGATTTATTCAGCGTTTCCTCAAGTTTACGCGCTATCACCGCGCTTAGCCAGCACTTTATCCACTAGGCCATAGTTGACCGCCTCCTCCGCCCCCATGAAGAAGTCGCGGTCGGTGTCGCGTTCGATCACCTCCAGCGGTTGGCCGGTGTGTTGCGCCAGCAGGCTGTTCAGCCGGCTGCGCAGGTAGAGGATCTCCTTGGCGTGGATCTCGATGTCCGAGGCCTGGCCCTGAAAGCCGCCCATGGGCTGGTGGATCATCATCCGCGAATTGGGCAAGGCGAAGCGCTTGCCCTTGGCCCCGGCGGCGAGCAGAAAGGCCCCCATGCTGGCGGCCTGACCGATGCACAGGGTGGACACGTCCGGTTTGATGAACTGCATGGTGTCGTAGATGCCCATGCCTGCGGTGACCGAACCCCCCGGCGAATTGATGTAGAGGAAGATGTCCTTGTCCGGGTTCTCCGACTCCAGGAACAGCAGCTGCGCCACCACCAGGTTGGCCGTGGCATCGTTGACCGGCCCGACCAGAAAGACCACCCGTTCCTTGAGCAGGCGCGAGTAGATGTCGAAGGCGCGCTCGCCGCGCCCGCTCTGTTCGATGACGATGGGCACATAGCCCAAGGCGGAGGGTTCTTCGGTCCAGTGCGACATCAGACGTTCCCCATCAAGGCCTCGAGGGTCATGGGCTGGTCGGTGACCTGGGCCTGGCCGAGGACCCAAGCCACCACATTGTCCTCCAGCACCAAGTGCTCCACCTCGCGCAGCCGGTTGCGATCTTGATAGTACCACGCCACCACCTCGGCGGGGTCCTCATAGCTCTGCGCGAACTCCTCCACCATGGCCCGCACCTGGTCCGGTTCGGCCTTAAGTCCATGACTGCGCACCAGCTCGCCCAGCAGCAGCGACAGCGCCACCCGCCGCCGCGCCTGCGCCTCGAACAACTCGGGCTTGAGGTGGATGTCGGACTCCTTCAGCCCGCGCGCCTTCAGGTCCTCCACCGCCCGCTCCAGCAGCGTCTGTGCCTCCAGGGCGATCAACGACTTTGGCACCTCGAACGGGGTGACCGCCAGCAGCCCCTGCATGACCTGTTCCTTAAGTTTGGCCTGGATGCGTCGCTTCGCCTCACGTTTGAGGTTCGCCGCGATCTCTTCGCGCAACTTGGCCACACTGCCGTCGTGGATGCCCAGGCTACGGGCGAAGGCCTCGTCCACCTCCGGCAGGTGCGGCTCGTGCACCGACTTCAGGGTGACCTCGAACTGCGCCGTTTTGCCGGCCAGCTCCTTGGCGAAATAGTCCTCGGGGAAGGTCACCTCGAAGCGTTTCACCTCGCCGGGGCACAGGCCGACGAGCTGCTGTTCGAAGGCCTTGAGCGTGCGCCCCTCACCGATCAGCACGGGATAGTCCTTCGCCTCGCCGCCCGGGAAGGGGTGGCCCTCAATCGTGCCGGTGTAATCCACATGCACGCGGTCGCCTTCGCGTGCCTCGCGCTCCACGGCGTGATAATGCACGCGCTGCTTGCGCAGCACCTGCAGGGTGCGCTCCACGTCCGCCTCGGTCACCTCCACCACTGGCCGCTCGACCTTGATCTGGCTCACATCACCCAGCTTGATCTCAGGCAAGACTTCGAAGGTGGCGGTGAACACGCTCGCCTCCGCCCCCGCCGGGCGGTCGAACTGCGGATAGCCGGCCACCTTCAGGTCGTGCGCCCGCACCGCGTCGGAAAAGCTGCGCTGCAGCGCCTCGCCCATCACCTCGCTGCGGATCTCACCCCCGTAGCGCTGCTCCACCAGTTTCAGCGGCGCCTTGCCCGGCCGGAAACCGGGCAGTCGCACGGTCCTGGTCAGGCGTTTGAGGCGCTGATCGACCTCGGCCTCCACCTCGGCCAGATCGAGCTGCAGGGTCAGGCGGCGTTGCAAGCCTTCGAGGGTTTCCACTTGAGCGTGCATGCTGGGTCCTTTTGTGTACAAGGGTTCAACCGTCTGGTGCGAAAGGAGGGACTCGAACCCTCACGGGGGTTACCCGCTGGAACCTAAATCCAGTGCGTCTACCAATTCCGCCACTTTCGC
>JANWZL010000065.1 GCA_025054655.1 Thiobacillaceae bacterium | reverse complement strand
GTGGGAGCCCTCGACCTGGAAGCGGCATGCCCGCGGGGCAGGGCTCATGGAGGCCCCGCGCGGGGCGCTCGCGCATTTCATCGTCATCGAGGAGGGCAAGATCGCCAACTATCAGGCCGTGGTGCCCAGCACCTGGAACGCTGGACCGCGCGACGCCCACGGCCAGGATGGGGCATACGAGGCGGCCCTCAAGGGCCACCGGCTGCACGACCCCAAGCAGCCGATCGAGATCCTGCGCACCATCCACAGCTTCGACCCCTGCATCGCCTGCGCCGTGCACGTGCTCGACCCAGCAGGGCAGGAGCTCACCCGGGTGAGGGTGTTGGTGGCCGGGCCTGAAGACGCTGCCCGCCCGCGCGGGCGGGCAGCATGCGCGCGACCGCCCCTTGGCGCCGGGCGGGCAATAGGGCCAGCGGGAGCGGCCTGTACGCTGTCCCGGCGAGCGTGAGACCGACGGCGCACGGGCACGACACCCGCGTTCATTGATCGCCGACCGCCTGGGACGCCTCGCCCGTGGGCTCGAACACGGCCTGCGCCGCTTGCAGGGCGGACTCGGCCTCCTGCTGGGCCTGACGCCGGCGGATGCGGTGATAGGCGAGCCCTGTGCCGGCGGGGATCAAGCGCCCGACGATGACGTTCTCCTTCAGCCCCCGCAGCTCGTCGCGCTTGCCCATGATGGCCGCCTCGGTCAGCACGCGTGTGGTCTCCTGGAAGGAGGCCGCCGAGATGAAGGAGTCGGTCGACAGCGAGGCCTTGGTGATGCCCAGCAGGACGTTGTCGAAGGTGGCAGGCCGCTTGCCCTCGGCGATCATGCGGTCGTTCTCCTCCAGCACCTCGGAGCGCTCGACCTGCTCGCCGGGGATGAAGCGGGTGTCGCCCGGATCGACCACGTTCACCCGCCGCAGCATCTGCCGCACCACCACCTCGATGTGCTTGTCGTTGATCTTCACCCCCTGCAGGCGATAGACGTCCTGCACCTCGTCGATGATGTAACGGGCCAACGCCTCCACCCCCTGCAGCCGCAGGATGTCGTGTGGATCGGCCGGACCATCGACGATCATCTCGCCCTTCTGCACCACCTGGCCGTCGTGCACGGTGACGTGCTTGTCCTTGGGGATCAGGTACTCGTGCGCCACCCCGTCGAAGTCGGTGATCACGAGGCGCTGCTTGCCCTTGGTGTCCTTGCCGAAAGAGACCGTGCCGGTGACCTCGGCCAGCATGCCGGCATCCTTGGGGCTGCGGGCCTCGAACAGCTCGGCCACACGCGGCAGCCCCCCCGTGATGTCGCGCGTCTTGGTCGTCTCCAAGGGGATGCGGGCCATCACGTCGCCCACGCTCACCTCCTGGCCGTCCTTGACGGTGATGATGGCGCCGATCTGGAAGGTGATGGTCACCGGCAGTTCGGTGCCGGCCATCTTCACCTCCGAGCCATCGGGCGCGATCAGCTTCACCTGCGGGCGTAGCCCCCGGCTCACCGCCACGCCGCGCCGCTTGGGATCGATGACGATGAGGGTGGACAGCCCCGTGACCTCGTCGATCTGCTTGGCCACGGTCACCCCCTCCTCGACGTTCTCGAACTTCACCCGCCCGGCGTATTCGGTGATGATCGGCCGGGTGTGCGGGTCCCAGGTCGCGAGCACCGTGCCGGCCTTGACCTCGGTCCCATCGAGTGCCGCCAAGGTCGCGCCGTAGGGGACCTTGTGCCGCTCGCGCTCGCGTCCGCTCTCGTCGGTGATGAGTACCTCGCCATTGCGGGAGATGACCACCTGTTCGCCGCGGGCGTTGGTGACGTAACGCATGGCCGGGGTGAAGCGCACGGTACCGGCCGCCTTGGCCTGTACCTGGTTGGCCACCGCCGCGCGCGAGGCCGCGCCACCGATGTGGAAGGTGCGCATGGTCAGCTGGGTGCCGGGCTCACCGATCGACTGGGCGGCGATCACCCCCACCGCCTCGCCGACGTTGACCAGGTGCCCGCGTCCCAGGTCGCGCCCGTAGCACTTGGCGCACAGGCCCCAGCGGGTCTCGCAGGTCAGCGGCGTGCGCACCTTGACCTCTTCGATGCCCAGCTCGTCGATGAGGTCCACCTTGTGCTCGTCGAGCAGGGTACCGGCCTCGATCACCGTCTCGCCGGTGTCCGGGTGCAGGATGTCCACTGCCGCGACCCGGCCGAGGATGCGGTCGCGTAAAGGTTCGACCACGTCACCGCCCTCGACCAGGGCCCGCATGGCCATGCCGTTCGTGGTGCCGCAGTCCTCCTCGGTGATCACCAGGTCCTGCGTGACGTCCACCAGGCGGCGGGTGAGATAGCCCGAGTTGGCGGTCTTCAGCGCTGTGTCGGCCAGGCCCTTGCGCGCCCCGTGGGTGGAGATGAAGTACTGCAGGACGTTCAGACCCTCGCGGAAGTTGGCGGTGATCGGCGTTTCGATGATGGAGCCGTCCGGCTTGGCCATCAGCCCGCGCATGCCGGCGAGCTGGCGGATCTGGGCGGCGGAGCCGCGCGCGCCGGAGTCGGCCATCATGTAGATGGAGTTGAACGACTCCTGCTTGACCTCGCGCCCCTCGCGGTCGATGACGATCTCGGTCGACAGCTGCTCCATCATCGCCTTGCCCACACGGTCGCCGGCCTGGCCCCAGATGTCCACCACCTTGTTGTAGCGCTCGCCCTGGGTGACCAGGCCCGAGGTGTATTGCGCCTCGATCTCTTTCACCTCGCGCTCGGCCTGGGCGAGGATGTCGGCCTTCTGCGGTGGCATCAGCATGTCCTGCATGCAGATGGAGATACCGCCCTTGGCCGCCATGGAGAAACCCGTGTACATCAGCTTGTCGGCGAAGATCACGGTCTCCTTGAGCCCGCACTTGCGGAAGGCGGCGTTGATGAGTTTGGAGATCTCCTTCTTCTTCAGCACCTTGTTGACGTGGCTGAAGTCCAGGCCCGGCGGCAGGATGTCCGACAGCAGCGCCCGCCCGGCCACCGTCTCGTAGCGGTTGACCCGTGTGACGAGCTCGCCCGTCTCGTCGTACACGCGCTCGCGGATGCGCACGGTCACACGGGCGTTGATATCCACATAGCCGTCGAGCCAGGCGCGGCGCAGCTCATCGGTGTCGGCGAAGGTCATGCCCTCGCCGCGGGCATTGATGCGTTCGCGCGTCATGTAGTACAGCCCCAGCACGATGTCCTGCGAGGGCACGATGATGGGGTCGCCGTTGGCGGGAGAAAGGATGTTGTTGGAGGAGAGCATGAGGGTGCGCGCCTCCAGCTGCGCCTCCAGACTGAGCGGCACGTGCACCGCCATCTGGTCGCCGTCGAAGTCGGCGTTGAAAGCGGTACACACCAACGGGTGCAGCTGGATCGCCTTGCCCTCGATCAGCACTGGCTCGAAGGCCTGAATGCCGAGGCGGTGCAGGGTGGGGGCGCGGTTGAGCAGCACCGGGTGCTCGCGGATGACCTCCTCCAGGATGTCCCACACCACCGGTTCCTGCGCCTCCACCATCTTCTTCGCCTGCTTGATGGTGGTGGCCAGGCCCATCACCTCCAGCTTGTGAAAGATGAAGGGCTTGAACAGCTCCAGCGCCATCAGCTTGGGTAGCCCACACTGGTGCAGCTTGAGCGTCGGTCCCACCACGATCACCGAGCGGCCGGAGTAGTCCACCCGCTTGCCCAGCAGGTTCTGGCGGAAGCGGCCACCCTTGCCCTTGATCATGTCGGCGAGCGATTTGAGCGGCCGCTTGTTCGCCCCGGTCATGGCCTTGCCGCGGCGGCCGTTGTCGAGCAGCGAATCGACCGCTTCCTGCAGCATGCGCTTCTCGTTGCGCACGATGATCTCGGGCGCCTTCAGCTCCAGCAGGCGCTTCAAGCGGTTGTTGCGGTTGATCACGCGCCGGTAGAGGTCGTTCAGGTCCGAAGTGGCGAAGCGGCCACCGTCGAGCGGCACCAGCGGCCGCAGCTCCGGCGGCAGCACCGGCAGCACCTCCAAGATCATCCACTCGGGACGGATACCGGACTTCTGGAAGGCCTCCAGCACCTTCAGCCGCTTGGCGATCTTCTTGATCTTGGTCTCGGAGCTGGTTTTGTCCAGCTCGCGGCGCAACAGTTCGATCTCCGTATTGAGGTCCATGGCCTTGAGCAGGTCGCGGATGCCCTCCGCCCCCATGCCGGCACGGAATTCGTCGCCATATTCCTCGACCTTGGCCAGGTAATCGTCCTCGGTGAGCAGCTGCCCACGCTTGAGCGGCGTCATGCCCGGGTCGATCACCACATAGGCCTCGAAATACAGCACCCGCTCGATGTCGCGCAGGGTCATGTCGAGCACCATCCCTAGCCGCGAGGGCAGGCTCTTCAAAAACCAGATGTGGGCCACGGGGCTCGCCAGCTCGATGTGACCCATGCGCTCGCGCCGCACCTTGGACAGGGTCACCTCCACGCCGCATTTCTCACAGATCACGCCGCGGTGCTTCAGCCGCTTGTACTTGCCGCACAGGCACTCGTAGTCCTTCACCGGCCCGAAGATGCGGGCACAGAACAACCCGTCACGTTCCGGTTTGAAGGTACGGTAATTGATGGTCTCCGGCTTCTTCACCTCGCCGTAGGACCAGGCGCGGATCTTCTCGGGCGAGGCGAGCCCGATCTTGATGGCGTCGAATTCCTCGTCCTGGGTGACCTGTTTGAATAGATCGAGCAGTGCTTTCATGTGCTTCTCCGTGAGGCGTTAGGCGTTAGGCGTGAGGAGGGGAAGGTGGTTCACCTCACCCCTCACCCCTCACCCCTCACCGAATCAGTACCGTTCCAGATCGATGTCGATGGCCAGCGACCGGATCTCCTTGACCAGCACGTTGAACGACTCCGGCATGCCGGCGTCGATCTTGTGCTCACCCTTGACGATGTTCTCGTACACCTTGGTGCGGCCGGTGACGTCGTCGGACTTGACGGTGAGCATCTCTTGCAGGGTGTAGGCGGCACCATAGGCCTCCAGGGCCCAGACCTCCATCTCGCCGAAACGTTGGCCGCCGAACTGCGCCTTGCCGCCCAGGGGCTGCTGGGTGACCAGGCTGTAAGGCCCGGTGGAGCGGGCATGCATCTTGTCATCGACCAGGTGGTGCAGTTTCAGCATGTGCATGTAGCCCACTGTCACGGGCCGGTCGAAGGGCTCGCCCGTGCGTCCGTCGTACAGCCGCACCTGGGTCTTGCCGGAGGAGAAGCCCAGGCGCTCGGTGCGCGGGTCGTCGTCCGGATAAGCGAGATCGAGCATGGACTTGATCTCCTCCTCGTTCGCCCCGTCGAACACCGGTGTGGCGAAGGGCACCCCGTCGCGCAGGTTCTCCGCCATTTCGAGCAGTTCGGCGTCGCTGAGGCTGTCGAGGTTCTCCTTCTTGCCAGAGTGGTTGTAGATCCGCTCGAGGAAGGCACGGATCTCCTCGGCGCGGGCGTGGCGGTCGAGCATCTCGCCGATCCTGTGGCCCAAGCCCTTGGCCGCCCAGCCCAGATGGGTCTCCAGGATCTGCCCCACGTTCATACGCGAGGGCACGCCCAGGGGGTTCAACACGATGTCCACCGGTGTGCCATCGGCCATGAAAGGCATGTCTTCCACCGGTACGATCTTGGACACCACCCCTTTGTTCCCGTGCCGGCCGGCCATCTTGTCGCCCGGCTGCAGGCGCCGTTTGACCGCGAGATAGACCTTGACCATCTTGATCACCCCGGGCGGCAGCTCGTCGCCCGAAGTGAGCTTCTTCTTCTTGTTCTCAAGCATGGCGTCGAACTGGGCGCGCAGCCGGTCCAGGCTGTCCTTGATGCCCTCCATCTGACGCGATACCTCCTCGTCCTCCACACGGATGTCGAACCAGTCGTGCGGGTTGAGTCCGGTCAGGTATTCCTCGGTGAGGGTCGCGCCCTTGGCGAGCTTGTTGGGCCCCCCCTTGGCCACCTTGCCCAGCAGCAGGCGCTTGAGCCGCGCGAAGGCATCGTTTTCGACGATGCGCAACTGATCGGCCAAGTCCTTCTGGTACTTGCGCAGCTGCTCCTCGATGATCTGGTTGGCGCGGCTGTCGCGCTCGATGCCCTCGCGGGTGAACACCTGCACGTCGATCACCGTGCCGCTCATACCGGTGGGCACCCTGAGCGAGGTGTCCTTCACATCGCTCGCCTTCTCGCCGAAGATGGCGCGCAGCAGCTTCTCCTCGGGGGTCAGCTGCGTCTCGCCCTTGGGCGTGACCTTGCCCACCAGCACGTCGCCCGCCTGCACCTCCGCCCCGATGTGCACGATGCCGGCCTCGTCCAGGCGCGCAAGCTGGGCCTGCGAGAGGCTGGAGATGTCGCGCGTGATCTCCTCCGGCCCCAGCTTGGTGTCGCGCGCCACCACCGACAGCTCCTCGATGTGGATGGAGGTGTAGCGGTCCTCGGCCACCACCCGCTCGGAGATGAGGATGGAGTCCTCGAAGTTGTAGCCGTTCCAGGGCATGAAGGCGACCAGCATGTTCTGCCCCAGGGCGAGTTCCCCCTTGTCGGTCGAGGCCCCGTCGGCGATCACGTCGCCGCGGGCGATGACGTCGCCCTTTTTCACCAGCGGGCGCTGGTTGATGTTGGTGTTCTGGTTGGAGCGCTGGTACTTGGTCAGCGTATAGATGTCCACACCGACCTCGCCGGGCGCGGTCTCCTCGTCGTGCACGCGCACCACGATGCGGCTTGCGTCCACGTAATCGACCACGCCGCCGCGTCGAGCGGTGACCACGGTGCCGGAATCGATGGCCGCCGTGCGCTCGATACCGGTGCCTACCAGGGGCTTGTCCGGACGCAGGCAGGGCACGGCCTGGCGCTGCATGTTCGAGCCCATCAGCGCCCGGTTGGCGTCGTCGTGCTCCAGGAAGGGGATCAGGGAGGCGGCCACCGAGACGATCTGCGCGGGCGCCACGTCCATGTACTGGATACGCTCCGGGCTGGCGAGGGTGAACTCGTTCTTGTGCCGGCAGGACACCAGCTCACCGACAAAACGATTGTCCTCGTCCAGCGGGGCATTGGCCTGGGCGATGACGTACTGGCCCTCCTCGATGGCCGAGAGGTATTCGATCTCGTCCGTCACCCGGCCGTCCACCACCTTGCGGTAAGGGGTCTCGATGAAGCCGTACTCGTTGGTACGGGCGTACAGGGCAAGCGAGTTGATCAGGCCGATGTTGGGCCCCTCGGGTGTCTCGATCGGACACACCCGCCCATAATGGGTGGGATGCACGTCGCGCACCTCGAAGCCGGCCCGCTCGCGCGTGAGGCCCCCCGGACCCAGGGCGGAGATGCGCCGCTTGTGGGTGATCTCCGACAGCGGGTTGGTCTGGTCCATGAACTGGGACAGCTGGCTGGAGCCGAAGAACTCCTTGATCGCCGCCGAGATCGGCTTGGCGTTGATGAGGTCGTGCGGCATCAGGTTCTCGCTCTCCGCCTGGCTCAGGCGCTCGCGCACCGCCCGCTCCACCCGCACCAGGCCGGCGCGGAACTGGTTCTCGGCCAGCTCCCCGACCGCGCGCACACGCCGGTTGCCGAGGTGATCGATGTCGTCGATCTCGTTGCGGCCATTGCGCAGCTCCACGAGGATCTTGATCACCTCGACGATGTCGCGCGCCGACAGGGTGTAGCGCTCCTGTACACGGGCATTGAGCGTCTTGGGATCCAAACCCTTGCCCTTGAGGAACTTAAGCACCTCGGCCAGCTTCGCCTCGGCCTCCTCGCGCGTGGCCAGCCCTTCCAGGCTCAGCTTGAGCAGCCCGGCCTCGGGGCAGTGCGGTGCGTATTCGCGCAAGGCCGCCACCAGCTTGTCTTCCTTCTGGTGCGGAGCGAAGACGATCTGCCAGCTGGTCTTGGCGGGCGCACCGATGCGGCGGTTGAACTTCATGCGCCCGACCTTGGACAGGTCGTAGGTCTCCTCGCTGAAGAACAGCCGCTGGAACAAGGCCTCCACCGCCTCCTCGGTGGGCGGTTCGCCCGGACGCATCATGCGGTAGATGGCCACCTTGGCCGCCCACTGATCCGCCGTCTCGTCCACGTTGAGGGTCTGCGAGATGTAGGGGCCGTGATCCAGCTCGTTGGTGTAGAGGGTCTCGATCTTGCTCACGCCGGCGGCCTGCAGGGCCTCGAGCGTGCCCTCGGTGATCTCCTCGTTGGCGCGCGCGAGGATCTCGCCGCTGTCCGCGTCCACGATGTTCTTCGCCAGCACGCGGCCGATGAGGAAATCGCCATCGACCGTGACGCGTTTGATGCCGGCGGCCTCCAGGTCGCGGATGTGGCGGGCGGTGATGCGCTTGTCGCGCGCGACGATCACCTTGCCGTCCTTGCCCACGATGTCGAAGCGGGCCACCTCACCCTTCAGCCGCTCGGGCCGCAATTCGAACTCGATGCCCTTTTTGGTGAAATGGAAGGTGTCGAACTGGAAGAACTCGGCCAGGATCTCCTCTGGGGTATAGCCCAGGGCCTTCAGCAAGATGGTCACCGGCATCTTGCGGCGGCGGTCCACCCGGAAATAGACCAGGTCCTTGGGGTCGAACTCAAAGTCGAGCCAGGAGCCGCGATAGGGGATCACCCGCGCGGAGAACAGCAGCTTGCCGGAGGAGTGGGTCTTGCCGCGGTCGTGTTCGAAGAACACGCCGGGCGAGCGGTGCAGCTGCGAGACGATGACCCGTTCGGTGCCGTTGACGATGAAGGAGCCGTTGGGGGTCATGAGCGGGATCTCGCCCATGTACACCTCCTGTTCCTTGACCTCCTTGACCTTCTCCTTGGCGCTCTCCTTGTCGAGGATCACCAGCCGCACCCGGGCACGCAGGCTGGCGGCATAGGTGAGCCCGCGCTGCTGACATTCGACGATGTCGAACACCGGCTGACCCAGGGTGTAGCTGACGTACTCCAGCCGCGCGTTGCCGCTGTGACTGACGATGGGGAAGATCGAACGGAAGGCCGCCTCCAGACCCACCTCGCGGCGCTCGGCAGGCGGCACGTCGGCTTGCAGGAACTCCCGGTAGGATTCGATCTGGGTGGTCAGCAGATAGGGCACCGGCAGCACGGCCACGCGCTTGGCGAAGCTTTTGCGGATGCGTTTTTTCTCGGCGAAGGTGTAACTCATGGCGACTCCGTCTCAGAGGACAGGGATCAGGGCTCAAGCATCAGTGCATGGTGTATGTCGCTGAGGCCTGAGCGCTGAAGCCTACAAAAGGGCAGGGGCCGGCGGCCCGAGGCCGCCGGCCCAGCTTGCTCACAGCGCAGCTGTGCACGCGTGTTTACTTGATCTCGACGGTGGCGCCGGCCTCGGTGAGCTGCTTCTTGATGTCCTCGGCCTCGGCCTTGGACACGCCCTCCTTGACCGTCTTGGGCGCGCCGTCGACCAGGTCCTTCGCCTCCTTCAGGCCCAGACCGGTGATGGCACGTACCACCTTGATGACGTTGACCTTGTTGGCACCGGCGGCGGCCAGGATCACGTCGAACTCGGTCTTCTCTTCCGCGGCCGGGGCGGCGGCGGCCCCCGCCGCGGGGGCGGCGGCCACGGCTACGGTGGCGGCGGCGGCGGAGACGCCGAACTTCTCCTCCATGTCCTTGATGAGCTCCGAGAGCTCCAGCACGGTCATGTTGGCGATGGCATCGAGGATTTCAGCTTTGGACAAAGCCATGGTGTACTCCTGAACGTGAAAAGTTGAACACGAAGAAGACGGTCTTAGCCGCAACGATTACGCCGCCTGTTTCTCCCGCTCGTCGCGCAGGGCCGCGAGGGTGCGGACGAATTTGCCCGGCACCTCGTTCAACGTGCGCACGAACTGGGCGATGGGCGCCTGCAGCGTGCCCATCAGCTTGGCCAACAATTCCTCGCGGCTAGGCATGGTGGCCAACACCGCCACGTCCTTGTCGGACATGAGCTTGTTGGGCATGGCCCCAGCCTTGATGATGAACTTGTCGTTGGCCTTGGCGAAATCGCTCAGAACCTTGGCCACCGCCACCGGATCGGCGCTGATGCCATAGGCCAGCGGGCCTTTCATGTGGCTGGCCAACTCGGCGAAGGGCGTGCCCGCCACGGCCCGGCGCGCCAGGGTGTTCTTCAACACCCGCAGATAGACGCCGCTTTCGCGCGCCTTCTTGCGCAGGGCCGTCATGTCGGTGACGTTCACACCGCGGTACTCCGCCACCACCACGGCCTGGGCACGGCTGAGCTGGTCGGCGACCTCGGCGACGACCGCCTTTTTGTCTTCCAGATTGAGACTCAAGGTTCGACTCCTTTCGTCATGTATCCCCTCCCCAGTCGTGTGACCGACCGGTTCGGGCCCTTCCGGCGGCCTGATTCAGGAGCAACACAAGTACTGCCTGTTTCGGGTGACGCCGTCTGCGTAGGCAGGGATCAGAGGTCAGGCATCAGGGATCAGTCCCAGACCCCAAACCACCGCACCCAATTAAGCTCATGCACCTACGGTCTTGGACAACCCGCCCGCCCCATACCGGCAGCGGGCGGCCCCAATTCTCGTTACGAATGGCTCTGCAGGCTGGTCTGGTCCACCCGCACGCCGATGCCCATGGTGCTGGAGACCGACACCCGCTTCATGTACACCCCCTTGGCGCTGGCGGGCCTGGCCTTGTTCAAGGCCTCCAGCAGGGCCTGCAGGTTCTCCTTGAGGGCGTCCACCTCGAACGACGCCCGTCCTATGGTGGCGTGGATGATGCCTGCCTTGTCGGTGCGGTATTGCACCTGGCCTGCCTTGGCGTTCTTGACCGCCTCGGCCACGTTGGGGGTGACCGTACCCACCTTGGGGTTGGGCATCAACCCGCGCGGGCCCAGGATCTGGCCTAGTTGTCCCACCACCTTCATGGCGTCGGGTGTGGCGATCACCACGTCGAAATCCATGCGTCCATTCTTGACTTCGGCGGCCAGATCGTCGAAACCGACCACGTCGGCCCCCGCCGCACGGGCGGCCTCGGCCGCCGCGCCCTGGGCGAACACCGCCACGCGCACGGACTTGCCCGTACCGCGCGGCATGACCACCGACCCCCGCACCACCTGGTCCGATTTGCGCGGGTCCACCCCCAGGTTCACCGCCACGTCGATGGACTCGTCGAACTTGGCGGTGGCGGCCTCCTTGACCAGGGTCAGGGCCTCGTCGATGGGGTACAGGCGGCTGCGGTCCACCTTGGCCTTGAGCGCCCGCATACGCTTGGATGTCTTCGCCATGTCACACCCCCTCCACGTTGAGCCCCATGCTGCGGGCGCTGCCGGCGATAGTGCGCACGGCCGCATCCATGTCGGCGGCAGTCAGGTCGGGCATCTTCAGCTTGGCGATCTCCTCCAGCTGTGCCCGCGTCACCGTGCCCACCTTGTCGGTGTGTGGCTTGGATGAGCCCTTCTGGATGCCGGCGGCCTTCTTCAGCAGCACCGTCGCCGGCGGCGTCTTCAGCACGAAGGTGAAACTCTTGTCCGCATAGGCGGTGATCACCACCGGGATGGGCAGGCCAGGCTCCATGTTCTGCGTCTGGGCGTTGAACGCCTTGCAGAATTCCATGATGTTAAGGCCGCGCTGGCCCAGGGCGGGACCGATGGGCGGCGAGGGGTTCGCCTTGCCCGCCGGCACCTGCAGCTTGATATAGCCGACGATCTTCTTTGCCATGTCATGAGCTCCTAAGTTGTGGGTACGAACGAGACTGGCCGTCTCTCCCCGGGTCAGGGATCAGGGGTCAGGTATCAGGGATCAGCCCCGCACCGACCCACGTCCCTCGCGATCAGGCCTTCTCGACCTGGGAAAAATCCAGCTCCACAGGGGTGGCGCGACCGAAGATGGTCACCGACACCCGCAGCTTGTTCTTCTCGTAGTTCACCTCTTCCACTGTGCCGTTGAACTCGTTAAAGGGGCCGTCGATGATGCGCACCAGCTCGCCCGGCTCGTAGAGGACCTTGGGTTTGGGCTTCTCCACCCCCTCCTGGATCTGCTGCAAGATGGCCTGTACCTCTTTCTCGCTGATGGGCGAGGGTTTGGTGGCGGTGCCACCGACAAAGCCGGTCACCTTGGGCGTACTCTTGACCAAGTGCCAGGTGTCGTCGTTCATCTCCATCTGCACCAGCACATAGCCGGGGAAGAATTTGCGCTCGGTCACGCTCTTGTGACCGCCCTTCATCTCCACGACCTCCTCCGTCGGCACCAGGATCTCGCCGAACTTGTCCTGCATGCCGGCGCGCGCGATCCGCTCCTTCAGCGCCCGCTGCACGCTCTTCTCGAAGCCCGAATAGGCGTGCACCACATACCACTGCATCGCCATCAGTCTCTCCCCATCAGGGTCTTGACCACCCAGAACAGCACGCTGTCCACCGCCCACAGGAACAGGGCCATAACGATGACGAAGGCGATCACTACCCCGGTCGCCTGCATGGTCTCCTTGCGGGTGGGCCAGACCACCTTGCGCGCCTCCTCGCGCGCCTCGCCGGCGAAGACGACGAACTGGCGGCCGGGCTCGGTGAAATACATCACCCCGGCGGCGGCCACGAGCCCCAGCAGCACCGATACGACACGCAGCACCATGGGGCTGTCGGCGAGCCAGTAAAAGCCGGCCACTCCCGCTGCCGCGAGCAACGCGGCCAGTGCGAGCTTGATCTTCTCAGCCATGTCTACGTGTCGATCAGCGTTATGTCCGTGGCAGGGGCAGAGGGTCTCGAACCCCCAACCTTCGGTTTTGGAGACCGACGCTCTGCCAATTGAGCTATGCCCCTGCGATTGAGCTATGCCCCTGCGATTTGTCCCTCGAACGAACACCGGGACGCCCTGCGGGCGCCCCGGCCTGGTTCAGAACTCCTGCCGCACCCTTACTCGATGATCTTCGACACCACGCCGGCGCCGACGGTGCGGCCGCCCTCGCGGATGGCGAAGCGCAGGCCCTCCTCCATGGCGATGGGGGCGATGAGGCTGACGGTGATGTTCACGTTGTCCCCCGGCATGACCATCTCC
>JANWZL010000143.1 GCA_025054655.1 Thiobacillaceae bacterium | reverse complement strand
GCGTATTACTACCTCAAGGTCAAGCAACTGCTGGAAGGCAACCGGCCTGGCTGGCCGGTCCCCTCCCCCGAGGCCTATGTGCACATCGTGCAGGAGATCGAGCGGGACTTCTTGGCCGCGGTGCAGAAGAACATCCGTCTGCGCCTGTTCTCCAATCCGTGGAAAAACCTGCGCATGGCAGCAGAGGATTATTCCCGCACCGACCGCCTGGCCGAACTGCTCGACGAACATTTTTTCGCGCCCATCGTGGGGAAGACGGGGCTCAAGCTACGCGAGATCCACATCCAGCCGGGTCTGACCCTGCTTAGTCAGACCCGCACAGACCGCGATGTGCGCTTGAGCGAATTGATGGCCTCATCTTCTTTCGACATCGATCTGTACAACGCGCATGCCGAATACAAGATCCCCATCTTGGTGATCAACGCCACCTGCCTCAACACGGGTCACCCCTGGCATTTCACCGGCGCCTACGTGGGTGAGCCCCCGCCGCGGCGTGAGTTCGAGCGTGAGGTGGACACCAATGTGCGGCTGCCGCAACTGCGCTTCGACGGCACCTATCACGCCGATCGCAAGCTTCCGGCGGGCGAGCGACGCCGTCTGTCCGACCGCCAGCGCAGCAAGCTCGCCTGCCTCACCCTGGCCGACGCCGTGGCCGCCTCGGCCGCCGTCCCTGGCATCTTCCCACCGCTGGCGATACACGATCTTTACACCAACAGCCGCGGCGAGGAGATCGTGGTGCAACTGACCGATGGCGGGGTGTTTGACAACCAGGGGATGGACGCCCTTTTCCAGCATCGTTGTACCCACATGATCGTCAGCGACGCCAGCGGACAGCTCGAGGACGAGCGCATCCTGGGCACGCGCTTGCCCCAGGTGGTGCAACGGGCCAGTAACGTGATGATGGACAAGATCCGTACCGAGACCCTGTACCGCTTGCATGCGGGGTGCGATCTCCATGCGGCATTACGGCAGTCGGGTTGTGTCGTCCATGCTTGCACACTCGACGAAAACGACCTGAATGCATACGCCCTGATCCATTTGCGGCAGAATTTCGGCAACAGTGCGCAACACCCCGCCTTTCCGGGTCCGGTGGACCGGCCGGAAGGGACGATATATCGGCTGTCCAACCTGCGCACAGACCTGGACGCGTTCAGCGATGCCGAGGCCTACGCCCTGATGTATCACGCCTACCGTTTGCTCCACGACCGGCTGCAGGCTCCCGCTTTTGCCGCCTTGTGCGCACCGCCACCACAGCAACCGCGTTGGCGCTTCCATGCGATCGTGCCGCGTTTGCGCGACAGCCGCGAGCTCGCCTGGTTGCATCGACGTCTGAAGATCGGCAAGCACCTGTTTTTCCGCGCCTTCCGCCTCAGGCCCGTGCTGTCCTGGGCGATCGCTCTGCCCCTGTTGGGGGCCTTCCTGGGTATTTTCTGGTGGTCGCTGTGCCACACGCTGGCCGAGCCCGGTGCACGCACAAGATCCTACGGCCTGTGCGCCCCCGACGCCCTGGTCCTGTTGACTGGACACATCACCGTGCAGGACCTCCTGCCCTATCTGCTGGTGGCCCTCGCCGTGCCTTTGTTCGGCATGGGGGCGGTGCAGGAGTGGATCAAACGCCTGGGCTGGGTGCGTTGGCTGCGTCCCAAAGGGCCGAACCAGATCATGGGACTTGCCCTGACCATCGTCCTGACCCTCACGGCCGGGGCGTTGTGGATCTATCGGCAGGTGTTCGACCGCATCTTCCTGTGCGACGGACGGATCGATTCGGACCGCATCTGCGGCCCCTGCGAGGCGCTGGCGCGGCTGGCCGGTTGTTTTACCAAAGCCCGCCGAACCCCGCGGGCAGGTCTTCCGGATGGAGCTTCGTCTGCGGCTCGAACAGATAGTGGAGGGTAAGCCCCAGGGCCGCGTCGCGGTAGGCCGGCCCGGCCCGCCAGCCGGCGTTGGCGGCCAAGTGCCAGCGAGGGGCGAGTCGGAGCACGACGCGCAGCTCAATCTCACCGGCCCAGCCCTCGGCACGCTCGGCGGCGTAGGCCCCGGTGCAGGTGGTAGGCCCAGCCGGGGGGGGCAGGGGGTGGCAAGGCGAGGCGTCCCGCTCGATGCGTTGCCGGTGCGCGTTCAAGCGGCCGGCAAAGCGCCGGTCGGGTGGGCCATCGCTTTCGAACTGCAGGGCCAGTCCCAGCTGGGTGAAGGCCTGCGGGCTGAAATAACCCCCATGCCCCCAGGTGAACGCGGAGAGGTCGCGCCTGTAGCCCTCCCATCTGATCACCGGCCCAAGCTGCAGGTAGTGCAGGCCCTCCACCCCGAGGTCGCGCATCAACCCGGTCGAGAAGGCGAAGCGACGGTTATCGGCCACGGCCTGGCCTTGCAGGTATTCTAGGCGTAGCTGCCCGCTCAGCCGCCATGGTCCCGCAGCGATTTGGCGGTGGCCCTCCAGCAGCACGCCGTGGCGCAGCACACGCCCCCAGGCCGCACCGCTGCCCGAGTCGCGCTGGCCCACTAGCGACAGCACGGAGTCACGCACCGGCTCACGATAAAGCGCCGCCTGCCAATCGTGCCCCGACTGGCGCACCTGCCACCCGAGCGAGAATGTGGCCGTGGCTGGCACAGGTCCTCCGATGGGTGTGCTGCCAAGGCGCAGCAGAGGGCCGCCGGCGGCACCCAGATGGGTCCAGGTGAGCTGTATGGCAGTCAGGCCCACCTCGCGCGTATACACGGCAGGCTGACCGCTGAGCGCGGAGCCGAAAGGCACTTCGACCTTACCGGCATCGACGGTGCCTCCGCTCAGCTCGAGCTCCAACCATCCGCCGGCATAGACCCTGGCATAGCTCAGCTGTGGGGACAGCCGCAGGTGTAGGCGGCTACCGCCCCGGCTGCCTGCCTTGGCACGCTGGGCAATGCCTAACCCCAGGCGTGGTGCGAGCACGCCCGCAAGCTCTGGCTGGGCATCCTGAGGGGCGATGGAGGCGGCCGCGCGGGCCTGCCCCTGCTGCAGGAGCGCGCGGGCCATGCGCATGCGCCAGGCCTTAGCCAGGGGCCCATGGTCCTGTGCCGCGAGTCGCTCCAACATCTGTCGCCGTCCGACCACCCATAGGCCCTCGGCGTAGGCCTCAGCCGTTACGTCATCCGGCCGTAGGGCGTAGGCGCGCGCCCACCAGTTGAGGGCTTCATCGCGCTCGCCCCGCGCGGCGGCGTTATGTCCTAAACGCAGCATGAGTCCTGCCTCTTCGCCGCCTTCCGCCAGGGCGACTTGTAACCAGGCACGTTCGGCCTCGATCCGGTCGGCACGGTGCGCGGACTCTGCCAGTTCATTGGCAAGCGCTGCCCGCCAGCCTGCCGCCGCGGGTAGGCCGGCGAGGGTGCGGTAGGCCTCTTCCAGCTTACCCAGCCCTTGCAGGGCGGTGGCCAGGCCCTCGCGCCAGCGGTCGTCGGCGGCCGTAGTCAGCAGGTGGCGAAAGGCAATGACGGCCTCGTCCCAGCGACGTGTGCGTACGGCGTTCCAGGCCAGCCGCTCGCGCAGGCCGGCATCGTCTCCGGCCTCCTCCAGAGCGGCGAGCAACCAACGCCGTTCCTCGTCGTCCTCGCCGCGCTGACGAGCCGCCTCGGCCAGGGTGTCAGCCAGGTCTCGCCGTGTTTTCGCAGCCTCAGGCAGTCCCAAGAGCAGTGCATGGGCGCGTGCGTGCGCGCCCTGCCTGGCCAGCGCCTCGGCCAGGCCCAGGCGGGCAGTGTGCATGGTCTCGTCGCGCGCCAGGGCTTGTGTGAAGAGACGTGCGGCCGTTTGCACGCGACCGCTGTTCAACATGATCCAACCCAGCCTTTGTAGCAGGTCACTGTCGGCAGGCAGCATCTCGGCCGCTGTCAGCGCCTCGTCCAGGAACTGCGGCTTGGGCACGGCGCGTTCGGCCTCGTCTAAAGCGAGGCGCAAGCGTTCGAGCGGGTCGGGCTGTGGGGGGGATGAAGGCGCTGAAGCCGCCGTTGCATTTGCCAGTGGCGGCTTGTTTTGGCTGCGCACCTTGAACCGTCGCGCTGTCGCAGGCAGGGGTGTCGGTATCTCTGCCGAGACACCGCGCATGCGTACAGGCTCAGCCGAGCGATCGAGCCTGAGCCCGGGGTCGTGCTCCTGGCGCAGTCGCAGGGCAGGTTCGGGCCACGACGACAGGGTCGGGGCCGCTCCGTGGGCGGTCAGGACACACCAAACCAGGGGCAACAAGGCGGCTCTCATAACGGGCCCTTGCTGACCGCCAGGTCTGCGAGCAGGACCAGGACGGCGGGATAATAGTCCAGTCGGTCTAGGGTAGGTTCAGGGCCAGGCAGGCGTAAACCCAGCAGTTTGGCGATGGCCCGCACCCCGGCGAACTCACCCCAGGCATCGACGGCATCCTGCTCGAAGTCGGTCCAGGCGGGCAGCCTACCCGTGCAGGCATAGGTGGCCCAGAAGTTACGGAAGGGCGCGAGCAGCTCCTCGTCGCGTTCGCCCGCCCAGATCAGGTAAAGGGGGATACGCATCGCATCGTAGCCGAAGCGCGCGGGCCAGCCGGCAGCAGGGCGCAGGATCGACCCGAGTTGCAACCAGTCGGGCGGTAAGCCCCAGCGACCGAAACGCGCCTGGCGTAACAGGTGCAAGCCGCTTGCACGCAAGGCGGGCCATACCGGATCGGGGTCGATGCGGGCGAGGGCATCGAAGGCGGGGAAGACCCAATAAGACAAGTTGACGACCGGACCTTCAGGGCGGTCGAAGCCGCGCGGACCGGGTTTGAGGATGGGGCCCGAGGGGCTGTCCACCACGAGCCGTCGTCGGATGGTCACGGCCAGTGCCTGGGCCTGTGTCCTATATTCTGCCCGGCCAAAACGTTCCGCGGCGCAGGCCAGCGCCCAGGCGATGAGTAAGTCGCCGTCCGTGGCGGCGTTATCGTCCTCTACCCCACGCAGGGGGTGGTAGCGCCAAGCGTGCAATCCATCGTTACGTACGGCGAGATGACGACGGGTCCAGCGCCAGATGCGTTCAAAGCTGACGGCATCACCAGCCGCTGCTGCCAGCAACATGCCATAACCCTGCCCCTCGGAGGTGCTCACCCCACCTTGCCCGTTATCGATCACACGGCCCTGCACATCAACAAAACGTGCGCGCCATAGCCGCCATTGCCCCCCGTCTAGGGCGTGCACAGCGGGCGCGATCGAGATCAACAGCGCCAGCAGCAGGATCAGCCGCACTTTAGTCCTCCTCGCGTATGCCGGCGTGGTGCCTGGCCTTGAAGCGCAGCAGCAGACGGTGCGTGCTCCAGGCCAGGGCCACCACCACCAGGCCGACGAGCACCCACAGTACGGGGCGGTGGCTGAATACATAGCTCAGGCGCATCCACATACCGGCCCTGCCGCGCAGTGCCGTGGCGCCTACGCGGCTGGCATGGGCGGTGTCAGCGTCGCGCCAAACGAAGAGATCACCTCGCAGTCGGCCCCACAGTCCGGCTCCGATCAATTCACGCATACGCTCGGCGTATAAGGCCTCATCCTCGACCGTCAGCCAGGTGAGCAGACGACCCTGTTCATCCACCCATTGCAGCAAGGCCGCCTGTTGTCCCAGCAGCGGCGGGTCCACGCCCACACGAGCAGGATAGGGATGCGCCTGCACCGCAGGTAGACCGCGTGCGAGCCAGTTAAACCATGCAACCCACCCCTGCACGGACCCGAAGCCGGATTCTGCGCTTGTGTCGGCCAGCGCGTGCAGGATACGCCCTTTATTCAGTACAGGTGGCAGGCTATTCAAGTCTGAGGGCAGCTGATGCGGTGCCCCGACCAGGATGATGTCTGCATCGGCGGGGGGCAGTCGACCACTGAGGACGACCTGGGTCAGGGGCAACAAATCGCCTTTGGCCTGGGCCAGACGCGCGAGTAGAGTCCATGCTGCCCCCAATGTAGAGCTGTTGGTATCCCCCAGCCATAACCTCGTACCGGAGGTTTGCGCATAAGGGTAGGCGGTGCGGGCAAGTAGACGTAAGTCGGGCACGGCGGCCACCGGCGCGTAGGAAGGCAGGCGCAAGGTGGAGTCGGCCCGCAGGGTCAGGCGCAGCCCCTCGGCGGACTGGATGAGGCAGCGACCGCCCTCAGCTGGCACCAGGCTGACGGCGAATTCGAGCGTGTTGTCTCCAGGCTGCAGCAACTCTAGGGGGATACGCACCTGATAGTCCTCGTAACGGGCACCACCGCGCTGATCGAGGGCTACCGCTTGAGCAAAGCGCCCGTTGACAAGCACGTTGAGCACAGAATCCGCACGCAACCCGGCGCCGTAGGCCAGGTTGAGCCGCAGGGTGAGAAAGTCCGTGCGTGGCGTGTAGAAGTCAGCCGGCAGCCTGAACTCCAGCTTACGGCTGGCGTACATGCCCCGCACGGCCCAGTCGTGCGTCCAACCCAGCTCACGCAGGCTGACCGGCCCTGTCTCCAACGTGCGCCGAGACCCTACGGGCGCATCCACTGCAAGCACATGGACCTGGGTGCGTTCGGGCAGGGGCGTGCGGGTCAGCTGCAGGGCCCGCAGGGCGCGTTCCATCTCAGTGGTCGTGCCTTGCACCCGCAGCAGCGGCCAACCTGTATTGGTGCGGTGCACGCTGAGGGTGGCCGCATCCGGAGCGGCTTGTCCAGGCAGGACCACGGGCCGGCCGGGTGGGGCGAGTAAGACGATAGGGCCCTCGGCCAGCTGCATCAGGGTCTGCAGTTCCTCTGCCTGCACGCGGCGGTGAAGCACTTGCAGCGGGCGATAGCGCAGATGCAGGGCCGCGACCTGACTGGCAAGGGCGCCTAAGCGGGCAAGTTCTGGGGTCATCTCGCCCAGGGTGGCAATGGTCAGCCGATGCACTCCCCAACGCTTGGGGTCGAACAGGCGCTCGGGTACGGCCACGGTATACGGTTCATCGCGCCAGCGCCATTGCAAGGCGAGCCAGGAGCGCCGCGTGTCGATCTGCGTCCACAGCTCGGGGGCGTGCGGGTCCTCGCAATCTTCGGTGTAGTGCTGCGCGACGTCGAACACGAGCCGGTGATAACCGGCTTCAAGCCCCTGCACCGGCAGTTCGATCTCGGCCTCGATACGCGGGCGCCTGGGATCAAGCGGAATCTGCGCCACTAGGACATCGTCCAGCAGCACACGCAAGACGGAGCGGTTGGGTCGTAGGGCAACAGAGTTGGCCGCCGCAAGATAAAGGGTCAATCGCTGGGGCTCGATCCCTGCTGCCACGGGGATAGCCAGCTCTGCGCGGGCATGAGCACCGCGGAGGTCTATGGGGGTGGGCGCAGGCATGAAGTGCTGCAGAGCGGCGGCCGTGTCGGTCGGCTCGGACGGGGGCGGTGGTAGGGCAGCACCGAGCGGTAGGCTGAGGCAGAGAGCGAGAAGGCCGGCAATGAGGCAGGGTTTCATGTTGTTTCCACGACGACCAGTGGGTTGTTTGTGAGGGTAGGCACAGACGCGTCCTGCACATCCAGATGATCGGATGGAACAAGCTTGGCTGGAGCGGTGTGGTCTGCGCCTTTGAGCCAGTTGGCCTGTACTTTGGCACTTGCGCGCGCCTTGGCGCGTGTGTCACGGCGGGTGAGCCAGATGATAAGTTCGCTGAGCAGGGCAAGTAAGTGATGGAATGCGCCGCGCGCACCCACACCCACGAGCAAAAAGAAGGCGCGCAGGACGCCGACCCGCTCCGCCTCGTCCCGACGCGCATTCTGTATCTGCAGCCAGCGCTGGCTGTCGCCGTAGGCCAGGGCGACGATCTCGCGCTGCTGCTCCAGACCCTTGGGTGCAAACTTCAGCCCCAACGCCCCCGGCCTGTGCCACACGCGGATCACAGGCAGGTGGACCGGGCGGCCTAAGGCGGCCGGTGTAAGCTCAAGATGCAAAGGTCCATCCGGCAGCGACTGCGCTGGGTCGTATGCGAGCTGCAGCCCGCTTGCGGAGACATCGACGATGCGGACCTCCAGCGCTGTGCCAAAGGCCCCGGTCAGGCGTGCTGCTTCGCGCACGCCAACACGCGGCGCCCCACGGCGTTGTCTGCGTTCGTACATCGCCCCCAGCACACCGTGTAACAGCAGCAGGTTGAATACCTCCCAGCCCAGCGTGATGGCGGTTACCTCGCGTGTGAGCGGCTGCTCCAGCCAACGCCATATCCCCCAGGCGATCGACACCCAAGCTAGGGTGTAGATCAGGTAGAAGGGTTTGGCCAAAGAGGAGACGTAGTCGCGGTAATGTACCTCGCCCTTGGGAGTGACCTTGAAGCGCGGCGCGCGCGGGTTGCGCAGGACCTGATTGAGGCCGCGCAGGCAATAGAAGGATTGCAGCATCTCGTACAGCTCGGACACGAAGCTCCAGCGCACGCGGCCATAGAGGAGGTGGCCGGCAAGCACTACCGCAGCCAGGTGCGGCAGGGTGTAAGCGGCGAACTGCGCGAGATTGGCGTGATAGATCTGCAGGCCAAAGATCAGCCAGGCCGAGGGCACGAGCAGGAAGACGAGGCGAGCATAAGGAAAGAGCCAGAAAGCGCTGCTGTTGAGATATCCCAAGCGTTGCCAGGGTTTGAGCCCCGGACGGCGTAGCGGGTTTTTGAGCAGCAGCAGCTGTAGCATCCCCTGCGCCCAGCGCACCCGCTGGGTGATGAAGCCGGCATAGGTCTCCGGCTGCAGCCCGGAGATCAGGGGCCTGCCGTAGTAAAGGCTGCGCCAGCCGCGGCTATGCAGTTCCAGGGCGGTCTCGGCATCTTCGGTGATGGTCTCGCCGGTGAAGCCGCCCACCTCGTCCAGGGCCTTGCGGCGCAGTACTGCGGCTGAGCCGCAGAAGAAGGAGGACTGCCAAAAGTCCAGCCCATGCTGGATAGCACCGTAGAACATGTCGTTCTCCGGCGGCATACGGCCGAAGATGCGCAGATTGTGCTCGGCCGGGTCGGCGTTGACGAAGAAGTGTGGAGTCTGTACGAGAAAGAGGCGTTCGTCGGCCAGGAAGGCGCCCACGGTGCGCGCGAGGAAATCGGCGGTTGGCACGTGGTCGGCATCCAGCACGACGATCAGCTCACCGTCGATGTGCGCCAAAGCGGCGTTGAGATTGCCCGCCTTGGCGTGTACGTTGCGCGCCCTGGTGAGATAGTGCGCCCCTACCCGCGCACACAAAGCTTGCAGCTGCTCACGGCGCAGCCGCGCCGCCATGGCCTTGATCGGATCGGGGTCGTTGCACTTCTGGTCAGTGCCGCCATCGTCGAGCAGATAGACCTGCATGCGCCCTGGGGCGTAACGCATGTTGAGCGCGGCGATGAGCGTGGTCTGCAGCAACTCCGGGTCTTCGTCGTAGGTGGGGATGAGTACGTCCACAGTCGGCCAGCGCGTGCGGTCTGCGGGCAGTGTGGGCAGTACGCGGTGCAAGGGCATGACATTGACGAATATGCCCAAGAAGAAGATGGCCACCGCGTAGAGCTCGGCCAGGAACAGGGCGAGCATGGCCAGGGTGGAAAAGGGGTCCGTCACCACCAAGGTCTCGGTGGCGCGCCAATACAGATAGCGGGCGGTAAGTAGTCCTGCCAGGACGAGGAAGGTCAGCCGCCACATGGGGCGTTTACGCGCCGGACTGCGCAGAGTAAACAGCACGGTCAAGGCACCCACGGCGAGCCATCCCTGGCTGTGGATGTCCACCGGCAGGCTGGCGAGCGCAAGCCAGCCGAGACAGGCTGCGGCCCATAGCCAGGGCAGTAGGCATGCAGACGCAGCGGTTCGAAGGCGAGGTCCGAAATTGCGCAGGCAAGCTAGTGTCATCTGAACTTATCGGCGACTTACATACCTCGCAGGGTGAGGGCTGCATCTGTGGCAGACTCTCATCCATTTACGGAAGCAGGTGCAGAAACTTGAACCAGGCCGGTTTAAGGCAGGGCCAGCCTATTAGCGCCATGACTGCGCAGGCATGGCCGCGGAAGAGGGTTTTCATGGTCACGGTTGCGGCGGCAGGATTCGTCGCGCTCATCATCGGTCTGGTACAGGTGGTGGGCCTGGCCGGCCTGGGCAGCGCCTTCGTCGCCAAGTACCTCTGCTCACAGGTCTTTCTCGCCGGTCGTGCCGCGGCGGAGGTGGCCGCTGGCGACCTGCCCGCCTTTCGCTCCGCCATACTCGATCGGGTGCGCTGGCGGGTCGATTCCGG
The DNA here is from genome assembly GCA_025054655.1 of Thiobacillaceae bacterium. GTDB lineage: Bacteria > Pseudomonadota > Gammaproteobacteria > Burkholderiales > Thiobacillaceae > JANWZL01. The sequence continues at coordinate 23,560 of JANWZL010000143.1, read as the reverse complement.
CCCACCCCGTGTGAGCGCCGCGATCCTGGGCCTGGGCCGGCGTGAGGCGGTGTATCGCGTGGGGCTCGGCTGCACGCTGAGCCTGGCGGGACCGCCCGCGCCCGTGCCCGCGCCACCACAGCTGGCGCCAGTGCCGGAGATGCCGCGGGCGCCCACCCCAGCCGCCTTGCACCAGGTGGTCCTGGCCGCCTTCACCGAGCCGGACCCGACGCGCCCGCGGCGCACGCGGGCTGTGCTGGTGCTGCAGGACGGGCGGGTGATCGCCGAGCACTATGCGCCGGGCTACGGGCCGCACACCCGTTTCCCGGGTTGGTCGCTGAGCAAGGGCGTGCTCAATGCGCTGCTCGGCATCCTGGTGGGGCAGGGCCGGCTCGCGCTCGATGCCCCCGCCCCGGTGCCGGAGTGGGCCGACCCTGCCGATGCCCGCCACGCCATCACCCTTCGGCAGCTACTGCAGATGTCCAGCGGACTTGCCTTCGACGAGGACTACGACGACCCGCGCGCGGACGTGATCCGCATGCTCTATGCCAGCCGCGACATGGCGGCCTACGCCGCCGCCAAGCCTCTTGCCGCCGCGCCCGGCCGCCATTACAGCTACGCCAGCGGTAGCTCGGCCATCCTCGCGCGCATCCTGGCCGCCGCCGCCCCCAAGCCCTGGCCGCGATTCGCGCAGGAGACGCTGTTCGCCCCGCTGGGGATGACGAGCGCGGTGATCGAGCCGGACAGCGCCGGCTATCCGGGCCTGTCGTCCTACGTCTGGGCCAGCGCGCGCGACTGGGCACGCTTGGGGCTGCTGTATCTGAACGACGGGGTGTGGGCGGGCCGGCGCATCCTGCCCGCGGGCTGGGTGGCCTTCAGCCGCACCCCAGCACCGGCCGACCCGCGGCGCGAATACGGCGCCCATTTCTGGCTGCGGGTGCCCGCCCCCGACCGCCAGGGTGTGGGCCGCCCGCACCTGGTGCCGGTGCATAGCTTCCACGCCGCCGGCCACGGCGCGCAATACGTCAGCATCATCCCCACGCACCGGTTGGTGGTGGTGCGGCTGGGCCTGGCGCTCGACCCGGGCAGCTGGGACCACGAGGCCTTCCTGCACGACGTGGTCGCGGCCCTCGCCACCCCCTGACCCCACCCTTTGCCCTTCCCATTTCCCATTTCCCGTTTCACGTCTAGACTGCGCATCATGCAGGCACTGGACTCCTGGCGCGAAGAGAAGCGCTCGGCCTATCTCTACCGCATCATCTCCGACCAGGAGTCGGGCACCACGCGCCAGCTGCTGTTTCTGGAGCTGGCGCGGGCGGCGGAGGAGCAGGCGGCGATCTGGGCCGAGGTCATGCGCCAGGCGGGGGGCGAGCCGCCGGCGGCCTACCGGCCGGATGTGCGCACGCGGCTGGTGGGCTGGCTGGTGCGCTGGCTGGGGGTGGCCCCGCTGCGCGGCCTGCTGTCGGCCATGAAGGTGCGCGGCATGAGCCTGTATCACGCCCCGGCCCCGCATGGCATGCCCACGCGGGCGGACTTCAAGGAGCCGCGCCACCGCACCACCGCCGAGGGTGGCAATCTGCGCGCGGCGGTGTTCGGCGTGAACGACGGTCTGGTCTCCAACACCAGCCTCATCCTGGGGGTGGCTGGCGCCGGGACCGAACCGGGCATCGTCGTGCTATCGGGTGTGGCGGGTCTGCTCGCTGGGGCCTTGTCCATGGCCGCCGGGGAATACGTCTCGGTGCGCGCGCAGCGGGAGTTCTTCGAGTATCAGATCAGCCTGGAGCGCGAGGAGCTGGATCAATATCCCCAGGCCGAGGCGGCCGAGCTCGCCCTCATCTTTGCCGCCAAGGGGGTGCCGCCAGACGAGGCCAAACACATGGCCGAACAGCTCATCCGCGACCCCGACCGCGCGCTCGACACCCTAGCGCGCGAGGAGCTGGGCCTCAACCCCGCCGAGCTGGGCTCCCCCTGGGGGGCGGCCATCTCCTCTTTCCTGGCCTTCTCGCTGGGGGCCGCGCTGCCGCTGCTGCCCTTTCTCATGTTGGGCCCCAAGACCGCCCTGGCCGGCACGGTGCTCGTCTCCGGCGTCGGCCTCTACGCCGTGGGCAGCGCGATCAGCCTATTCACCGGTCAGGCGGCCTGGCGCGGCGGCCTGCGCATGCTCGCCATCGGCGGCGGGGCGGGGCTCACCACCTGGCTGATCGGCCGGGCGCTGGGCGTGACCCTCGGTTAAAATGCCCCTCCTCACCCCTCACCCCCAACATCTCCTCGCCCCTGACTCAACCCTCATGCCCAGCGAATTCGAGCTGATCGCCCGCCATTTCAGCCGGCCGGCGGCCACGGCTCGGCTGGGGGTGGGCGATGACGCGGCCCTCGTCGCCCCCACCGGGGGCATGGAGCTGGCCGTGTCCACCGACATGCTGCTCGCCGGCCGGCACTTCCTGCCCGACACCGATCCCCGTCTGCTCGGCCACAAGGCCCTGGCGGTGAACCTCTCGGATCTGGCCGCCATGGGGGCGCGGCCGCGCTGGGCCCTGCTCGCCATCGCCCTGCCGCGGGCGGACGAGGCGTGGTTGGCCGCCTTCAGCGCGGGGCTGTACGCCCTGGCCGAGGCGCACGGGGTGGAGCTGATCGGCGGCGATACCTCGCGCGGGCCGCTCACGCTGTGTCTAACGGTGATCGGCGAAGTGCCGGCGGGCCGGGCCCTCACCCGCGCCGGGGCGCGGCCGGGTGACGAGGTCTGGGTCTCGGGCGAGCTGGGGGCGGCCGCCCTGGGACTGGCACATCTGCAGGGGCGTTGCCGGCTGCAGCCCGAAGCGGCGGCGGCCTGTCTTGCCCGTCTGCACACCCCCGCGCCGCGCGTGGCCCTGGGGGCCGCCCTCGTCGGCCTGGCCAGTGCCGCCATCGATATCTCCGACGGGCTGCTGGCCGACCTGGGGCATATCCTCGAGCGCTCCGGGGTGGGGGCCGAGCTGGAGTACACGCGTCTGCCGGCAGCGGCCGCCCTGCGCGGTTGTGCGGACGTGCAACTGGCGCAGCGCTGTCTGCTGGCCGGCGGCGACGACTACGAACTCGTCTTCACCGCCGCGCCCGCACTGGGCGCCGCCATCGAGTCCCTCGCCGCGCGGCTTGGGCTACCGCTCACCCGCATCGGCCGCATCACCGCCGGCGCTGGGCTCGCGCTGCGCGACGACCACGGACGGACGATGGCCTATGAGGTCCGCGGCTATGATCACTTCGCCGACGGCGCCGAGGCCTGAACGCCGCGCGGTGTGGCCCGACCTCGCCTTCCTGCGCGCCCATCCCGCGCATTGGATCGCCCTGGGCTGCGGCGCCGGTCTGAGCCCGCGCGCCCCGGGCACCCTGGGCACCCTGGCGGCGCTGCCGCCGTATGCCCTGCTCACGCACCTGCCCACCACCGTCTATTGGGCCGTTGTCGTCGCCGCCGCCATGATCGGGGTGTGGGCCTGCGGGCGCACCGGCCGCGCCCTGGGGCAGGCCGACCACCCCGCCATGGTCTGGGACGAGCTGACCGCCTTCCTCATCGTGCTGCCCTTCGCCCCGGCCAGCCCCTGGGGCTGGCTGGCCGCCTTCGGCCTGTTCCGGCTGTTCGACATCTGGAAACCGTTCCCCATCGGCTGGCTGGAGCGGCGTGTGACTGGAGGGGGTGGGGTGATGTTGGACGACCTGGTGGCCGCGGCCTACAGCATCGCCATCCTGCAGGGGGTGCAGCGATGGATGTGACGCAGGAGGACCTGGAGGCCATCGCCGGCCGCCTGGGGCAGGCCCTGGCCGCGCGCGGCTGGCTACTTGCTTGCGCCGAGTCCTGCACCGGCGGTTGGGCCGCCCAGGCCATCACCGCCATCGCCGGTAGCTCGGCCTGGTTCGACCGCGGTTTCGTCACCTACAGCAACGCCGCCAAGCTGGAGTTGCTGGGGGTGCGCGAGACCACGCTCGCCGTGCACGGGGCGGTGAGCGAGCCGACGGTGCGCGAGATGGCCCTGGGGGCGCTCGCCCACAGCCGGGCGCAGGCTGCCTTCGCCATCTCCGGCATCGCCGGGCCCGGCGGCGGCACGCCGGACAAACCGGTGGGCACGGTCTGCTTCGCCTGGGCCCTGCACACAGGCCGGGTGGACAGCCAGACCCTGCGTTTTACCGGCGACCGGCGCGGCATACGCGCGCAATCGGTGGCCCACGCCTTACAGGGGATGCTGGAGCGCGTACAATAGACGCACGAGTTGGACGAAACCGGATTATCATCGAACTTCCGTTCGAGACAAGGGACAGAGCATGGACGACAACAAGGCCAAGGCGCTCACGGCGGCGCTCGCCCAGATCGAAAAGCAGTTCGGCAAAGGCTCCATCATGCGCATGGGCGATGGCAGCGTGGCCGAAGACCTGCAGGTCATCTCCACCGGCTCGCTGGGGCTCGACCTCGCGCTGGGGGTAGGGGGGCTGCCGCGCGGTCGCATCGTGGAGATCTACGGCCCCGAGTCCTCCGGCAAGACCACGCTGACCCTGCAGGTGGTGGCCGAGGCGCAGAAGCAGGGCGGCACCTGCGCCTTCATCGACGCCGAGCACGCCCTGGACCCCGTGTATGCACAGAAACTGGGGGTCAACGTGTCGGAACTGCTCATCTCCCAGCCCGACACCGGCGAGCAGGCCCTGGAGATCGCCGACATGCTGGTGCGCAGCGGCGCGGTGGATGTGATCGTGATCGACTCGGTGGCCGCGCTCACCCCCAAGGCCGAGATCGAGGGCGAGATGGGCGACTCGCACGTGGGTCTGCAGGCACGGCTGATGAGCCAGGCGTTGCGCAAGCTCACCGCCAACATCAAGCGCACCAACACGCTGGTCATCTTCATCAACCAGATCCGCATGAAGATCGGCGTGATGTTCGGCAACCCCGAGACCACCACGGGCGGCAACGCGCTCAAGTTCTACGCCTCGGTACGCCTGGACATCCGGCGTGTGGGCTCGATCAAGAAGGGCGAGGAGGTCATCGGCAGTGAGACCAAGGTCAAGGTGGTCAAGAACAAGGTCTCGCCCCCGTTCAAGGAGGCGGTGTTCGACATCCTCTACGGCGAGGGCATCTCGCGCGAGGGCGAGATCATCGAGCTGGGGGTGGCGCACAAGCTGATCGACAAGGCCGGCGCCTGGTACGCCTATCAGGGCGAACGGATCGGCCAGGGCAAGGACAACGCGCGCGAATACCTCAAGGAGCACCCGGAGATCGCCCACGAGATCGAGGCGCAGATCCGCGAGCGCCTGGGCGTACGCCTGCCTGCAGGCCTGACGGTGGCCGCTGCGGTGGCCTGAACGGGTGGACCTGCGCGCGCGCGCCCTGCGGCTACTCGCCCGGCGCGAAAGGAGCCGGGCGGAGCTCAAGCGCAAGCTCGCGCCATATGGCCGCGCGGATGAGATCGAGGCCCTGCTCGATGCGCTGCAGGGCGAGGGCTGGCTGTCGGATGCGCGCTATGCTGAGGCCGTGTTGCAGGCCAAGGTCGGTCGCCAGGGCAGCCGCCGGATCGAGCACAGCTTGCGCCAGCAGGGCCTGTCTGCCGAGCTGATCGCCGCCAGCGTGGCCAGCGCCCGCGCGCACGACCTCGAGGCCTGTCGCGCGCTGTGGGCCAGGCGTTTCGGTGTGGTGGCCACGCAGGCGCGCGAGCGCGCCCGCCAGTACCGCTTCCTGCTCGGGCGCGGTTTCCCCGCTGAGGTGGTGGCCCAGGTAGTGGGCGGTCCGGCCGACGAGACCTGGGAGACCTCTGAATAACCTGCTGTGCGGCCGGATGGCGGCGTTGCGCGGTGCTCGGCTGCCTCGCCTGACTTCTTGTGATGTCTCGCGGCTTGCGCTGCGTGCGCTTTGCCCATAAGCCGCTCGCAACGGTTTTGCAGGGTTTCCCTAGCGGGGGGCCGTGCGCCTCGGCCTTCATTCGCGCGTCTTCAGCACCCCGATGAGGTCCAGGCGGCTCAACTGCCGCCACAGCACGAGCCCGCAGACGAGGGCGGAGGCGAGCACCACGGCCGCGCCCAGGGCATAGTTGGACGGCTCCAGGATCAGCGGCAGGCGGTAGAGATCGGTGCGGAAGACCTCCACCACCAGGGCGGTGAGCCCGATCCCGATCAGGAAACCCAGGGGGATGGCCGCCAGGGTGAGCAGGGCCAGCTCGCCCAGCAGGATGTAGGCGACCTCGCCGCGGGTGTAGCCCAGCACGCGCAGGCTGGCCAACTCGCGGCTGCGCTCCGACAGGGCGATGCGGGCGCCGTTGTAGATCACGCCGAAGGCGATGCTGGCGGCCAGCAGGGTGGCCACCAGGTTGTAGAACAGCACGAACTGGCCCATGCTGGCATAGAAACTCTCGATGGAGGCGTGGTTGGCGATCATGCCTAGCACGCGCGGGCGGCGGTTGAGTTCGGCATACACCCGCGCCTCGTCGCCCGCAGTGATGCCCAGATAGGCCCCGGTCAGCACCGCCCCCTCGCGCAGCAGGCGGTTCAGGGTGTCGCGCTGGACATAGGCGGACACCCCCAGATATTGTCGGGTGAGGCCCAGCACGGGCACCTGCAGCACCGGCCGGCGGCCTTCCAACACCTCGATGGTCAGCGTCTGGCCGGGGCGGATGTGCAGCACCTCGCGCGCCAGGTGGTCGGTGAGCACCACCCCGCCGGCCGGCACCGCCACCGGCCGCAGTTCGGTGTCGAGTGCGCGGTGCAGCCGGCCGGCGGGCTCGAGGCCGTAGAGCCAGCCGCGGTAGCGGTGGGGCCCGTGGCGCAGGATCACCGCCACGTCGCGGTAACCCTCGGCGTGATACACCCCCGGCAAGGCCCTCAGTTCGCTCAGCACGCGTGCGGAGGTCGGCGCGGTGAACACCACCGCCAGGTCCTCGCGCGCGGCGTGACGAAACTGCAAGTCGATGATGTAATCGACCGCCCCTTTTTGATAGTTGCCGACCATCATCAGGGCGCAGGCGCAGGCGATGCCCAGCACGGTCAGGGCGGAGCGCACGGGGCGGCGCCCGATGTGGCGCAGGATCATGCGGCTGGCGGGGGCGAGCCGCCGCTTTGGGTCCAGCCGCTCGAGCCCGGTGGCGCGGTAGTCCATCGGTGCCTCCGGCCGCATGCCCTCGGCCGGGGTCAGGCGCACGGCACGGACCAGCGCGATCAGTGCCCCGATCACGCTGGCCAGCAGGCCGGCGGCCAGGGCCAGCGCGATCACCTCGGCCGTGAGCAGATAGTGCAGATAAGGGAAGCGGAAGGTGGTCTGCTGATAGACCGTCGCCAGCGAATGGCCGAACCACGCCCCCAGCCCCAGGCCCGCCGCCACCCCCAGCAGGGCGACGGCCAGGGTGAACTTGAGGTAATGCAGCCCTATGGCCAGGTCGCCGTAGCCGAAGGCCTTGAGGATGGCGATCTCGCCCCGCTGCAGGCTAATGGTGCGCGTGAGCACGACATTGAGCAGGAAGGCCGCCACCCCCAGGAAGATGGCGGGGAAGATGCGCGCGGTGGTGGCGAGCGTCTTGAGCTCCTCGCTCAGGAAGCGGTTGGAGAACTGTTCCGCGCGGGCGAAGGCGCCGATGCCCCCGTAGCGGGCGAGTAGCTCGTCGAGCTCGTCGATGACGGCGCGGGCCGAGGCACCGGGCGCGAGACTGAGGGCCACGCTGTTGAAGGCCCCTTCCATGTCATAGGCGGCGGCCAAGGCCTGGCGGCCCATCCACAGCACCCCGTAGCGCTTGAAGTCGGGGAACATGGCCCCGGGGGCGATCTGATAGATGTACTCGGGCGACACCGCGATGCCGACCAGGGTCAGGCGCCGCCAGCGGCCGTTGATGATGGCGGCGATCGTGTCGCCGGGGGCAAGCCCGTGCGCCTCGGCGAAGGTGTCGGTGACCACCGCCTCGTCGCTGCTCAGGGGTGCGGGTAGCCGCCCGCGGCGCAGGTACAGGCGGTTCAACTCCGGCTCACCGCCGTCGGGCAGGGAGAAGATGAGCCCGTTGATGGGGTCGTCGAAGCCCTCCACCTGCAGCTTGACCGCTGCCCGCACGCGCGTCTCGATCCGCCCCACGCCCGGCAGCTCGCGCAGCCGCTCGGCCACGGTCTGCGGGGCGCGCTCGACCAGGGCAAAGACGTCGGCGAAACGGTACTCGGCATAGAAGCGGTCGCGCGTGTACACCAGGGAATCGTAGGTGGACAGCGACATCACCAGGGTGGCCACCCCACCCATGATCACCGCGGCGATGGCCAGCACCTGCCCACGCAGGCGCCACAGGTCGCGCATGAGCTTGCGATCGAGGGCGCGCACGTTCACCAGCTGAGCTGCCGGGCCGGCGTCTTGTGCAGGTTGCGGCGCACCTCGGCGATGCGGCCGTCGCTCATGCGCACCACGCGATCGGCCATCGCCGCGATGCCGGCGTTGTGGGTGATGAGCACGGTCAGCGTGCCCAGCTCGCGGTTGACCCGCTCCAGCACTTCCAGCACCACCACGCCGGTGTGCGAGTCGAGTGCACCGGTGGGCTCGTCGCACAACAACACCGCCGGCCGCTTGGCGATCGCCCGCGCGATGGCCACACGCTGCTGTTCGCCGCCGGACAGCTGAGCCGGGAAGTGATCCAGCCGCTCGCCCAGCCCCACCAGCCGTAGGGCCTCCTCCGGCGGCATGGGGGCGCGGGCGATCTCGGTCACGGCAGCCACATTCTCGCGCGCGGTCAGGCTGGGAATGAGGTTATAGAACTGGAAGACGAAACCCACGTGCTCGCGGCGGAAGCGCGTCAGCGCGCGCTCATCGGCGTCGCTGAGCCGCTGCCCCTGGTACCAGACCTCGCCGCTGCTGGCGGCGTCCAGCCCGCCGAGGATGTTGAGCAGGGTGGACTTGCCGCTGCCCGATGGCCCCAGCAGCACGACGAGCTCACCCGCATACAGCTCCAGGTCGATACCGCGCAGGGCCTCGACCGTGACCTCGCCCATGCGATAGACCTTGGTCAGGCCGCACACGCGGAAGACGGGGCTGGAGGTTTGGCTGGTCATGCGAGCGGCAGGCGCAGCTTGACGGGTGGGGCGGCGGTATACTGATGGGATGGACCCGCGCGACGTGCCCCAGGGCGAACAGCATAGCGCAGCCGAGCGTGCACCGGTATTTCCCCGCCGTATCCTCCCGGCCGAGCTGCAACGGCCTTTCCGCGTGCCGGTGGCGCTGCTGTCGGCGGTGCGCAGCGCGCAAGATCTACCCACGCGCCTGTTCCTCGGCGACCTCGTACCGGAGCGTTTCCGCCTGGAGAAACGGGGCTGGTCGGCTGAATGGCTGGACGCCGACGGTCACCGGGTGCGGCTGCGCCATGCCGGCGGGCTGTCCGGCCTGGAGCTCGCCTATCGCGGCAGCGAAGTGGTGAGTCTGACCAGCGCCGAGCGCTTCGACGAGCTAGCGACCAGCGTACGCGACATCCACCCGGGTGCCTGGCTGGACATCCTGCGGCGCCACCTGGAAGGCCGCTACAACCTGCGCGTGCTGTTGCCGCGCGAGGACGACGCGGTGGTGGCCGACTTCCCCGATGGCCACCGCCTTACCCTGGCCGCGCCGGTACCTGCCGACCAGCTGCCGCAGTTGCTCGCCCTGCACGAGCGCCTGCAGGCAGACACCACCCTGCGCAGCCCCGTGCAGGCCTATGTGCGCCTTGCCTACAGCGTGGTCAACTACCTCGAGGGGCGCAACCCCGCCATGCTCGCCCACCCGGCGGGCGTCGTGCTGCACCATGTCAACGCCCTCGGCACGCCGGCGGCAGAGGCGCCCGTGCGCGAGGTGGACGCCGACGGTGTGGTGGCCTGGACCCTGCGGCGGCAGCACTATCTCTACCTCGCCCACCTGTATCTGCGCGATGCGGCGCGGTTCACCGAGCGCCTGGCCGCGGCCGGCTTCATCGGCGCGCAGGGCGCGGGCGAGGGCTACCCCGCGGCGGCCGAGTTCGGCGCCCTGCTGATGCCCTACGGCTACGAACGGGTGGCGCGCAACCTGTACTGGTTCGACGCGCAGCGCCGCCGTCGCGTGGTCTATCCCCTGTTGGCCGAGCCCGAGGATGCACAGGCCGCCGGCGGCAGGGGAGGCGATCCGCTGCAGCGTGCACTCGCCCGCCAGGCGCAAAGGCAGTCCGAGCAGTTCAAGGCAGACACCCTGCGGGCCTTTGCCGAGGGCTTGCACGGCCAAGGCCAAGGCTGACAACGCCCCTGATCGCGCCAACCTCCGACTTCGTTAAAATAAAAGATCGCTCCACCCTTCCCCGTTTCCCACTTCCCCGCTTCCCGCTTCCCGATCATGCTCAAGCTCGGCGTCAACATCGACCACGTCGCCACCCTGCGCCAGGCCCGAGGCACGCCCTATCCCAGCCCGATCCAGGCGGCGCTGATGGCGGAATCGGCCGGGGCGGACGCCATCACCCTGCACCTGCGCGAGGATCGCCGCCACATCCAGGACGAGGACGTGCGCGTGTTGCGACGCCTGCTCTCCACCCGCATGAACCTGGAGATGGCGGTCACCGAGGAGATGATCGGCATTGCCCTCGAGGTGCGGCCGCACGACGTGTGTCTGGTGCCCGAGCGGCGCGAGGAGCTGACCACCGAGGGGGGCTTGGACGTGGTGGCGAATTACGCGCGCATCACCGAAGCCTGCGGGCGGCTGAAGCAGGCCGGCATCCGCGTGTCGCTGTTCATCGACCCCGAAGCCGCACAGCTCGACGCGGCCCACCAGGCAGGTGCCCCGGTGGTGGAGCTGCACACCGGTCATTACGCCAATGCGCTGACCGAGGCCGAGCGGCACGAGGCCCTCGCCCGCATCCGTGAGGCGGTGGCCCATGGACGGCGGCTCGGGTTGCAGGTCAACGCCGGACATGGCCTGAACTATCACAACGTGCAGCCGGTGGCCGCCATCCCAGGTATAGCCGAGCTCAACATCGGCCATGCCATCGTCGCGCATGCCCTGTTCGTCGGCTGGGAGCGGGCGGTGGCGGAGATGAAGCGCCTGATGGTGGAGGCGGCCGGCGCCTAGGCCTGCGGCCTCAGACCGCGGCCTTCCCGCCGCCAACGGCGCTGCCGACCTCCCCGGGCGGCAGCGGGTATAGGCGGAAGCTCACTCGGCCTTCGCGGTTCTCCTCCAGGGTCAGACGGTAGCCCAGCTGAGCGGCCTGTTTGGCCGCCTGATACAGGCCTATACCCAGGCCGTCATGGCTCGACACCGGTGCATGGAAGAGCTTGCGCACGACCTCCGGTGGGGCGGCGGCCCCGTCGTCGATGACCACCAGTTGCGGGCCGCCACGCAGCGTGAACCACACGCGGATGTGCAGCTCGGGGTCCTGCTGTCGCTTGCGCAAGGCGTTCTGCAACAGGTTGTCGGCCACGCTGTCGAACAGGTCCTGGGGCAGCCAGCCCTCGGCGTTGGCGTCATCGGTGTGGAAATCGATGCCGTCCTGGCTGTAACGGGCCTTCAGATCCCGCCACCATTCGCGCGCCAGGACGAGCCCCTCACTGCCGACCTCGGCTGCCCGCTGCGGGGATTTGAGCTTGTCCAGGGTGATCTCCAGCCGTTTGACGATCTGCGGCATCTGTCGCTGCATCAGCTGCTGCAGTTCCACTGCCTGGTCCGGGCCGCTATGTTCGGCGGCCGAACTCAGGGTGCGCAGCGACTGCAGCATGTTCTTCACGTCATGGGTCAAGCGCGAACCGGTCTCGTAGATGGCCTGGGTGTAGGCATTGGTGGCCAGCGCCTGCTCGCGGATCTTGGCCGCGTAGAAATACCCCACCACCTGGGTGAGCAGGCGCAGATGCAGCACGAAGGTCGGGTTGAGGGGGCGTTCGGTGTAGAACACGGCCTCCACACCCAGATGTCGGAAACGCTCGCTATAGGGGCTGTCCTTCCCCAGCCGCCCTTCCGAGTACTGGGTGCGCCAGGCTACACCGGTGGCCCAGGGTAGGTTGGAAAACCCCTCCATGGTGGCGCGGATGAAGGCCTCCGGGTCGGCCTCCTTTTCCGCCGCCGCGGCCGTCTGTGCCAGCCAATCCTCCAGCGGCTGCCCCAGCGACAGGACGTAGCGGGAGAACAGATTGCGCAGGCCGGCGAAGCCGCCGCGCGGGCCCCACAGCCACACAAACATCAACAGGGCCCCGGCCAGGATGAGCCCACTCCACAGCATGCCCTGCACGTAACCGATGTCCAGCACGCGCATGGCGGTATGACCGCCCAGCACCAGCACACCGAGCAACAGGAAGATCAACACGGCATGCAGCAGGTCGCTGCCCAGCGTGGCCGCACGCGGCCTGGGCGAGGGCAGCAACAGCACCAGCAGCGGCAGCAGGACCAGGGCGTCGTGGGCATAGCCCCACGGCCGCGCTGAGGACTGGGGCAGACCATACAGCCGCGGCAGCAGCCATAGCACGACCAGGGCGAGGAGATAGATGAAGGCGAGGACCAGGGGCAGGCGCTCGCGCCAGCCGGATGTGCCCAGGGCGATCCCGCCCACGAGGGCGGCCAGCATGATGCACCACAGGGCGATGGCCCAGGCCGTGGGCCAGACCGCGAGCCATACCCCCACCGCGAGGACCACCAAGGCACGCGACCACGGCAGGCGTTGCACATTGCTCAGGAAGGGCTGCCAGAGCAGGAAGGCGCCGTAGTGCGCGAGGCTGACGGCCTGACCCCAGGGCTCGCCGGCCCCCCAGACGAAGGCGACGTGCAGCAACAGCAGCATCAGGGCCAGTGCCCTGTTGCCCCGCTGGGCCACGGCGAGGGCCGTCTCGGCCGTCGCTGCGCGGACGGCCGTGTGGGTGGCGGGTGCGGTCGATTTCATGGCCAGGGTGTATATCGGGCGGTCATCGCCGCCCTGCAGTCGCATTTGAGTCCGATCCCGGCCCCGCGTACACTGTAGTGCATGCCTGGGCGCCTCGACACACCACCTGCTGTCGGCCGTGTCGGAAAACCGACGCCGCCGACGCGGCCAGATGCACGCTGCGTTCTTGCATCTGATTGGCCTACAGCTTGCTTGCACACACAGGCCATGCCGCGCGTGCTGACCGGGTTCACCCTGATCGAACTGGCCATCGTCCTGGTGGTCATCGGGCTGTTGCTGGGCGGAGTGCTCAAGGGGCAGGAGCTCATCGAAAGCGCGCGCGTGCGTGCCGTCATCACCCAGATCGACAGCGTCAAGGCGGCTTATTATGCCTTTCAAGACAAATATCGCGCACTGCCGGGCGATTATCCAGGCCCTCACGCCTACGCCAACCTCGCCGGCATCGCGAGCCCGCAGGTGGGGGGCAATGGCGACGGGGTGATCCAGGATACCGCGCAGGCGCGCGAGAGCCTGCTGGCCTGGGTGCATCTGGCACACGCCAACCTGATCACCGGCAACTACCAGGCGCGCGACGCCCATCCCGACCCGGCCGGCGAATGGCCGCGCAACCCCTACAACGCCACCCTGCAGCTCAGGCACGACGCCGATTTCGCCGGCGCCAACGGCTCCCTGCGCCTCAACCTCAAGACCGGCAACCAGATCCCCGCCCGCCTGTTGGCCGAGATCGACCGCAAGATCGACGATGGTCGTGCCGACAGCGGCAATTTCCGTTTCAGCCCCTACAGCGGCGGCGGTACGGCGCCCGTGGCGGCGCGCTGTTACGACGTCCGCACGGGTCTGTGGAACGCCGCGGGCGGTGAGGCCAACTGCGGGGCGGCGGCGTTGTTCTGAACCCGGTGCGCATAAGGCGGCGGTGCGACGTCTGCCGGCGGTACCGTCGGCTGCGGGCAGGTCTCAGCCGGTCAGTTTCATCTCCGCCAGCGCCAGTGCCTGCGGTGTGCCGCGTAGCACCAGGATGTCGCCGGCCTGCAGACGGGTGTCGGCCGACGGCTCCGTGCCGCGGATACCCCGGCGGCGCACGGCCACCACCGCCGCCCCGTCGGCCTCCAACCCCAGCTCGGCCAGGGTCTTGCCGGTGGCGCCATGCCGTTCGGTCAACTGGATGCTGACCAGCCGCTCCTGGGCCGCCTCGTCCTGCTCCTCCTCGTCGGTCAGCCCGCGGAAGTAGCCGCGCAGGGCGGCGTAACGCTCCTCGCGGGTGGCGCGGATGCGGCGCAGCACACGTGCGAGTGGCACACCGGCCATGAGCAGGGTCTGCGAACCGAGCATCAAAGCCCCTTCCATCACCTCCGGCACCACCTCGGTCGCACCTGCCGCACGCAGCTGATCGAGGTCGGTCTCGTCCACGGTGCGCACGATGATGGGCAGCTCGGGTTTGACGCTCTGCACGGCGGCGATGGTGTGCAAGGCCGCGCGGGTGTGGGCGAAGGTGATCACCACCGCCTTCGCCCGGCGCAGGCCTGCCGCCAGCAGCACTTCCAGGCGAGTGGATTCGCCGAAGACCACGTTCTCGCCTGCCGCGGCCGCGGCAGCCACCCGCTTGGGGTCGTGGTCGAGGGCGATGTAGGGCACGTCCTCCGCCTCCAGCAGCCGCGCCAGACTCTGTCCGGTGCGTCCGTAGCCGCACAGGATGACGTGGTCGTGGATGCCGAAGCTGCGCGTGGCGATGGCATGGATGTCGGCTGCGCGCCGGCTCCACTCGCCCGCGTCCAACCGGCGCGCGAGCCGCGGGGCGTAATGCACCAGCAGGGGGGCAGCCAGCATGGACAGGATCATCGCCGCCAGTAGGTATTGCTGGGTGGCGGCGTCCACCAGGCCGTTGCGTCCGGCCACCGACAACAGGACGAAACCGAACTCACCGGCCTGGGCGAGCGCGAGCCCCGCGCGCAAGGCGATAGCGAGGCTCGCCTGCAGCCACCACACGAGCCCTAAGACGATGACGAGCTTGACCGCGATCAGCGCGAGCAGTGCGGCCAGCACCTCCGCCCAGTGAGCCGCCAGCACCTCCAGGTCGAGCAGCAGCCCGATGGAGACGAAGAACAGGCCCATCAGCACGTCGCGGAAGGGTCGGATGTCGCTCTCCACCTGGTAGCGGTATTCGGTCTCGGAGATCAGCACCCCGGCTAGGAAGGCCCCCAGGGCGAGCGACAGCCCCGCCCGGTCGGTGGCGTAGGCGAGCGCCAGAGTGATCAGCAGCACGTTCAGCATGAACAGCTCGCTCGACTTGGCCTGGGCGATCAGATGGAACCAGGGCCGCAGGATGCGCTGACCGATGATGAGGATCAGCGCCAGCGCTGCCGCCGCCTTCACGCTCGCCAGCAGCAGCGAGCCGGCCAGCCCCTGGCTGGCAGCCAGCGCCGGGATGAAGATCACCAGCGGGGCGACCGCCAGATCCTGGAACAGCAGCACGCCGATGACGGGCCGGCCGTAGTCGCTGTCCAGCTCGTTGCGCTCGGCCAGCAGCTTGCTCACGATGGCGGTGGACGACATGGCCAGGATGGCGCCCACCGCGAGCCCCGACTCCAGCGGCCAGCCGGCGGCCAGCGCGATGCCGGCGAAGGCGAGCGTGGTCAGCACCACCTGCGCCCCGCCCAGCACGAAGACCTCGTTGCGCATGGTCTTGAGCTTGGCGAGCGAGAACTCCAGCCCGATGGAGAACATGAGGAAGACCACGCCGAACTCAGCCAGATGCACGGCGGGCGAGTCCTCCTCGTGATAGGGCAGGGCGAGCCCCAGGGCGGCACCGATCAGGATGTAGGCCAGGATGGGCGGCAGCGCGAGGCGCCGGAACAGCGCCACCGTGACGACGGCTGTCGCGAGCAGGAGCAGGACGAGTTCCAGGGTGGTGGGCATGGTCCGCAGGGGGGCTTGCGGCTATACTTTGCCGCCATTATGACATCCGAACCGATCGACGCCGCCGACATCCTGGCGATGGCGCGCCGGACCCTGGCGATCGAGGCGCAGGCGGTGGCCGCCCTGACCGAGCGGCTGGATGCTGCCTTCGTCGCCGCCGTGCAGGCCTTTCTCGCCTGCAGGGGACGGGTGGTGGTGAGCGGCATGGGCAAGTCAGGCCACATCGCCCGTAAGATCGCCGCCACCCTGGCCAGCACCGGCACGCCCGCCTTCTTCGTGCACCCGGCCGAGGCGAGCCATGGCGACCTGGGCATGATCACCGGTGAGGACGTGGTGCTGGCGCTGTCCAACTCGGGCGAGAGCGCCGAGCTGACCACCATCCTGCCGCTGATCAAGCGGCGCGGGGCGCGGCTGATCGCCATGACCGGCAATGCCGGTTCGACCCTCGCGCGTGAGGCCGACATCCATCTCGACGCGCGGGTGGAGCAGGAGGCCTGCCCGCACAACCTGGCCCCCACGGCCAGCACCACGGCGGCGCTCGCCCTGGGCGACGCCCTGGCGGTGGCCACCCTCTATGCGCGCGGCTTCACCGCCGAGGACTTCGCCCGCACGCATCCGGGCGGCAGCCTGGGGCGCCGGCTACTCGTGCACGTGCGCGACATCATGCATCAGGGCGAGGCCCTGCCGGTGGTGCGCGAGGACGCGAGCCTCAAGCAGGCCCTGCTGGAGATGACGCGCAAGGGCCTGGGCATGACCGCGGTGGTCGATGGACAGGGACGGCTCGCCGGGGTGTTCACCGACGGCGATCTGCGGCGGCTGTTCGAGCGCGACGTGGATCTGCGCGCGCTGACCATAGGGGCGGTGATGACGCGCAACCCGCGCACCATCTCACAAGACGTACTGGCAGTGGAGGCCGCTCGGCTGATGCAGGAGGCGCGTGTGAACGGGCTACTCGCCCTCGATCAGGCCGGTCGGCTCACGGGCGCGATCAACATGCACGACCTGCTGCGCGCCGGGGTGGTCTGAGGGGACGGGCGATGGAGCTACAGGCGGTCTACCAGCGGGCGGCGCAGGTGCGGCTGATCATCTTCGACGTCGACGGCGTGCTCACCGACGGCAGCCTGTTCTACGGCGACGACGGCCAGGAATACAAGGCCTTCAATTCGCTCGACGGCCATGGCATCAAGATGCTGCGCGCCAGCGGGGTGGAGGCGGCCATCATCACCGGCCGCACCTCGCAGGTGGTGCTGCACCGGGCGAGGAACCTGGGCATAGACCGCATCTTCCAGGGCGCCGACGACAAGCTGCTGCCCTACCAGGCCCTGTTGGCGGAGACCGGGCTTGCGGCGGCACAGACCGCCTACATGGGCGACGACATCGTCGATCTGCCGGTCCTGCGCCGCTGCGGACTGGCCCTTTCGGTGCCGCACGCGCCCGAACTGGTCCGCGACCGCGCGCATTACGTCACCCGGGCACAGGCCGGACGCGGAGCCGTGCGCGAGGTCTGCGAGCTGATCATGCGCGCGCAGGGCAGTTGGGACAAACAATTGGCCCTCTACGACCGATGAGCACCCAGCCGCATTCCTGGTTGCCGCTCATACTGGCGGCAGCGCTGGCAGCATTGGCCTGGTGGCTCAACCAGATCGCCAGCCGGCCGCTGACGATGAGCGAGGCCGCCTTCCGGCACGAGCCGGATCTGATCATCGACCGCTTCGCCGCCACCGCCTACGATCACCAGGGCTACCCGCGCTATGTCCTGTCGGCCGAACAGCTGCGATACTATCCGGACGACGAGACGACCGAGCTGACCGGGCCGCACTTTCGTATGCAGGCGCGCGCCGCACCCAGCGTACAGGCGCTGGCGCAGCGTGGCCTGATCTCCCCGCGTGGCGAGCACGTGCACCTGCTTGGGCAGGTGCAGGTGATCCGCGCGGCCACAGCACAGACACCGGAACTGACCATGACCACGGAATATCTGCACGTCACCCCGGAGGCCCAGCTCCTGCAGACCGACAAACCGGTCGAGCTGCGGCAGGGCGGCACACACTTGCGCGCCGACCGCATGGTGCTCGATGGCCGGGCGCGGCGGCTGGAGCTCGCGGGCGGTGTCAAGGCTGTCTATGCGCCGCGCTGACCGCTGCGCCGTCGGCGCGGCCTGTCTCGCCGCCCTGTTGGGTGTGTTGCCCCTGAGCGCGCAGGCCGAACGGGCCGATCGTGACAAACCTGTGCACATCGAGGCGGACACGGCGCGCATGGACGACCTGCAAAAGCTCGCGGTGTACGAAGGCAGGGTCATCCTCACCCAGGGGACCCTGCGCGTGCAGGCCGAGCGCATCGAGGTGCGTCAGGACGCCGACGGGTTCCTGTCCGGCGTGGCCACCGGCAAGCCGGCGCATTTTCGCCAGCGGCTCGATGGGCGTGGCGAGTGGGTCGATGCCTGGGCCAACCGGGTGGAATACGACGGCCGCAAGGAGCTGGTGCGACTGATCGGCGAGGCCTACGTCAAGAAGGGCGAGGAAGAGCTGCGCGGCGATCTCATCACCTACGACGCCAAGACCGAACAGTATTTCGCCAGCGGCGCCCTGCCGGGCCAAAAGGCCGGCCGCGTGCGGGCGGTGATCCTGCCGCGGGAGGCGCAGTCCGGCCGCGGCGGACAGGAGTCGGCACCACGACGGCCTGAGCCTTCGCCTGCGCAGACCCGGCCCGAGGACAGGCCGGCAACCCGACCATGAGCGTGCTGGAGGCGGTAGCGCTCACCAAACGCTACCGTGCGCGCCAGGTGGTCAACGGGGTGTCGATCCAGGTGGCCAGCGGCGAGGTGGTGGGGTTGCTGGGCCCGAACGGCGCCGGCAAGACCACCTGTTTCTACATGCTGGTCGGTCTGGTGCGGCCCGATGGCGGCCGCATACTGCTCGACGGCGAGGACATCACCCATGCCCCGGTGCATCGCCGCGCCCGCAAGGGGCTGTGTTACCTGCCGCAGGAGCCTTCCATCTTCCGGCGCCTGACCGTGGCGGAGAACGTCGCCGCGGTGCTCGAGCTGCGCGGTCTCAGGGGGCAGGCGCTGCAGGAGCATCTGGACTACCTGCTGGAAGACCTGCACATCACCCATCTGCGCGAGGCGCACGCGGCCAGCCTCTCGGGTGGCGAGCGCCGCCGGGTGGAGATCGCCCGCGCTCTCGCCATGCACCCCAGGTTCGTCCTGCTCGACGAGCCTTTCGCCGGGATAGACCCCATCTCGGTCATGGACATCCAGAAGATCGTGCGCTTCCTCACCGAGCGGGACATCGGCGTGCTCATCACCGACCACAACGTGCGCGAGACCCTGGGCATCTGCGACCGGGCCTACATCATTAGCGAAGGCTCGGTGCTGGCCGCCGGCGGCGCGCAGGAGATCGTTTATAATGAAAGTGTGCGCAAGGTGTACTTGGGGGAGCATTTCCGGCTCTGACGCTGAGCCCCTGCGGCGGCTGCGACTACAGATACGGGTTGGGCGACCGATAATGCGGCGTGTGGCCCATCGTCTCGCTCTATGAAACAAAGCCTACAGCTTAAGCTGCACCAGCAGCTCACCCTCACCCCGCAGCTCCAACAGTCCATCCGCCTGCTGCAGCTGTCCAGCCTGGAGCTGGAGCAGGAGATCGGTCAGATGCTGCAGGACAATCCCCTGCTCGAGCGGCTCGAGGACGAGACGACGGCCGAGAACGCAACCGATGAACCGCTGCCGGTACAGCCGGTAGCTGCCGCCGGCGCGGACGACGTTTACGAAGAGATGGCCTGGGGCGAGCGCAGTTACACCCTGGCGGCTGCAGATGATGACGAGGAGCGCGAATTCCAGCAGCCCGACCGGTCGAGCGAAGGACTGCGCCAGCACCTGCTCAACCAATTGTCGCTCTCCGCCATGCCCGAGCGCGAGCGCCGGCTGGTGCGGCTGCTGATCGAGAGCCTGGACGAGGACGGCTACCTCACGGTGGCCCTGGATGAGATCGCGCAGATGCTGCCGCGCGAATGGGAGGTGGAGCCGCTGGAGCTGCAGGCGGCCCTGAAGCTACTGCAGAGCTTCGATCCCGTCGGCGTGGGGGCGCGCGACCTAAGTGAGTGCCTGTGGCTGCAACTGAACGCCCTGCCGCCGGACACCCCCTTCCTAGCCGAGGCCAAGGCGGTGGTGCGTCAGCACCTGGCCCTGCTGGCACAGCGCGAATACGGCAAGCTCAGGCGGCTGCTCGCGCTCGAAGGCGAGCAGCAGTTCAACGCCGTGCGGCGGCTGATCACCTCGCTCGACCCGCGGCCGGGGGCGCGTTACGCACCCGCCGCCGCCCACTACGTGGTGCCCGACGTCATCGTCAAGAAGGTCAAGGGCATGTGGGTGGCGAGCCTCAACCCCGATGTGATGCCCAGGTTGAGGATCAACCAGATGTATGCCGACATCCTGCGTCAGCACCGCGATGCGGCTCCGACGTTGTCGTCGCAGCTGCAGGAGGCGCGCTGGCTCATCCGCAACGTGCAGCAACGCTTCGAGACCATCCTGCGCGTGGCACAGGCCATCGTCGATCGCCAGCGCCACTTCCTCGAACACGGCGAGGTGGCCATGCGCCCGCTCACCCTGCGCGAGATCGGCGATGTGCTCGATCTGCACGAATCGACCATCTCGCGGGTGACCACGCAGAAGTATATGATGACCCCCCGGGGCATCTATGAATTCAAGTATTTCTTCAACAGCGCATTGGCCACCGACAGCGGCGGGGCGGCCTCCAGCACGGCGATCAAGGCCCTCATCCGGCAGTTCATTGAGGCCGAGAACCGCACCTGTCCACTATCCGATCACGCCATCTCCGACCTGCTCAGACAGCAGGGCTTCGTGGTGGCCCGCCGGACGGTGGCCAAATACCGCGAGGCGATGAACATCCCACCGGCCAGTCAGCGCAAGTCGGCCTGAACCTTGCAAGGAGCACGCGATATGAACCTCAACATCACCGGCCATCATCTCGACGTCACCCCCGCCCTACGCAGCTACGTGGAGGACAAGCTCGGGCGCATCACGCGCCATTTCGACCACGTGATCGACGTCTCCGTGGTGTTGTCGGTGGAGAAACTGCGGCAGAAGGCCGAGGTCAACGTCCATCTGCCCGGCAAGGACATCTTCGTCGAGCATGTCGATGGTGACCTGTATGCGGCGATCGATGCCCTGGCCGACAAGCTCGACCGTCAGATCCTCAAGCACAAGCAGAAGCTCACCGACGTGCACCGCGAATCCGGGGGGATCAAGCGGCAGGCGGCGGATCTGGGCTGAGCCGCTGCCCGCAGGGGACGATACGGACATGAACCTGATTGCGCCCCTGATCCGGCCGCAGAACGTCCTCGTCGATCTGGACGCCGCCAGCAAGAAGCGGCTGTTCGAACGGGTGGGCCAGCTGTTCGAGACCACCCATGGCATCTCCGCCGCGGAGGTGTTCGAGAGCCTGTTCTCGCGCGAGAAGCTGGGCTCCACTGCCCTCGGCTACGGCATCGCCATCCCGCACGGCCGCATCAAGGGGCTGAAGGAGGCCGCTTGCGCCTGCGTGCGGCTGAAGGCACCGATCGACTTCGACGCCCCCGACAACCTGCCGGTGGACCTGGTCTTCGTCCTGCTCGTGCCGGCCACGGCCACCGACGTGCACCTGCAGATCCTGGGCGAGCTGGCGCAGATGCTCAGTGAACCCGCCTTTCGCGAGAAGCTGCGCCACGCCCCCGACGCGGCCCACATCCATCGCGCCATCACCGAGTGGAGGCCGTGAGCCCTGGCATCAGCGTCGCCGAGCTGTACCGCGCCGCTGCCGAGCGCCTGCAGCTCGAGTGGGTCGCGGGGCGGGCGGGCGGCGACAAGCGGCTGACCTCCGACACGGTGCAGAAACCCAGCCTCGCCCTGATCGGTCACCTCAACTTCGTCCATCCCAACCGGGTGCAGGTGCTGGGTTGCGCCGAGATGGACTACCTGCGCAAGCTCTCCCCACAGGCCCTGCGCCAGGCCATAGACCATCTCTACTCGACCGAGCTGGCCGCCGTGGTGGTGGCCAACGGCGAGGCGGTGCCACCGGAGCTGATCGACGCGGCCGAGCGTACGGCCACCCCGTTGTTCACCACGCCCGAGCCGAGCCCCAACCTCATGCGGGTGCTCTCCCACCTCATGAGCCAGGCCCTTGCCCCCTCGACCATGCTGCACGGGGTGTTCATGGAGGTCGCCGGCCTGGGCGTACTCATCACCGGCGACCCCGCGGTGGGCAAGAGCGAGCTCGCCTTGGAGCTCGTCTCGCGCGGTCACCGCCTGGTGGCCGACGACGCGGTGGACATCTACGCCGTTTCGCCCGACACCCTGGAGGGGCGCTGCCCGCCGCTGCTGCAGGACTTCATGGAAGTGCGCGGCCTGGGCGTGGTCAACGTACGGCGACTGTTCGGCGAGACGGCGGTCAAACAGCGCAAGAACTTGAAACTCATCATCAACCTCACCCCCGCGGAACGCTGGGAGGAGGTCGATCGCCTCGACATGCACGCCGAGGGGCGGGTGATCCTGGGCGTGGAGGTGCCCGAGGTGCGCATCCCCGTGGCGGTGGGGCGCAACCTGGCGGTACTGGTCGAGGTGGCGGTGCGCAACCACATCCTCAAGCTGCGCGGCTTCAACTCCGCCGACGAATTCGCCGAGCGCCAGCGCGCCGCCATCGCCGCCGCCGAGTCGGACGGGCAGGAGGACTGAACGCAGGCCGGCGGTCTGCGGCATAATGCAGCCGTTGCAGCCCGAGGTCACCGCATGCGCGTGGTCGTCATCACGGGACTTTCCGGTTCCGGCAAGAGCGTGGCCCTGAACCTGCTCGAAGACGCGGGCTATTTCTGCATCGACAACCTGCCCGCCGCCCTACTGGAAGACACCCTGCTCTACCTGGAGCAGTCGGGCTATCGGGACGTGGGGGTGAGCGTGGATGCGCGCAGCGAACGCCATCTTGCGCACCTGCCGGAGCAGATCGCACGCCTGCGCAGCCGCTACGATCTGCGCATGATCTACCTGGAGGCCAAGGAGGAGAGCCTGGTCAAGCGCTTCTCCGAGACCCGCCGCCGCCATCCTCTGAGCCACGGCGACATGTCGCTGCAGGAGGCCATCCGCGCCGAGCGCGAGCTGCTCGCCCCGCTGACCGCGCTCGCGCACCACATGGACACCAGCGACACCACGGCCAATGCCCTACGAGCCTGGCTGCGCGATTTCCTGGCCCTGACCAATGCGCGTTTCACCTTGGTGTTCGAGTCCTTCGGCTTCAAGCACGGCATCCCGTTGGACGCCGATCTGGTCTTCGACGTGCGCTGTCTGCCCAACCCCCATTACGACGCCACCCTACGCCCGCTCACCGGCCGCGACGCCGCGGTGATCGCCTTCCTGCAGGCGGAGCCCCTGGTCCTGCAGATGCTGGAGGACATCCGCGCCTATGTCGAGCGCTGGCTGCCGGCCTACATCCGCGACAACCGCAGCTATCTCACCGTAGCCCTGGGCTGCACCGGTGGGCGCCACCGCTCGGTCTATTTCGCCGAGGCGCTGGCGGAACACTTCGGGCAGGGCCAGCAGGTGCTCGTGCGCCATCGGGAGCTGACCGCGTGATCGCTGCGCCGCATGGCCTGTCGCGGCGCTGGTCGCTGTCGCGCTACGGTTGGCGCTGGGGCGATGGCCTGGTGCTGCTGCTGGGGCTCGCCGCCATCGTCCTGGTCGCGCGGCACAATGCCGCCGGTGGGGACAGCGTGACCATCCTGAGCGGCGGGCGCCTGTATGCCCACGCCGACCTGCGCCTCGACCGCGTCATCGACGTGCCCGGACCGCTGGGGCTGAC
>JANWZL010000040.1 GCA_025054655.1 Thiobacillaceae bacterium | reverse complement strand
CCTGGCCCAGGCGGCGGCGCGGTTGGGTATCGCACTGCCCGACCGGGAACTGGCCTGCGCACCCATCAACTCACCTGAAGGGCAGGAATACCTGGGGGCGATGAACGCGGCCATCAACGTGGCCCTGGCCAACCGGCAGATACTCGCCCATCTGACGCGGGAGTCCTTCGCTAGCGTGATTCCCGGGGTGAAGCTCACCACCCTGTACGACGTGTCGCACAACACCTGCAAGCTGGAGCGTCACCGCTGGCAGGGACGCGAGCGCCTGCTGTACGTACACCGCAAAGGCGCCACGCGCGCCTTCGGGCCGGGGCACCCCGCCCTGCCCGCGGCCTATCGTGCGGTAGGGCAGCCGGTGATCATCGGCGGCAGTATGGGCACCGGCTCTTACATCCTGGTGGGCACGGCGGAGGCCGAGCAGCGCTCCTGGTCTTCGGCGAGCCACGGCGCCGGCCGTGCCATGAGCCGCAAGCAGGCCCTCAAACGCTGGCACGGGCGCGAGCTGATCGACGAATTGCGCGCACGCGGCATCCTCATCCGCACCAAGAGCCTGCGCGGAGCGGCCGAGGAGGCGCCGGGGGCGTACAAGGACGTCGATGCGGTGGCCGAGGCGACCGAGCGGGCGGGCCTGGCGCGCCGGGTGGCCTTCCTGCGCCCGAAGGTGTGCATCAAGGGCTGAAACGGTGCACGCGGGGGCGAGGGCGCAGGAGGGAGAGGTCGCCCATAGCTGGGCGGTCTCACCTCTGGAGGCAAAGGCCATCCAAGAGCGGCTGCGCGGCCGGGTAGAAGACCGCGACCGCCTGCCGCCGCTGATCCGACATGTGGCCGGGGTGGACGTGGGTTTCGAGGATGATGGCCGCATCACCCGAGCCGCCGTGGTGGTGCTGGGGTATCCATCGCTCGAACTGGTGGATGCCGCCCTAGCCCGAGTACCGACCGCCTGCCCCTACGTGCCGGGGCTGCTGTCCTTCCGCGAGCTGCCGGCCGTGCTCGCGGCCGTCGAGCGGTTGCATACGCAGCCGGACGTGTGGTTGTGCGACGGCCAGGGGCTGGCGCACCCGCGACGCTTTGGTCTTGCCTGTCACCTGGGTGTGTTGCTCGATACCCCCACCATCGGGGTGGCCAAGAGCCGGCTGATCGGCACCCACGCCGAGCCCCCCGAGGAGAAGGGGCAGTGGACACCGCTCCTCGATGCCGGCGAGGTGATCGGTGCGGTGCTGCGCACCCGCAGCGGGGTGCGGCCGCTGTACGTCTCGGTGGGGCACCGCGTGTCGCTGCCGACGGCGATCGAACTCGTGCTTGCCTGCGCCGCGCGCTACCGGTTGCCGGAACCCATCCGCCGTGCGCATCACCTGGCCAGCAACGCGCGCGGCGCAGCGTGCGCGATCAGTATTTAGGACCTTCGGCTCGTCTTATTTGTGCAACAACTTCACGGGCCGGAGGGCGGATAGATGGGGGTGTACGATGGGCGTTCATCCTCCTTTGTTAAACTGGCCACAGGTATAGGTCTGTGGTCGGCCGGCTTGGGAGCTGGCCAGCCACAGCAGCCTGGTGGTCGAGGGGTAACCCCCATTCAACTCTGTGTTCAACCAACGGAGGCATCACATGAAACTGAAGACCCTGACCCTCTCCATCACCTTGTCCGTGGCGGCCGCCACACCACTGGCCGCCTCGGCGCAGCAGGCCGCGCAACCGGCGGCCCAGGCCGCGCAGATGCCCAGGACGCCCGAGCAGTGGGCCGCCATGATGTGGGACTTCACCCGCAACCCGATGGTGCTGCGTGATCCCAAGGCCTTTGTGCCCTGGTTCAGCGCCGCCCTGGAGCCCAGCTTCTACACCGCCTTGGGCATGCAGTCGCTCGACCCGGCCTGGTGGGGCGTGATGATGAACACCATGATGAACCCGGCCGCTTACAGCGCCTGGGTGCCGCTGATGACCGACCCGAACGTGTACATGCGGTGGCTGACCGCCTCCATGGACCCCAACTTCTACACCGCACTGCTCACCCAGTTCACCGACCCGGGCAAGATGATGCGCTGGATGATGGCGCCCATCGATCCCAAGGTCTGGGGCCTGATGCTGCAGGGGCTGAACCCGGCGGTGTACATGAAGTGGATGATGGCACCGCTCGATCCGCGCTGGCTGCAGGCCATGGTGACGCCGATCAACCCCAACGTCTATCTGGGCTGGCTCGGCGCCATGATGAACCCGGCCTCCTACGGCGATCTGTGGAAGGGCTTCCTCACCCCGACCACCACCGCCGTGCCGACCTTTACGCTGCCCACTGCACCGGCCCCGACGACAGGCGCGCCGCAGGTGTTCAACCCCTTCGACCCGGCCGCCTGGTCGCAGCTGTTCACCGTCCCCGGCGCACAAGCCCCCCAACAGGCCGCCCAGCCGCAGGCCCCGGCCCAGCCGTATATCTTCAACCCGTTCGATCCGGCCGCCTGGGCCCAGCTGTGGCAGGTGCCGCAGGCACAGCCGGCCCAGCCGCAGACGCAACCTGCCGCTCCGGCCAAGAAGTAAGTCGGCTCGTCCGTTGTGAAGGCGCCCTTGTGGGCGCCTTTTTTCTCGCCAGGCGTTGGGGTCAGCCCACCGAAAGCTACACGCAGCCGTGGCGAGGCAGCCCGGATGAAGCGCAGCGGCATCCGGGAAACAAGGCTCGGAATCCCTACGTCACCGCATACCTCAACAAAAAGACCTGCCCATGACGGACAGGGCCAAACGCGAAGGAGGATTGACGTCGTTGTCAGGGCACTCAGCCGTAGCGGCCGCCCCCTCGGCCTCGATGCGGCGTGCCGGCCGGGTCTCACGTCTGCCGACGGTGACGAGGTCCCACACCAAGAGCAAGTCACCGGCCACCAGGGCCCAGCCGGAGATCATGCGCCCGGTTTTGGCCTGCTAGAACCAGGGGTGGGACTGGGCGGCGAAATAGCCCATCCAGGTGGAGCCCTCGATCGCCCGCTCGATGTGCGACTGCTCATAGCCGGCGATGAGCAGGGCGATAGTCATGCCGACGATACCCACGTGCAGATGCACAAGTTGAGTTGCTTGCGGCGCTGATTGCCCGAGTCATACGAGCCATTTACCAACCGTAAGCAAAACTCGCAGCGGCCGGCTTGCGCGTATGTTGGGGCCGCCTTGAAGCCGTGCACGCTGGACCGGGGACAGTGCGTGCTATTCGACTGCGCGTGCTATCCTGAGCCAGTCTTGCCGGTTTGCTCGGCGTGGCCGTTTCATGCTTGCCTGGGGCAAAGGCGCAGGTCGGCGATGGGCCTATTCCGTTCCCCTTCCGCACCGTGTCTGTAGGGCGACCGGTTCTATCACTCACACTCATGTACGACCGATGACGAGCGGGGTCATGCTCTACACC
This sequence comes from Thiobacillaceae bacterium, assembly GCA_025054655.1. GTDB lineage: Bacteria > Pseudomonadota > Gammaproteobacteria > Burkholderiales > Thiobacillaceae > JANWZL01. The sequence goes on along the minus strand of JANWZL010000040.1, from coordinate 8,392 downwards.
GTGGGCCACGGCAGCCGCACGCTGGAGGAGTTCATCGCCCTGCTGCGTCAACACGGCATCCGTTGCCTGGTGGACATCCGCGCCTACCCCGGCTCGCGCCGCCACCCGCACTTCGCCCGCGTGCCTCTCGCCGCCGCACTGCAGGCCGAGGGGATCGACTATGTATGGATGAGGCGCGAGTTGGGCGGCTTCCGCCACGGCGGCGGGGCCGAGCACACCGCGCTGCGCTCGCCCGGCTTCCGCGCCTACTGCGCCCACATGGCCAGCGAACCCTTCCGCCAGGGCGTGCAGCGCCTGCTGCATCTCGCCGCCGCCGCGCCCACCGCCGTGATGTGCGCCGAGCGCCTGTACTGGCACTGCCACCGCTACTTTCTGGCCGATGCCCTGCTGCTGCGCGGGGTGCGGGTGGTGCACCTGCTGACGCAGTCCGAGCTGAGCGAACACCGCATGAACCCGCTCGCACGCGTGGTGCAGGGGCGCCTCGTGTACGACGGCGGTCAGGCGGTACTGCCTTACGAAGGGGCCTCGGATGAACTACTACCTCTGGGTCGATGCGCAGGATAGGCCCATCCCCCAAGCGTGGGCCTATCAGGACGAGACCGAGCGCATGGTGGAGGAAGCGCGACCGCCCCCGGGCGCCGCTGCCCTGCGCACTGTGACTCGCGAGGCGCTCGCAGCGCGCTACGGTCTCAGCGAGGAGGATTTCGTCGGGGATGTTGCCCTTGGATTGCCCTGAACCACCGCAGTATCGGTAGGAGCGACGGCAGTCGCGACCCGATCGCGCGCGCTGCGGGTCGCGGCTTGCGCCGCTCCTACAGCCGCGTCTGCATGCGCGGTTGACCGGCCGGTCAACCAGCGCTGGGCGGATCGCGCACCTCCGGCGGCGGCAAGGCGATGGCGCCGTCGCGGCTGTACTGGTAGTCGCGAAAGACGTGTTCGGCAGTGAGCAGCTGATAGCTGCCGTCGGGCAGCCGGCGGCTGGTGTCCTTGAGTCGCCACACCGTGGCCCCGCAGGTCCAGATGTCGAAGTTGCGCATGTGGGTGCACAGACAGGTCTTGTCCTTCACCGACACCTTGCGCACGCCTGGATGCCGCGCCACCTCGCGGTTGTAGGCCTCGATGTAAGCGCAGCGCCCATCGTTGTCGAGCAGATAGCCATAGGCCTCGCAGTTGGGGCGGGTGCCGGCGCCGATGCCGGGGCTGTCCTTGAGCATGCGCATAGGATAGCCCGTGGGCGAGAGGGCGTTGACCTCGACGTCTTCCGGCTCGGCGCGGAAATAGCGCTGCTTGACGTGATCCGGCAGGCCGCACTCGCGCGTGACGGTGAAACGTGTGGCCACCTGCACCGCTGCCGCGCCGCGTCGGAGGAAGTCGACTGCGTCCGCGCCGGTGAAGATGCCACCGGCGGGGATGACGGGGATGGCCAGTTCCTCCCTGCGCAGGAAGGCGAGCACCTCATCGACGATGGTCGTGAGGTCATGTCGCATCCAGTCATCGATGCCGAAGCCCAGGTGTCCGCCGGCGAGCGGCCCCTCTACGATCACGTAGTCCGGCAACCGCTGATGGCGCGCGTTCTTGCGCAAGAAGAGCTGCAGGGCGCGCACCGAGGAGACGATGATGCCCAGCTTGGCGTCGCGAAAACGCGGGTGGTCGGCGATCAGCCCGAAGGAGTTCAGATGCAGCCCCGCAGACAGGGTGATGCCGTCGATGCCGGCGTCCAGGGCGGACCTGAGGCGCACGCGCAGGGTCTCGCGCGCAGCGTTCATGGTCAGCTTCTCCATGCAGTTGATGAAGATGAGGCCGGGGCCGCGCTTGGCCTCCATGGTGCGCCCCACGTGCAGCCGGGTCGCCTCGGCGAGCTGGTGCAGATTGAACTGCACCAGGCGCTTGTCCGAGTTGGCGACGTTGTACTTGTACTGCTGCAGCTTGTCCTTCACATAGCGTGTTTTGAAACGCCGGTCCGACACCGTGTGCACCATGGCGTCGGAGATGTGGCCGATGCCGCCCAGGCGGGCCGCCTCCAGCGCTAGCTCGGCCGTGGAGATGTCTACCCCCATGCCGCCGATGACGATGGGCACCAGCTCGTGCCTGCCCAGATGCAGGCGGAAGTCATCCACACGGGTCATGTCAAGATGCGGAGGGCTGTACGGGTCGGTGGGCGGCCAGCGGCCTGCGCGTGTGGATCATGGGGCGGGCCGAATGAATTATCAGCGGCTCATGATAAGCCCTTACCAGGTGATCCGGCCAGTATCCCTTGTGGGTAGCCCCACCATGCGTTACATCAGGCGGCAGGATAGATCCCCTGCGCTTGCCCGGGTCCATCCACCCGCGGCCGTCCATAGAACGGCGCGTAGCGCCAGGCCCAGGGGGTGTGCGCGGACCGCTCTAGCGCGCTGAAGGGGATCGCCGATGGCTCGCCGCAACGCCGGCATGCCGGCGTTGACCGCCCTGGTGTGGTTCGGCATCCTCTTCGTCCTGTGGCTCCTGCGCGACGGGCCGGACGAGGCCCATGCCGGGACACGAATCTCGGTGTAAAGTATCTGTATGTCCTGAGAGAGCGGCCATGGATGTCAAAGCGCATTGGGAAACGGTCTATACCCGCAAGGCGCCCACTGAGGTCAGCTGGTTCCAGCCGCACGCCGAGCGCTCGCTCGGCCTCATCCGCTTGGCTAGGGTGACGCCCGCTGCCCGCATCATCGACGTGGGCGGCGGTGCCTCCACCCTGGTGGACGACCTGCTCGCGGCCGGATACCGCGACGTGACCGTGCTGGATGTGGCCGCCCACGCCCTCGCCGCGGCCCGCGAACGCCTGGGGGCGCGGGCGGCCGAGGTGCGCTGGATCGAGGCCGACGTGCTCACGGTGGGGCTGCCGCGCCACGGGTACGATGTGTGGCACGACCGGGCGGTGTTCCATTTCCTCACCGACCCCGCCGACCGCCAGCGCTATGTGCGTCAGGTGCTGCACGCCGTGCGTCCGGGCGGGATCGTCATCGTCGCCACCTTCGCCCCGGACGGGCCCGAGCGCTGCAGCGGGCTGCCGGTCGTGCGCTACGACCCGCAGGGACTGCACGCCGAATTCGGCGCCCCTTTCGAACTCATCATGCACGAGCGCGAGGCGCACCACACCCCGGCCGGCGCCGTGCAGCAGTTCATCTATTGCCTGTGCCGCAAGGCGCTCGACGATACGGCATAGGCGTCCTGGACAGGCAACCGACCGGTATGCAGCTGACCGACGTCGTCCACACCTTCGGCCAGTGGCTGCTCGAACGGCATGGTGAGCGCGTGCACAAGATCGCGCTCAACGCCGGCTTCACCTGCCCCAACCGCGACGGCACCAAGGGTGTGGGCGGCTGCAGCTTCTGCAACAACGCCTCGTTCAGCCCCAGTGGTCGCCAGGCCGTGGCCCTGCAAGCGCAGTTCGCGAGCGGCCGCGCCGGCATCGCCCGGCGCACCCGCGCGCGCAAGTACCTGGCCTATTTCCAGGCCTACACCAACACCTACGCCGAGGTGGAAGCGCTCAAACGCCTCTACGACGCAGCCCTGGCCGAGGCCGGGGTGATCGGCCTGTCGGTGGGCACCCGGCCCGACTGCGTACCGCAGGCAGTGCTCGACTTGCTCGCCGCCTATCGGGACCAGGGGCAGGAGGTGTGGTTGGAGCTGGGCCTGCAGTCGGCCTTCGACGAGACACTCGCGCGCGTCAACCGGGGGCATGGCCTGCGCGAGTACATCCGGGCCTGCCGCGCGGCGCGACGGCGCGGCATCCCGGTGTGCACCCATCTGATCGTGGGCCTGCCCGGCGAGAGCGGCTGGCATGCGCTGAAGACCCTGGAGGTGGTGCTGGACGTGGGTGTGGATGGGCTCAAGCTGCATCCCCTGCACGTGGTCAAGGGTACCCGGCTCGCCAACGCATGGCGGCGGGGGGAATACACCCCCTGGACCCAGGCGGAGTATGTGGCGGTGGCGGCCGATCTGATCGAGCGCACCCCGTGGGCGGTGGTCTATCACCGCATCACCGGCACCGCCCCGGTGCGCCTGCTGCTCGCGCCCGAGTGGTGCGCGCACAAGTGGCCGGTGGTCAATGCCATCGTAGCAGAGCTCGCCCGCCGCGGCAGCCGGCAGGGGGTGACTGGCCGCACCGCGCCCGCGGCCGCCCAGTTCAGGCAGGCCTCGGCATGACGCTCCAGCTCGTCTGTCCCGCAGGCAGCCTGCCGGCGCTCAAGGCCGCCGTGGACCACGGCGCGGATGCGGTGTACGTGGGGCTGAAGGACAACACCAATGCGCGCAACTTCGCCGGCCTCAATTTCGACGCGCGCAGCCTGGCCGAGGGCCTGGCCTATGCACACGCGCGCGGGGCGCAGGTGCTCATGGCGCTCAACACCTATCCGCAGCCGGGCGAGGTCAGCCGCTGGCACGCGGCGGTGGACACCGCGGCGCGGCTTGGGGTGGATGCGGTCATCCTGGCCGATGCGGGCCTGATGGCCTATGCGGTGGAGAGACACCCACAGCTGCGGCTGCACCTGTCGGTGCAGGGCTCGGCCACCCACTACGAGGCCATCGAGTTCTACCGCGAACGCTTTGGCATCCGGCGGGCGGTGTTGCCGCGGGTGCTGTCGCTCGCCCAGGTCGAGCAGGTGGTGCGCAACACGGCGGTGGAGATCGAGCTGTTCGGCTTCGGCGGCCTGTGTGTGATGGTGGAGGGGCGCTGCCTGCTGTCTTCCTACGCCTGTGGGGCCTCGCCCAACACCTTCGGGGCCTGCTCGCCGGCCCACGCGGTGCGCTGGCAGCACACGCCGCAAGGCATGGAGACGCGGCTCAACGGCATCCTCATCGACCGCTACGCCGGGCACGAAAAGGCGGGCTATCCCACCCTGTGCAAGGGCCGCTTCACGGTGGCGGGCGAGACCTATTATGCCCTGGAGGAGCCGACCAGCCTCAACACCCTGGAGCTGCTGCCGCAGATGCTCAAGATGGGCATCGCCGCCATCAAGATCGAGGGCCGCCAGCGCAGCCCCGCCTATGTGGCCCAGGTCACGCGCGTGTGGCGGCAGGCGATCGACGCCGTCAAGCGCGACCCCGAGGGCTTCCGCGTGCAACCGGACTGGATGGCCGCCCTGGATAAGCTTTCCGAGGGGCGCATGCACACCCTGGGGGCGTATTACCGGCCGTGGAAATAGGGGAGGGGTGAGGCGTGAGGTGTCACGAGCGAGCGGCCACGGACCTACTGTGATCCCTTGAACAGATGTCTGTTTCCCTCGCCCACACCCTCACCCCTCACCCCTCACTCCTCACCCCTCACTCCCATGCCTCACCCCTCAGCCTTCACCCCTCATCATGAAACTCTCCCTCGGACCGCTGCTGTACTACTGGCCGCGTGAGGACACGCTCGCCTTCTACGCGGCCGCGGCCGACTGGCCGGTGGACATCGTCTATCTCGGCGAGACGGTCTGTTCACGCCGGCATGAGCTGCGACTTTCCGATTGGTTCGAGCTGGCGGCGCGGCTGCGGGATGCGGGCAAGGCGGTGGTCCTGTCCACCCTGCCGCTGATCGAATCGGAATCGGATCTGAAGGCCATGCGCCGGCTCGTCGCCCATGTCGGCGAGACGCCGGGGCTGGCGCTCGAGGCCAACGACTGGGGGGCGGTGCGCCTTGCCGCCCGCGCCGGCCTGCCCTTCGTGGCCGGCCCTACGCTCAACGTCTACAACCCCGACACCCTGCGGCTGCTGGCCGAACTGGGGGCGAGCCGCTGGGTGCCGCCGGTGGAGGCGGGGCGTGCGTTGCTCGCCGCCATGCCGGTGCCGCCGGGGGTGGAGACCGAGCTGTTCGCCTACGGGCGGCTGCCGCTTGCCTATTCCGCGCGCTGCTTCACCGCCCGGCACTACAACCTGCAGAAGGACGATTGCCAGTTTCGCTGCCTGGACCACCCGGACGGGCTGCGGCTCGCCACGCAGGAGGGCGAGGACTTCCTCACCCTCAACGGCATCCAGACCCAATCCGGCCGGGTGTACAGCCTCGCCCACCGGTTGCACGAGGTGTCCGGCGTGCAGGTGCTGCGGCTGTCGCCACAGTGGCGGCACATGGCGCGGGTGGTGGAGGTCTTCCGTGCCCTCATCGCGGGCGATCTCGCCCCGGCCGAGGGGGGTGCGCGCCTCAAGCGGATCATGCCGGGCGAGGTCTGCGACGGCTATTGGCTGGGCGGGGCAGGCGCCGGAGGGGGTGAGGAAGTGAGGGATGAGGCGTGAGGGGGGAGGAAGTGAGGGGGAGGAAGTGAGGGGGGAGGGGATGTTTGAGCAAGGGGGGCTTGGGTTGCGGTTGCCGGCGGGGCTTGCGCGGCGCATCGAGCGGCTGCCGCACCTGCCGTTTAGCCTGGCGCTGACGACCGCTCTCAACCTCGCGGTGTGGCCGCTCCTGCGCGGCATGGACTGGCGGCGGCTGCGCGGCCGGCGGTTCTGCATCCTGGTGCAGGACCTGGGGCTGAAGGCCTACTTCGCCCTGAGTGATGCCGGTTTCGCGCCCCAGGTGGCGGCCGCGGCCGAGGTGACCTATGCCGCCCGCGCGGAGGACTTCCTGCGCCTGGCCCTGCGGCTGGAGGACCCCGACACCCTGTTCTTCGACCGGCGGCTGATCATCGAGGGGGACACCGAGCTCGCGCTCGCGGCCAAGAACCTGCTCGACGCGGTCGAGCTGGAGACGGCGCTCAAGCGGCTGCCCCCACCTCTGCGCGCCATTATCGAGCGTATACAGGCCCAGCTCGCCACAGTACGTTGAGCGCTTCATTGCCGCTCGTTGGCCTGCCCGGCAGGGCTGTGATGCCCGCCATCAGGACCCGAGCGGGCGCTGAGCTTGGCAGGTACCCGTACCGGGGGGCAGATCGGGCAAATGGCCTGTGAGCACGCTGTCCGCGGTTGGCGCCGGTCCGCCTTGACCTAACTCAAGCGGGGCAGTGCCCGTGCTACACTGAGCCATGCCCGTCATACGAGCCCTGCCCGAGCTGCTCATCGCGCAGATCGCCGCCGGCGAGGTGGTCGAGCGCCCAGCGGCGGCGCTGAAGGAGCTGGTGGAGAACAGCCTGGACGCGGGTGCGCGCACCATCCGCGTGGAGCTGGAGGAGGGCGGCATGCGGCTCATCCGCGTGAGCGACGACGGCTGCGGCATCGCACGGGAGGACCTGCCGCTGGCCCTCGCCCGGCACGCCACCAGCAAGATCGCCAGCCTGGCCGACCTGCAGGCGGTGGCGAGCCTGGGCTTTCGCGGTGAGGCCCTGGCCAGCATCGCCGCGGTGGCCCGTCTGAGCCTCACCAGCCGGGTCGAGGGCAGTGCCCATGCCTGGCGCATCTGGGCCGAGGATGGCGTGGTCTTCCCGGTGGAGCCGGCGGCGCTGGCCGCAGGCACGGTGGTGGAGGTGCGCGACCTGTTCTTCAACACCCCGGCGCGGCGCAAGTTCCTGCGCACGGCCGCCACCGAGTACGCCCACTGCGAGGAGACGCTGCGGCGCTTGGCGCTGGCCCGGCCGGCGACGGGGTTCGAATTGCGGCACAACGGCCGTGGGGTGTGGCGCCACGAGCCCCAGGACTGGCAGGCGCGGGCGCTCGCCTTGTTGGGCGAGGAGTTCGCGCGCGCCGCGCTCGTGCTGGTGGAGGAGGCCGGTCCCCTGCGCCTGACCGGCCTCGTCGCCCTGCCGGCCTACAGCCGCAGCGGCCGCGATGCGCAATACCTGTGCGTCAACGGCCGCCACGTGCGCGACAAGCTGCTCGCCCACGCCGTGCGCGAGGCCTATCGCGACGTCCTGCACCACGAGCGGCAGCCCGCCTATGCGCTGTTTCTCGAGCTGCCGCCCGCCCAAGTGGACGTCAACGTCCACCCGGCCAAAACCGAGGTGCGCTTCCGCGACGCCAGGGCGGTGCACCAGTTCGTCCTGCACGCGGTGGAGCGGGCGCTGGCTGCGGGGGCCAGTAATCAGGGGTCAGGGATCAGGGATCGGGATGGGGTGGTGGGGCAGAGCGCTGGGGCCATCCAGGCCCAGCTCCGCCGGCCAGGGACTAGGCCGGGTGGGACCGATCACGGGGCCGGGGGCGCGGGGCCGCAGCCCGCCCTCGCCCTGGCAGAGCCGGCAGCGGCCTACTGCGCCATGGTGGCCGAGGCCCTCACCCCTCACCCCTCACCCCCCAACCCTCACCCCTCACGCCTCACGCCTCACCCCTCACCCCTCACTAATCACCCCTCATCACCCCCCCTCGGCTATGCCATCGGTCTGCTCGCCGGCATCTACATCCTGGCCGAGAACGCGCAGGGGCTGGTGGTGGTGGACATGCACGCGGCGCACGAACGCATCCTCTACGAACGGCTCAAACAGGCCCACGACCAGGGGGCGCTGGAGGTGCAGCCGCTGCTCAT
>JANWZL010000039.1 GCA_025054655.1 Thiobacillaceae bacterium | reverse complement strand
TTTTCAGTGAGCGCGAGCTTGTCCTGTTCGGCCAGGTACTCCGCCACCTCGGGCGACCAGTCCTCCAGGTTGACCAGGTAGCCTTCCGGGTCGGTCTCGATGATGCGGCCGTTGATGTTCAGTTCCATGCGTCGTTCCTCTCGGGCGTGGTTGTGATGGACGACGGCATGGTGCAATAACCGACAAAATCTGTCAAGTATTATGTCCGCATAGGAACGCTAGAGTCCGTGGTCAGGCATAAGGCAAGGGCCGGCGACGAGCGGTTAGCACGGCATGGATCAAGGCCGCCAGTGCAAGATAAAAGAGCGTGGCCACTGTGAAGCCGGGCAGATAATCGATGAACGTCTGCGCGAACTCGCTCCAGTTGGGGGCGCCCACACGTCCGCCGAACCAATAGAAGCTGCCGTTGGAGATGATGAAGGCCATCACCGTCGCGATGACGGCCAGGCCGCCTATGTGCAGCAGCCCGAGGGCGTCCTGACGCGCACGTTTGGCCAGACGCCCCCCCATCCAGAGGGCAAGGTGGGCCAGCTGCAGGGCCGCATAGGCGGGAGTGAGGCAGTAGTCGGACACCCCCAGCCAGCCGATGGCGGCCACATCGATGGCCACCGCCAGCACCAGGAACACCCCGAGCCAGGGCGCCGCAAGATAGAAACCGGCCAGGAAGAATACCGCCCATGAGGCATCCGGCAAATGCAGGACGTCGCCAAAGTGGTGAAAGCGGGTGGTGAGCATCAGGGCAACAAGGCCCAGTCCGATCAGGGTTTGTGCGGTCGGGCTCAGGAAACGCATCTTCACTCCTTTGGGCAGCGGCCCTCACAGTTTAGCCCATCAGAAATTCGCCTTCAGCCCTAGGCGCCAGTTGCGCGTGAAGTTGACCGGGTAGATGGCATCGTCTTTCACCCATAGCCCGTTGGCCTGTGCGAACAGGTTCTCCACCGCCGCCGACCATTCGAACGCCCCGTGCTGATAGCGCAGGGCAAGGTCGGTGGAGCGATAGGGCCGCTGGCGCTGGGCGAGGGTGTTGCCGAAATCTTCCAATGCATAGGCGCTCGATCTCCAAGTCTGGTTGAGGCTCAAACGCCAGTGCGCCGCCGGCTGCCAGTCCAACCCCAGCACCACGCCATGCCGTGGCACGCCCGGCAGGTCCTTGCCGTCGTAGGCCCCGCCTCCATCGTTCTCACGGTCGATGACTGCGCGGGTGTAGGTGTAATTCAGCCGTGCAGTCCACGCAGGGCTAAGGCGCCAGGTGTCTTGTAGCTCCAGGCCGTATTTATGAGTGCGATCCAGGTTGGTGTTGGTGAAAGTGACCGGATTGAAATAGATCTCGTCCTTAAGCTTGGCATAAAAAGCGGCAAGCCTCATTCGGTGGCTCTCGCTGGTACGGGTTGCGCCCAGGGTGAGGGTCGTGGCCCGGGCCGGTACGATGAAACCGTTGAAGATCGTGCTGCCTGTGCCGAAGTCGAAGGCGAAGAAGCGGTCGATGTCCGGTGCCTGGAAGGCCCGGTCGAGATTGGCGAACAAGCTCAGCCGGGGCGACAAGCGGACATTGAGGCCCAGGTCCCAGGCGTGCAACCGGTGGCTGGCAGCCAGCCGTGCCCCGACGGTCGGTGCGTAGGCGTAATCGACCCACTCGCGACGTGTACCGGCCGACAAGGTGGTCTCACCCCATCGGTATAGGGCCTGCACATAAACGCCGCTGTTGTCCTTGTGGGTGCGATCGCCCATGCCGATGCGCTCGCCTTCGAAACGCTGCCCGCCGAAAGTCAGATCGAAGGCCGCGCTGCGATACTGCAGCGCCAGGTCGTCGCTCGTATAGTCATAATCCGAGGCGTAAGGCCAAGGCGCACGATATTCGGACCGCTTGTCCTCGCGCGTGTGGTGGAACGTCAGCCGCCAGCCCGGGGCGAGGCTCCAGATGACACCTGCCCGCCAGAGGTCTGCGTCGAGCTTTTGGTGATTGTAGGTGTTGCCGCTGTTTTGCGCCGGGTTGGCATCGAACTCGGCCTGGGTGAGTGGACCCGGATAGCGGGTGTCGATGCGGGCGCTGCTCGCCGCGAGGTTGATTGCGAACGCTTCCATGGGCTTGAGTTCCAGTTCCCCGCGCCACACCCGGTTGTCGGAGCGGTCCCGGTGACCGGTCATATCCGGCTCGGCGTAGCCGTCCACATGGTCGTTGAGCCCACTTGCCGCGATACGCAGGGGCCCGGCCTGCACAGCGGCCGCACCGGTCAGGGTACGCGCGCCATGGTTGCCCGCGCTGGCGGCAAGCCGCACCCCCTCCGGGGTGCGCGTGACGATATGGATGCCACCCGCCATCGCCCCGTCGCCGTAGAGCACCGAACCGCTGCCCTTGACGATCTCGATGCGCTCGATCGCCTGCAAAGGGATGGCGGCGAGCCACTGCGGCAGCAGGTCGATGTTGTTGAGCCGGTAACCATCCACCGTGACCACGATGTTCTGGTAACCCTCGCCCAGGCCATAGCCGCGCAGGTCCAGCTTGGGCGTGTGGCGGTTGCCGAAGCTTGGCATCACCACGACAGAGCTGTAGTGGGCGAGGTATTCGTACAGACTCGTCGCGCCCGAGCGTCCGATCTGTGCGCGCGTGTGCACCTCGATGGCGTGGGGTGCGACCGCCTCCGGCGTGGGCACGCGCGTGGCGGTGACGATGACTTCTTCCAGGATGGCCGGTCCCTGGGCCTGGGCCGGTAGGCTATAGAGGCCGCCGATCAGGGCGGCCAGGGTCTTGCGTCGCATGAGACATCCTTGTCCGGTTCCCCGCAACCCCGCAGGGTTTAGACACACGCGGGCCGGACAGGAAGGCGCAACGGCTGGGATTGGCCTCGCCCCGGTCGACACCGCCCACCGCGGCCCGCACCCACCTCAGGCCGGTCTCCGGGCTCGCGCATGAGGTCCGCCGCCTTCCCACCCGTGCGGGCAGTGGCCTGCGTGGCGGACCGTTGGGCGCCTACCGTTGCGGGGGCAGCACAGGCTTGGGGAGAAACCGCACCTGTTTCCCGTTTCACCTCTTGATCAAGGCAAGGGGCACCTGAGGCGAAGAGGATTATAAACGACACTGCTGCGGACGCGGGCAGCTCGTTTTGGTCTGAGATCTCGTCAAGATGCGCCGCGGTCAACGCGGCGACCGGTATCTAGATGACCAAGGCAAGCCGTTGTATCAAGCCCTCCATGCGCGCTGACCGCTCAGCGCGGCCCGCCCTCGCCGTCGCGGTATAAGCCCCCCTGGCGCAGGTAGCGATGGATGGCCTTGAGGTCGGCCTTGCCCTCCACCGTGCACAGGTAGTGATAGAACAGCTCGCGCTGGTAGCTGGCCGCCTGGCGCACGGGGATCGCCTCCCAGCGCGCCTGCCGGTTGGGTTGCCATTCGCCGCCCGTGGGGCCCGGGCGGCCGAAGGCATAGCGCTTGACCTCGCCGGTGTCGCAGCGCATGCCCTCGTAGAAGACCTGCTCGGCCCCGCCCGCGGTGCGCACGACCACCGTATAGCGCACTACCCCGTCGGGGCCGACGCTCAGGCTGGAGGCGTCGAGATAGTGCCGATGCCGGCTGGCGGCGCTCACCTCGAAGGCGACGAGGTTGGCCGGCTGCGGGTAGGCGGGCAGGGACACCTCGGCCTCCTGCCAGGCCGGCCGCTCCGGGTCGTAGGGGGTCTCGAACCCGCGCCACTCCGCCCGTAGCGGCGTGCCCAGCAGCACGGCCGCCAGCAGCCACCCTGCCCTTGCCGCCGGGTTCACACCTGCCCCCTTGATCGATCCGTGTGCTGGCGCATGCTCTGTGCGAGACGTGGATGCCGTGTCTCTTTTAGGTCGCGACTGTCGTCGCTCCTACCCTCGTCGTTGATGCCACTACGGGGTTTCGCGTTGGGGCGCGACTTTCGTCGCTCCTACCGTTCCTACCGCTTCTATCCTACCCCACATATACGTGCCGGCGGTTGAAGGGATAGTCCTGCCGTCCATCCGCGTGGGGCCTGCCGCCCAGGACCTGGAAGATGGCGATCCAGTTGCGTTCGAAGGCGTAGGCCGAGCCGGCCATGTAGATGCGCCAGATGCGGTACTTCTGCTCACCCACCAGGCGAACGGCCTCGTCGCGCCGGGCCTCCAGGCGATCGACCCAGTGCCACAGGGTCTTCGCATAGTGCGGGCGGAGGTTCTCGGCATCGAGCGGCTCCAGCCCCGCGGCGGCCAGCTCGCGCACGACATGGGCCACATGGGTGAGCTCGCCGCCGGGGAAGACGTAGTCGTCGATGAACTCGGAGATGTCGCTGCCCAGGCCGTGGGCGTCTAGGGCTGCCGAGGTGATGCCGTGGTTCATGACCAGGCCGCCCGGCCGCAGCAGGCGGTGGATTTTGCCGAAATAGACGGGCAGGTTTTTGCGCCCGACGTGCTCGAACATGCCCACGCTGGCGATCTTGTCGAACGGCGGGTCTTCCGGCACGTCGCGGTAGTCCATCAGCTTCACCTCCACCCGGCCGGTGAGGCCTCGCCGCGCGATCTCCTCCTGGACGTAGGCGTGCTGGTTGTCCGACAGGGTGATGCCCAGGGCCTGCACGCCATACTTCTCCGCCGCGCGCAGGATCAGTCCGCCCCAGCCGCAGCCGATGTCGAGCAGGCGCTCGCCGGGCCTGAGCATGAGCTTGCGGCAGATGAGGTCGAGCTTCTTTTCCTGCGCTGCGTCCAGGTCCTCGTCGCCCTGCTCGAAGTAGGCGCAGGAATAGACGCGGTTTTTGTCCAACCACAGGCCGTAGAAGTCGTTGGAGACGTCGTAGTGATAGCTGATGTTGCGCCGGTCGCGGCTGCGGGTGTGGCGCCACCAGCGCCAGTCGGCCCCGCGCCGGCCCTGCAGGCAGGCCTCGGCCTGGCAGAGCTCGCGCCCAATGGCGAGGAGGTCGCGCGGGTCGCCCTCTAGGTCTATCCACTGCTCCACATAGGCGCGTGCCAGTCCGCCCAGGCTGGGTTTGGCCAACACGCGCAACGCCTTGGGCGTGTTCACCCGCAGCCGCACCCGCGCCTGCGGTAAGTCCACCCGCTCGCCATTCCACAGCTCCACCGCCACCGGCAAGGCCTGCAGCCGGCGGCGCACCTCGTCGAGCAACAGGTTTTTGAGCATGCCTCTCCTCCCCAGTCGCGGCACATCCACCGCCACCGAGGATTTTAGGCGAGATCGGCGACAAGTGAGGCGCGCACGTTGTCGGGCACCTCCACCTCGACCGTGTAGTTCGGGTGGTCGATACCCGCACGCAGGCCCGCGCCGCCCTTGACCGCGGCGATCATCTCGGGGGTCAGTTCAAAGCGCAGGAAGTGCACCGAGGCGGTCTTGTCGGGATGGCTGCGGTCGAGGTCCTCGTTGGCGATGGGCCAGAGGCGCTCGAACCCCGCCACCTGCAGCCACACCTTGTGCTCTATGCCGACCAGACGGGCAAGGGCCCGGCGGCGTTCCTCCAGGTCCGGGTATTCGAGCATGAAGCTCGCCTTCCAGTTGTGGCCGTCGGGGATCAGGGGGTTGTAGACGTCCAGCTCTGCCTGAATCTCCTCCGGCTCGAAGATGCGCTCGATGCGCAGCATCTCCTGGATCTGATACTGCATGGTGAGCCGGTCTTCGAAATAGAGCGCGGCATGCTCGCCCAGGGGCAGGCGGCGGTTCTTTTTGTGCTCCAGGACCTTGGCGCGGAAGTCTTTGCGCACCTGGGCATACTGCTCCAGCGAAAACAGATCGGCACGGGTGAGTTTTTCCATGAGGGCTCCTCAGATTCCATAGGCCTTGCGTAGCAGGCTGATGGGGTGTTCGGGCTGGCTGCCGTCGGCGCGGGCATGACCGATGTGGTGGCCAGCAAGCGCGCAGTCCGAACCATAGTGGTCGGGTTTGACCTGATTGAGCTTGTTCACCACCGGCCGCACGATCTTCATGGCGGCGTCGTGGAACTCCTTTTTCACGGCATAGGTGCCGTCGTGGCCAGAGCAGCGTTCGACCATCTCGATCTGGGTGTCGGGGATGAGGGCGAGCAGCTCCTTGGTCTTGGGGCCGATGTTTTGCACGCGCTGGTGACAGGCGGCGTGATAGACGACCTTGCCCAGACCCCGCTTGAAATCAGTCTTGAGCTTGCCTTCCTTGTGCCGCAGCATCAGATACTCGAAGGGATCGTAGAAGGCCTCCTTGACCTTCTGCACCAGTGGGTCGTCGGGGAACATGAGCGGCAGCTCCTGCTTGAACATGAGCACACAGGAGGGGATCAGGGCGGTGAGGTCCCAACCGGCATCGACCAGACGGGCCAGGCGCGGGACGTTGTAGTCTTTCAGCCGCTCGACGCTGTCCAAGTCGCCCAGCTCCAGCTTGGGCATGCCGCAGCAGCGTTCATCCTCGGCGAGGGTGACAGGGATGCCGTTGTGGGCGAACACCGCCACCAGGTCCTCACCCGGGCCGGGTTCGCTGCGGTTCATGTAGCAGGTGGCGAACAGGGCGACCTTGCCGCGCGTGCGACCGGCTGGTTCCGCCGGGGTGTCCTCCGGCAACCGTTTGAGCCGCCGGCGCAGCGGGCGGCTCGTATATTCGGGTAGCCAGGCCTCGCGGTGGATGCCGGCGACCGACTCCATCATCTTGCGCGCGGCGGGCAGGCGGTTGACGGCGTTGACCGTCTGCGCCACCACCGGGATGCCGGCCAGCCGTCCCACTGCATCGGTGCTGGTGAGCACCTTGTCGCGCAGCCGGGTAGAGCGGCTCTTGTAGTGCCAGGCCTTGGCACGCAGCATCAAATGGGGAAAGTCCAGATTCCACTCGTGCGGCGGCACATAGGGACACTTGGTCATGTAGCAGAGGTCGCACAGATAGCAATGCTCGACCACCTTCCAGTAGTCTTCTTTTTTCACCCCATCGACCTCCAGGGTGTCGGAGGCGTCCACCAAGTCGAACAGAGTGGGAAAGGACTGGCACAGGTTCACGCAGCGCCGGCAGCCGTGGCAGATGTCGAACACCCGCTCCATCTCGCGCAGCAGGTCCGCCTCGTCGTAAAACTTCGGGTCGCGCCAGTTCAGGGGGTGGCGGATGGGGGCTTCCAGGCTGCCTTCACGCACGGTCGTCGTCATGATCGATGGTTCCTCTACGCACTGAGCACAGGGTGGGCCGGCAAAAAGACGGGCCAGCGTGCGCCGGCCCATCCTGTGCCCCCTCCCCCTGTCGGGGGGAGGTCATGCGCATCAGGCCGAGGCCTGCAGCTCGTTCAGGGCCTTCTGGAAGCGGTTGGCGTGCGAGCGCTCGGCCTTGGCCAGGGTCTCGAACCAGTCGGCGATCTCGTCGAAACCCTCTTCACGCGCGGTCTTGGCCATGCCCGGGTACATGTCGGTGTACTCGTGCGTCTCGCCGGCCACGGCGGTCTTGAGGTTGTCGGCGGTGGAGCCGAAGGGCATGCCGGTGGCGGGATCACCACAGGCCTCCAGGTATTCCAGGTGCCCATGCGCATGGCCGGTCTCGCCTTCGGCGGTGGAGCGGAACAGCGCGGCGATGTCGTTGTAGCCCTCCACATCGGCCTTGGCGGCGAAATAGAGGTAGCGACGGTTGGCCTGCGACTCGCCGGCGAAGGCGTACTTCAGGTTTTCCTCGGTTTTGGACCCTTTCAGTTGCATAGCGGTGCTCTCCTATCGATCGATGACCCCGGCCCTATACCCGCGCCGGGTATGCGGGTTTATTAGAATAAATCTAAAACGTGGACGAAATATAATTTGCCGCCCCGACCCTGTCAACTGCCGCCCGAGCCGGGTATTGCGCGCACGACGATCAAGCTGACGTCGAGCACCCGTGCGCCGAGCAGATACACCCGCCCGGGCAGGCGGTTGTCGCCAGTGTCGGAGTATTCGAAAGCGTATTCTCGATATAGACGAACGCGCTGATCCTCGCCACGCTGCAGTCGTAGGCGGGTGAGCGCCACGCTCTCGTCGAGCAGCTGCACTCCGGCCTCAGCGCACGCCCTGCGCGCCGCCCGTACTGCACGCTCGCGGCTGTGCAGCCCTTCCCACCACACCAGGCCCAAGGCGAGCAGCAGGCCGATGAGCAGCCATTCGGCCGTCATCGCGCCTCGTCCGAGGACTCGCGGCGGACCGGGGGCAGGAACAGGGCGCAGACCTCGCGCGTGGGCCTGGGCGTCTTCGCTGCCTCATGGCGGCCAGCTGGGGCGGCCACCGGCTGTTCCCGCGGCAGTGGGGTGGCGGGCAGCGGCCGGTGGATGAAACGCTCGATGGCGGCCAGCAGCTTCTCCTCCTCGGGCGCCACCAGCGAGATGGCCAGGCCGGAGGCACCCGCCCGTCCGGTGCGGCCGATGCGGTGAACGTAATCCTCCGGCGAATAGGGCAGCTCGAAGTTGATCACGCAAGGCAGCTCGGCGATGTCCAGACCGCGCGCGGCCACATCGGTGGCCACCAGCAGCTGCACCGCGCCCTTCTTGAAGGCATCCAGCGCCGCCAGACGTTCGAGCTGGGCCTTGTCGCCGTGGATCACGGCGCAGCGTACGCCGCGCCGCTGCAGCCGCCGGCCCAGCCGATCGGTGGCGAGCTTGGTGCGGGTGAAGACCAGGGCCTGCGGGATCGCGCGCGCACGCACTACCGTGAGCAGTGCGTCGAGCTTGTCGTCCTCGGCCACCTTGTGCACCACCTGCTCCACCGTCTCGGCCGCGGTGTTGCGCCGCGCCACCTCGACCTTGACCGGGTTGACCAGGAAGCTTTGCGCCAGCCGGGTGACCGCCTCGTCGAAAGTGGCGGAGAAGAGCAGGGTCTGCCGCGCGACGGGCAGCAGTGCCAGGATGCGTTTCAGATCGGGCAGGAAGCCCATGTCGAGCATGCGGTCGGCCTCGTCCAGCACCAGGTAGCGCACCTGGTTGAGCTGCACGGTGCGGTTGCCGACGTGGTCCAGCAACCGGCCCGGGGTGGCCACCAGGATTTCCACCCCCGCGCGCAGGGCCGGCTCCTGCGCATCCAGCCCCACGCCGCCGAACACCACGGCGCTGCGCAGGGGCAGATGGCGGCCATAGGCGACGACGTTGTCGTGCACCTGGATGGCCAGCTCGCGCGTGGGCGCCAGGATCAAGGCGCGCACGGGATGACGCGCGGGCGAGGTGCTGGTGTTGGCGTAGGGCTTGAGCAGGGTGAGCAGCGGCAGGGCGAAGGCGGCGGTCTTGCCGGTGCCGGTCTGGGCCTGGGCCATCAGGTCGCGCCCGGCCAGCACTAGCGGGATGGCCTGGCGCTGGATGGGTGTGGGCGTGACATAGCCCAGCTCAGCCACCGCCTGCAGCACCTCGGCCGCGAGCGGCAGATCGGCGAAGCGGGTGGCCTCCTCCAGGGCTGCGGCTTGCGTCATGGGCTCAAAGGCTGCACCAATCCAGGCCGGCGTCCTGATCCGCCACCGCGATCTCGTCCGGCCTGCAATCCAAGGCCGATGCGAGTGCGGCGCGGGCACGCTGCGGGGTGTTGTTCTCCGCGCTCAGGTGCGCCGCCACCACGTGTCTGAGGCGCCGGGTGTCGATCCGACGCAGCAGCTCGGCCGCCGCGGCGTTGTCCAGATGCCCCTGTGGGCCCAGGATACGCGCCTTGAGCCAGCCTGGATAGCGTCCTTGCTGCAACATCTGGCGGTCGTGGTTGCATTCCAACACCAGGGCATCGCAGCCTGACAGCCGCGCGAGCATGTTCGCATCGACATGGCCGGCGTCACTGAGCATACCCAGACGCACGCGGCCATCGGACACGACGTAGTGCACCGGCTCGCGCGCATCGTGCGGCAGGGCGTAGGGGGTGAAGTGCAGCGCACCGATGGCGAAGGGTCGCTGCGCAAGCACACGGTGCAACCGTGCCCGGTGGGTCTCATCCAGGGCGAGCATGTCCGAACAGCCGGCGGTCATCCACAACTGCGTATCGTAGCGCGCGGCGAAGCGCAGCGCACCCTGGGCGTGATCGCCGTGCTCGTGGGTGAGCACCACAGCCTGCACGGTGTCCGCCGCCACCCCGCGCCGGGCCAGACGGCGGGCCATCTCACGCGGTCCGAAGCCGCAATCGATCAGCACCCGTGTGCCGCCCGCCTCCACCAACCAGGCATTGCCGCGACTGCCGCTTCCCAGGCAGGTGAAGCGCACGCCGTTTACTTCAACTGCTCGTAGAGGAGGCTGGCGATGCGATTACCGGTCTCGCCGGCCGGCTTGCCGTCCTCCTGCGTCACGCTGACCTGGGTGGTGCCCCCCTGGCTGGCGAGCCGCACACGATAGCGCTGGGCCTTGAGCTTGTCCGCATCGTCGCGCCAGAACGCCAGCCGCGACAGCAGGCCCTCGCGCTTGGCAGACCCGGCCTCGGGATCGGCGTAGCGCACGAAATACACGCCCTCGGCACGGTTGCGGTCCTCGACGGTGAAGCCCACCCGGTCGAGGGCCAGGCCCACCCGCCGCCAGGCACGATCGAAAGGCTCCGGCAAGGCAAGCACCGCAGTCCCGTCGGCCGTGCGCGTGAGCGCGGCCTGGGGCTGGGCAGGCGCCTGCGCCAGCAGGGTCTGCGCGCGCGTCTCCTCCACCCCCAGCCGCACCATGAGGCGGCGCAACATCTCCGCCTCCAGCTCGGGGTCCGGCGGGCGCGGCTGCCACACCGTGCGGCCCGTGCCCTGATCGCCGCCGCCCTGAGTGCCCTCGAACACCTCGATCATGCCGCGATGGCTGATGTAGATCTCGGTGCCCTTGCCGTCCGCCGTCGGCTCCAGGCGGGTGCGGAACTTGTCGCGCTCGGCGGTGGAGTAGACCGCATCGATGAGCCGGCCGAGGGTGCGGCGAATGAGGTCCTGCGGGATCCTGGCCCGATTCTCCGCCCAGTCGGTCTCCAGCACACCGGCCTCGGGCAGCTCCAGGTTGACGATGAAGCCCAGCTCCTGCCAGAAGTCCTTGACTACGGGCCAGACCTGCTGCGGGGGCAGATCGACCACCAGCCAGCGCTGGGTGCCGGCCCGTTCCAGGCGCACCTTGTCCACGCGGGGCAACAACTGCGCAACCTGGGCCCCGGGGCGTGCGCCCTGCTGTTGCGCGTAGGCCGAGTAGGTGGCCGCCCCGCGCGGCGTCTCCGGCACCACGAAGCGGCTGTCGCGGCCAGGCAGCACCAGGTCCGGCGGCACCTCCAAGCTGGGCACGGTGCCGGCGGACTTGTAGTCGATCTTCTTCTCCTCCAGCAGGGTGCAGCCGCCCAGCAGCAGGACACTGATCAGCAGAGAAAGCAAGGTGTGGGGTGGGATGGGCGTTCTCATGGCGATTCAGGCAACGCTGAATGGATCTGCTGTGCGGCCGGCTGGCGGCATTGCGCAATGCTCGGAGGCTCGCCTGTGTTCGCGATACGTCTCGCAGCCGGCGCGCCATGCGCCTGACCAGCCGCCAGCGCGCGGAGATTTTTCAGCATTTCCTTCAGGCCTCCAACACCCCCGCCTCCACCAAGGCGGCGCGCACCACGGCCTGATGGGCCTCGGACAGCGGCGTGAGCGGCAGGCGGATGCCCGGCCCGATCCGCCCCAAGGCGGCAAGCGCCCATTTCACGGGGATGGGGTTGGCCTCGACGAACAGCCGCTGGTGCAGCGGCAGCAGGCGGAAGTTGATCTCGCGCGCGCGCGCAACCTCGCCCGCCAGGGCGGCGGCGCACATCGCCCGCATGGGGCCAGGCGCCACGTTGGCGGTGACCGAGATCACCCCCCTGCCACCCAGCAGCATCAGGGCCAGGGCGCTGGCGTCGTCGCCGCTGTAGACGGCGAAGTGCGCTGGGGCGCGGCGGATCAGGTCGCAGCCGCGCTCGATGTTGCCGGTGGCGTCCTTGATGCCGATCACCCCCGGCACCTGCGCAAGCCTCAGGGCCGTGTCGTTGGCGATGTCGGAGGCAGTGCGGCCGGGCACGTTGTACAGGATCAGGGGCAGGTCCACCGCCTCGGCGATGGCGCGGAAGTGGCGATACAACCCTTCCTGGGTGGGCTTGTTGTAATACGGGGCTACGGACAACCCCGCCACCGCCCCGGCCGCCTTGGCGCAGCGGGTCAGCTCGATCGCCTCGGCGGTGGAGTTGGCGCCGGTGCCGGCCACCACAGGGATGCGGCCGGCGGCGTACTCGACCGCCCGGCGGATCAGCGTACAGTGTTCCTCCGGCGTCACGGTGGGCGACTCCCCCGTGGTGCCGACGATGACCAGGGCATCGGTCCCCTCCTGCACGTGCCAGTCGATCAGTCCGCGCAAGGCCTCGAAATCGAGGCTGCCGTCGGCATGCATGGGGGTGACCAGGGCGACGAGGCTGCCGGTGAGCATGTCTGCCTGCATTGAAAAAAGCTTGAGTTTAGCCGAAAAACGGTTGTGCGGGGCCGCTCAAGGACGCACCGCTGCGATCCGCTGCCGGCGGCGGGGCGGCTCGCCCGGCTCCAGGACGTCCTCGTAGGCCACCACCCGCAACCGCCCGCGTACCCACTCCAGCAACTCGCCGGGCATGAGCAGGTGGGCCGGATCGCGCGGTCGGCCGTAGGCCTGCTGACCCTGGGCGTAGGTGGCGTACAGCAGCGCCCCGCCGGCGGCGAGGGCCTCGATCAGGTGTGGCATGAGCGGCCGATGCAGGTAGTTGACCACCACCACCCCCTGCCACACCCCGGCCGGAAAGGGCCAGCCGTCGCGTTCGAGGTCGTGCTGCAGCCAGACCACCCCCGGCGTGTCCCGCACGGGGGCGCTGGGGGTGAGGTCGCGGTCCACGGCGGTCACCTGCCAGCCGTGTGCGGCCAGCCATACGGCGTGGCGGCCGCCGCCGCAGGCCACGTCGAGCACCCGGCCACGCGCGGGGATGAGATGGGCCCAGCGGCACACCCAGGGCGATGGCGGCAACTCGGCGATCATGGCGCGCGGCCGGCCGCGAACAGGTCGGCCACGACCCGGCCCGCCTCGCCCCAGAGCTGCTCCAGCGCCTGCGGCAGGTGGACGACGGTGTAATGGAGCACGAGCAGTCCCGCCGCCAGGGTCAGGGGGAAGCCCACGGCGAAGATATTCAATTGCGGCGCCGCGCGCGTCATCATGCCGATGGCGAGGTTGGTCACCAGCAGGGCCGCGGTCACCGGTAGGGCGATCTTCAGCCCCAGCGTAAAGATCGTGCCACCGAAGGCGACGAGGGCGCCGAGGTCTGTGCCGGACAGCGGCAGCACGGCCACGGGCAGGGCGTGGAAGCTCTCCACCAGGGCGGTGAGGATCATGTGATGGCCGTCGAAGGCGAACAGGATCAGCACCGCGGTGATGATGAGGAATTGCGCGAGCACGGGGGTCTGCGCGCCGTGTATGGGATCGACCAGGGTGGCGAAGGACAGCCCCATCTGCAGGCCGATGAACTGGCCCGCCAGCTCAAGGGCGGCGAAGACGATGCGCAGCGCAAAACCCAGGGCCAGGCCGATGAGCAGCTGCTGTATCAGGATGAGCAACCCATCGCCGGAGATCAGCGGCACCGCCGGGGGCGGCGGCAGTGCCGGGGCGAGCGCCACGGTGAGCATGAAGGCAAGCGCCACGCGCACCTGGGCAGGTGCGGCGCGGTTGCCTAGCAAGGGATCGGCGGCGAGCCAGGCGAGGATGCGGAAGAAGGGGTAGAGAAAGGCGCTGAGCCACGCCTCCAACTGCGCCGAGGTGACGGAGATCATCCGATCAGCTGCGGGATGCTCTCGTACAGGCGCACGATGTACTCCACCATCAGCCGCAGGGCCCACGGGCCCATCAGCACCAGAACGATGAACATCACCACCAGCTTGGGGATGAAGGTGAGCGTCAGCTCGTTGATCTGGGTGGCGGCCTGAAAGATGGAAACGACAAGCCCGGTCACCAGGGAGGCGATGAGTAGGGGGCCGGCGGTCAACCCCGCCACCTCGAGGGCGGCGCGGATGAGGTCGACCACGGTGTCGGGGGTCATGTCTCGAAGGTCTGTACGAGCGAGGCGATGAGCAGGTTCCAGCCGTCTGCGAGGACAAACAATAACAGTTTGAACGGCAAGGACACCAGCATCGGCGACAGCATCATCATGCCCATGGACATGAGCACGCTGGCCACCACCAGGTCGATGACGAGAAAGGGGATGAAGATGATGAAGCCGACCTGGAAGGCGGTCTTGAGCTCCGAGATGATATAGGCCGGGATGAGTACGCGCATGGGGGTGTCTTGCGGCGTCTGGATGGGCGGTGATTTGGACAGGCGCACGAACAGGGCCAAATCGGTCTCGCGCGTCTGCTTGAGCATGTAGGCCTTGAGCGGCTCGGCACCGCGCTCGACGGCCTGCACGAAGTTGATCTGGTCGTCGGCATAAGGTCGCCAGGCTACCTCGTAGATGCGCTCGAACACTGGCGCCATGACGAAGAAGGTGAGGAACAGGGCGAGCCCGATGATCACCTGGTTGGGCGGCGCCTGTAGGGTGCCCAACGCCTGCCGTAGCAGGGCAAGCACGATGACGATGCGGGTGAAGGCGGTCATCATGAGCAACACCGCCGGCAGGAAGGTGAGCGAGGTGATGAGCAGCAGGGCCTCGAGGCTGAAGCTGTAGGTGGTGCTGCCTCCGGGCCCCGGGGTGCTCGTGAAGGCGGGCAGGCCCTGGGCAGCCAGGACGGGGGCCGCGGCCAGGGCCAGGGTGATGGCAACCGGGACACGCGCCGCCAGTGCGTGGGTGGTGCGCCGCTGCATGTTCAACCGCGGTCCCGGCGTGGCAGCAGTTCGGCCAGTCGTGCGGCGAAGGGGCTGGGCTGGGGTGGGGATGGCGCCCGCGGCAGGTCGGCCGGGCGGGGCATGGTGTAGAGGTGATCGACACGGCCCGCGGCCACCCCGAGTAGGAGCCACTGGTCGGCCACCTCCACCACCACCAGGCGCTCACGGGCACCGAGCATGACGCCGCCGACCACCCGCACCACGCCCTGCACCGCGGCCTGCCCGGGCGTGAGCCGGCGCAGCAGCCAAAGAAAGGCCAGCAACAGGGCCAGCACGATCAGCAGCGCCAACACTCCCTGCAACAGCAGTCCGGACGTGAAGCCCTCAGCGGCGGCCTGGGCACAAGCGGGTGACAGCAGACCGGTCAGGGCACCATAGGCCTTCGGCCTGTGCGACCCGTACGCACACGGCCGACGCGGGCTGGGCAGCGGGACGACCCAACACGGCTGCGCCGGCCCTGTGTGAGCCGCGCCCTGCTCGCCGGCGGCAGCGCCCCCACCCTGGCGTGGCCCGCTTTCCCGGCCGGAGGGCAGACCCTGGCCGCGGCGGGGGGGAATAGGCAGGCAGCTCATTTGTGCAACCGGCGCAGCCGCTCGGCCGGGCTGATGATGTCGGTGAGCCGAATGCCGAACCGGTCGTTGACCACCACCACCTCACCCTGGGCGATCAGTGTCCCATTGACCAGCACGTCTAGGGGCTCGCCGGCCATCCCCTCCAGCTCCACCACCGAGCCCTGCGCGAGCTGCAACAGGTTGCGGATGGTGATCTTGGTGCGCCCCAGCTCTACGGTGAGATGGACCGGGATGTCCAAAATCAGATCGAGGTTGGCGGGTGCCTGGGGTGCGGCCTCGGCCGCCAGGTCCTGGAACACCTTGGCCGCCGCCGGTTTCTCCACCGCCGACTGCGCCGCCTGCTGCTCGGCCATGGCCGCCGCCCAGTCGTCGGCGGAGGCGCCCTGGCTGGCGGCCTCCTGCTCGGCCAGCGCGGCCGCCCAGTCTTCGGCGGTGATGTCGTTTTTTTCCGCTTCGTTGCTCATCTCGCTCGTTCCGCCTTGGACGGCTTGCACACCGTCCGCCAGGGGTCAGCGCTGCTCATCCCAGGGTCTCCGCCGCCCAGGCCATTCTCTCGTCTGCGGACAAGACCCGCTTGATCTTGAGCGCATAATGCCCCCTGACCTGGCCGTATTGGCATTCGTACATGGGCACGCCATCGACCTGCGCGATCACCGTCTCGGGGATGTCGAGGGCGATGACGTCGCCTACGCGCAGGTCGAGGATCTGGCGCAGGGTGAGCGTCGTGTGTCCCAGGTTGGCGCTCAGCCCGACCTGGGCATCCTGCACTTGCTGACGCATCTGCTGCAGCCAGCGTTCGTCCTGTTCGGCGCGATCGGCCTGCATGGGGCTGGCGAGTACGTCGCGCAGCGGTTCGATCATGCTGTAAGGGATGCAGATGTGGAACTCGCCCCCCCCTGCACCCATTTCGATACTGAACAAGGTCGACACGACGATTTCGGTAGGGCCGACGATGTTGGCGAACTGCGGGTTCATCTCCGAGCGCAGGTATTCGAACCGCAGCGGCGCCACCGGCGTCCAGGCCTTGCCGTATTCCTCGAACGCCACCTCGAGCATGCGGCGGATGATGCGCTGTTCGGCCAGAGAGAATTCACGTCCCTCCACCCGCGTGTGGAAACGACCATCCCCGCCGAACAGGGTATCGACCACCAGGAAGACCAGGTTGGGGTCGAACACGAACAGGGCGGTGCCGCGCAGCGGCGGCATGTGCACCAGATTGAGGTTGGTGGGCACAGGGAGGTTGCGCACGAACTCGCTGTATTTGACCACGGATACCGAGCCCACCGAGATCTCAGCGGTGCGGCGTGTGAGGTTGAACAGACCGATGCGGAAGTTGCGCGCGAAGCGCTCGTTGATGATCTCCAGCGTGGGCATACGCCCGCGCACGATGCGCTCCTGGCGGCCGATGTCGTATGGCCGCACACCGGAGCTGTCCGCCTCGACGTCAGGTTCCTCGGTCTCGCCCGTCATGCCCCGCAGCAGGGCATCGACCTCTTCCTGGGAAAGGATGTCTTCGGCCATGTCCCTGCTCCCCGGCCCGGCCCCCGATCACTGGACAATAAACGAGGTGAACAGCACCTCTTTCACCCCTTTGGACTTCTTGGCGCCGATGACCCGGTTGACCTCCTTGCGCACCTCCTCCGCCAGCGCCTGCTTGCCCTCGGCGGTCATCAGCTCTTCGGCAGTCTTGCTCGACAGCAGGCGTAACAGGGCGTCGCGCACCTCGGGCATGTGTTGCTTGATCTTCTCCTGCACCTTGGCATCGGCCACCTTGAGCGAGATTTCCACCTGGAGATAGCTCTCCTGGTCGGCGAGATTGACGGTGAAGGTCTCCAGCTTCTCATACACCGGTGGCTTGGCCTCTTCCTCTTCCTCCGCGGCGGCCGCCTCCTCGCCTTCGGCCTGCTGCTCGGCGGCTGGTTTGCCCGTGAGCAGGAAGACCGCGCCGCCCCCAATGGCCAGCAGGGCGACCACGGCAATGACAATGATGATGAGCAGGTTCTTCTTCTTCGCGGGCGCTGCCGCGTTCTGTGCCGGTGTCTCGGCCATGTGCCCCTCGATGAATGCTAGAAAAAACAGAAGGTTTTGTGCATCAGCTTAGGTCGTTTGTCAATCGACTGCAAGGCCCATCGACCGCACCGGCCGATGATCCGGTGTGGATTGCACCCGGAGGTAAACGGCACACGCCCGGAACCGGTGCAGGTCGCGCCGTCCTCCGCTTGGCCGCACAGGATCGATGCGCCGTTTCAGGCGAGTGCGGTGCGCATGCGGGCGAGGGCCTCGCGCAGGTTGTCCAGCGAGGTGGCGAAAGACAGCCGCACATGGCCGGGTGCGCCGAAGGCGGAGCCGGGCACCACCGCCACGCCGTGCTCCAGCAGGTATTCGGCCAGGGCGAGATCGTCCTCCGCCTTGAGCCGCCCGGCCGCGTGCAGCCGGGCAATGGCCGGCCGCCAGTCGGGGAAGGCGTAAAAGGCCCCGCCGCTGTCCATGCAGCGCACGCCGGGCAGGGCGTTGAGTCCATCCACCACGAACCGATGGCGCTCGCGGAAGGCGGCCACCATGGGGTCGATGCAGGACTGATCGCCATTGAGCGCCGCCTCGGCCGCCACCTGGGCGATGGAGGTGGGGTTGGAGGTGGACTGCGACTGCACGTTCTCCATCGCCGCGATCAGTTCGGCCGGCCCGGCGGCGTAGCCGATGCGCCAGCCGGTCATGGCATAGGCCTTGGACACGCCGTTGAGCACGACGGTGCGCTCGTACAGGTCGGGGCAGGCGTTGAGGATGTTGACGAAAGGGGCATCGGTCAGACGGATGTGTTCGTACATGTCGTCGGTGGCGACGAGCACCTGCGGATGCCGCCGCAGCACCTCGCCCAACGCGGCCAGCTCGGCCTGCGCATACACCGCCCCCGTGGGGTTGGAGGGGCTGTTGAGAAAGATGAGCCGTGTGCGCGCAGTGATGGCCGCCTCGAGCTGGGCGGGGGTGATGCGGAAGCCCTGCTCTATACCGGCCTCGATGAACACCGGCCGTCCCCCCGCGAGCAGGACGATGTCCGGATAGGACACCCAATAGGGTGAGGGGATGAGCACCTCGTCGCCGGGGTTGATCCAGGCCTGCACCAGGTTGTAGATGCTCTGCTTGCCGCCGCAGGAGACGAGTACCTGCTCGGGGCGGTAGTCGAGCCCGTTCTCGCGCCGGAACTTGTCCACCACTGCCTGCTTGAGGCTGGGGGTACCGCCCACCGGCGTGTATTTGGTGAAGCCGCGGCGGATCGCCTCGATCGCGGCCTGTTTGATGTGTTCGGGGGTATCGAAGTCGGGCTCGCCCACCCCCAGGTTGATGATGTCACGCCCCTGCGCCTTCAGCTGCGCGGCGCGGGCGCTGATGGCGAGCGTGGGCGAGGGCTTGATGGCGCGGACGCGGACGGACAGTTCCAAGGCAGGCCTGTGCAGTCGAAAAGGTGTGGATGAGAGGGTAATATGCCCTGTTTAGAAACGCTGAATAAATCTGCTGCGCGGCTGGATGGCTGCGTTGCGCGCTGCTCGGCTGCCTCGCCTATCTCTCTGATATGTCTCGCAGCCTGCGCTGCGGGCGCCTTGCCCTCCACCCGCTCGCAACGATTTATTCAGCATTTCCTTTACGCGCGGGATTTTAACGTGATCGTCACCTTCCCCGACAGCCCCTTCCGCCTGCACCAGCCCTTCCCGCCCGCCGGCGACCAGCCCGAGGCCATCGCACGGTTGGTGGAAGGCATACGGCGTGGCTTGCGGTTTCAAACCCTGCTGGGGGTGACCGGCTCGGGCAAGACCTATACCATGGCCCAGGTCATCGCCCGCCTGGGGCGGCCGGCCTTCGTCATGGCGCCCAACAAGACCCTGGCCGCACAGCTCTACGCCGAATTCCGCCAGTTCTTCCCCGACAATGCGGTGGAATACTTCGTTTCCTACTACGACTACTATCAGCCCGAAGCCTATGTGCCGGCGCGCGACCTGTACATCGAGAAGGACTCCAGCATCAACGAGCACATCGAGCAGATGCGTTTGAGCGCCACCAAGGCCATCTTGGAGCGGCGCGACGTGGTGATCGTGGCCACCGTCTCGGCCATCTACGGCATCGGCGACCCGGCCGAGTACCATGGCATGATCCTGCACCTGCAGGCGGGCGCACGCATGAGCCAGCAGGCCATCATCCGCCGACTGGCGGAGATGCAGTACCAGAGGAACGAGCTGGAGTTCCGCCGCGGCACCTTCCGCGTGCGCGGCGACGTGATCGACGTCTTCCCGGCCGAGCACGCCGAGACCGCCGTGCGCATCGAGCTGTTCGACGACGAGATCGAATCGATCACCGTGTTCGACCCCCTGACCGGACAGGTGTTGTACAAGGTGCCGCGCTTCACCGTCTATCCGTCCAGCCATTACGTCACCCCGCGCGAGACCCTGCTGCGGGCGATCGATGCCATCCGCCAAGAGTTGGCCGAGCGGCTCGCGTGGTTCTACGCCCAGGGCAAGCTGGTGGAGGCGCAGCGCCTGGAGCAACGCACCCGCTTCGATCTGGAGATGCTCTCCGAGCTGGGCTTCTGCAAGGGGATCGAAAACTACTCGCGCCACCTGTCCGGGCGGCGGCCCGGCGAGCCGCCCCCCACCCTGATCGACTACCTGCCGCCGGACAGCGTGATGTTCATCGACGAGTCGCACGTGACCGTGCCGCAGATCGGCGGCATGTACCGCGGCGACCGCGCGCGCAAGGAGAACCTGGTGGATTACGGCTTTCGGCTGCCTTCCGCGCTCGACAACCGGCCGCTCAGATTCGACGAATTCGAGCGCATGATGCCGCAGACCATCTTCGTCTCCGCCACCCCGGGCCCCTACGAGCAGCGTCACGCCCAGCAGGTGGTCGAGCAGGTGGTACGGCCCACCGGGCTTGTTGACCCCGAGGTGATCGTCCGCCCGGTGGCCAATCAGGTGGACGACCTGATGAGCGAGATCCGCCTGCGAGTGGCGCGCAACGAGCGAGTGATGGTCACCACGCTGACCAAGCGCATGGCCGAGGACCTCACCGAGTATCTCGCCGACCACGGCATCAAGGTGCGCTATCTGCACTCCGACATCGACACCGTGGAGCGGGTGGAGATCATCCGCGACCTGCGGCTGGGGGTGTTCGACGTGCTGGTGGGCATCAACCTGCTGCGCGAAGGACTGGACATCCCCGAGGTGTCGCTGATCGCCATCCTGGATGCCGACAAGGAGGGCTTTCTGCGTTCGGAGCGCTCGCTCATCCAGACCATAGGCCGGGCAGCTCGCCATATCCACGGCACCGCCATCCTCTATGCCGACACCATGACCGAGTCCATGCGCCGGGCGATCGACGAGACCGAGCGGCGCCGGCGCAAGCAGATGGCCTACAACGCCGCACAGGGCATCACCCCCAGGGGGGTGAGCAAACCCGTCAAGGACATCATCGAGGGCGTGCACGCGGCCGAAGCGGCGACGCATCGCGTCGAGGAGGCGCGCGCAGGCTATGCGGTGATGAGCGAAAAGGACCTCACGCGCGAGGTCAAGCGGGTGGAGAAGGAGATGCTGGAGGCGGCGCGCGCCCTGGAGTTCGAACGCGCGGCGCGCCTGCGCGATCAGCTGTTCCGGCTGAAGCAACAGCTCTTCGGCGTGGCCGGGGAAGAAGGCATTGTGCACGCCGCAGCCGCCGCAGCGGCCCAGACACGCCGACGTAGGCGCAGCGGACCGAGGCAGCCGCGCCTGCCGAGACCACCGGCCTGAGCCTGCGGCAGGCGCACGCCCGCTCCGGGGACAGGCCACGACCGGTCGGCGCCCGCTGTGGGCGCCGACGAGTCAACCGCACAGGCGTTCGCGCAGATAGCGGCTGAAGTCCTCCGCCAGCTCGGGATGTTTGAAGGCGTATTCGACCGTCGCCTTGAGATAGCCCAGCTTGGAACCGCAGTCGTAGCGCGTGCCCTCGAAGCGATAGGCCAGCACCTGCTGTTCCTTGAGCAAGGCCGCAATGGCGTCGGTGAGCTGGATCTCGCCGCCGGACCCGCGCTCGACGCGTTGCAGGTGATGGAAGATGCGCGGGGTGAGGACGTAGCGGCCGACCACGCCCAGGGTAGAGGGGGCCGCCTCGGGCTTGGGCTTCTCCACGATGTGGTTCATGCGCAGCAGCCGCTCGGACATGGGCTCGCCGGCGACGATGCCATAGGCGCCCGTCTCCTCCGGCGCCACCGGCTG
This sequence comes from Thiobacillaceae bacterium, assembly GCA_025054655.1. GTDB lineage: Bacteria > Pseudomonadota > Gammaproteobacteria > Burkholderiales > Thiobacillaceae > JANWZL01. The sequence goes on along the minus strand of JANWZL010000039.1, from coordinate 500 downwards.
CACGCCCACCACCGAGCACTGGTAGTAGTCGTACAGGTCGCACATCTGTTTGGTGACGCCTGGGTTAGCGTCGATCAGGTCGTCGGCCAGGATCACGGCGAAGGGTTCGTCGTTCACCGCCGGCTGCGCGCACAACACGGCATGGCCCAGACCCAGCGCCTCGGGTTGACGGATGTAGATGCAGTTCACCCCTTGCGGCAACATCCGCCGCAGCTCGGCCAGGGCCTTGGTCTTGCCCTTCATCTCCAGCTCCATCTCCAGCTCGTAGGCCTTGTCGAAGTGGTCGGCAATGGCCCGCTTGGTGCGGCCGATGATGAAGATGAGGTCGGTGATGCCGGCGGCGATGGCCTCCTCGGCGGCATACTGGATGAGCGGCTTGTCGACGATGGGCAGCATTTCCTTCGGGCTCGCCTTGGTGGCGGGCAGGAAGCGGGTACCCATGCCGGCGGCAGGAAAGACGGCTTTGGTGATGCGTTTCATCCTCGTCGTAGCCTCATGTC
>JANWZL010000011.1 GCA_025054655.1 Thiobacillaceae bacterium | reverse complement strand
GCAACTGGGCACCAAGTATCTGAACGAGCACTGGGTGGTCGAGCGCCAGGTGCTCGATCCCGTCACCCATGCCGTGGTCAAACCGGCCGACTACGGCGCCCTGCCCGAGCTACTCGCGGTACAGATCACGCTCGCGCTGCTTTTGCCTTTCGTTGCCATCCTGTTCGTGCGCTTGAGCGGGATGCGTAGCGCGTAAAGGGTACGCTGGTTTAACGGCCGGCCTGTTCCAGCGTATCGAGCTGGCGCGCGCGTTCGGCCGCAGCCGCTTCCATCTGCTGTCGATAGCGTTCGGCCACCTCCTGTTCGAGCCGTTCGGCCGCACGCGCCTCCTGCGCCTTGACCTGGGCGGCGGTGGCGGCGGCAGTGCCCACCTCCGCTCCGCAGCCGGCCATGAGACAAACCGAAAGTAGGAATACGATCGCACGCATGATTGACCTCCTCATCCTCGCTCGATGCAGCGCTCGAGCGCATCCATGAACAGCGCCGCCACGTTGCAGCCGGTCTGGGCGGTGATCTCGCGAAAACAGGTGGGGCTGGTGACGTTGACCTCGGTGAGCCAATCGCCGATCACGTCCAGGCCGGCAAGGAAGATGCCCTCAGCCTTGAGCACGGGGCCTAAGGCGAGGGCGATCTCACGCTCGCGCGCGCCCAGGGCGCGCGCCTCGCCGCGGCCGCCGGCGGCGAGGTTGCCGCGCGTCTCGCCCGGCGCGGGGATGCGCGCGAGCATGTAGGGCACCGGCTCTCCGTCGATCATGAGCACCCGTTTGTCCCCTTGCGCGATCTCGGGGATGAAGCGTTGCGCCATGACCGGTGTGCGGCCGTGGCGGGTGAGCACTTCGATGGTCACGCCGATGTTGGCCTCCCCCGGCCGCAAGCGGAACACCTCGGTGCCCCCCATGGCATTGAGCGGCTTGAGCACGATGTCGCCCTGCTCGGCGAGGAAGGCGCGGATGTCGTCGGCACGGGCGCTGACCAGGGTGGGCACGGTGAACTGGGGGAAACGGCCGATGGCCAATTTCTCGTTCCAGTCGCGCAACGCACGCGGCCGGTTGTACACGCGCGCGCCCGTGCGCTCTGCCAGCTCCAGCAGATAGGTGGCGTAGAGATAATCCTGGTCGAAGGGCGGGTCCTTGCGCATGAGCACGGCCCCGAAGCCGGTCAGGTCCAACGACTCACAGGCGAGCACCCGCCACCACGGGATGCCGGGGGTGTGCTCCTGCTCGACGGTCAGCGGCAGCAGCTCCAGCGCGCAGGCATGCGCCTCAACGCGGCCGGCCCGCCAGCGCAGGTCCTTGGGTTCACAGGCCCAGAGGGCGTGGCCCCGGGCCTGCGCCTCGCGCATGATGGCATAGGTGGAATCCTTGTACAGCTTAAAGCTGGCCAGGGGATCGGCCACCACCAGCAGTCTCACGCGTCCCCCGCCGGCAGGGTGGGGTCGGTCTGCTCCAGCTCGATGGCGGCGGCCAGGGCCGCCAGCCGAGCCAGCACCCCATAGGTGTAGAAGCGGTTGACGGGGGCGTCGGGGCGCTCGCTGGCGTCGGCGTAGTTGCCCACCGCCTCGAAGGCGAGCGGCACGAAGTGCATGCCCGGAGCGTTGAGGTTCTCGTCGTCGCCGCGGGCGGTGTGCACGCGGTAGAAGCCGCCGATGACGTAATGGTCGATCATGTACACCACCGGCTCGGCCACCGCACCGTGGATGGACTCGAAGGTATACACCCCTTCCTGGACCAAGACCTGGTGCACCTTGAGCCCTTCCTTCACCACCGCCATCTTGTTGCGCGCGCGGCGTGACAGCTCGCGCACCTCGCCGGGGTCCTTCACGGTCATCACCCCCATGCCGTAGGTGCCGGCATCGGCCTTGACGATGACGAACGGCGGACGGTCGATGCCATATTCGGCATACTTCGTGCGGATGCGGGCGAGCAGTGCGCTCACCTGCTCGGCCAGGCAGTCCTCGCCGCGCCGGGCCATGAAATCCACGTCCGCGCACACCGCGAAGAAGGGGTCGATCAGCCAGGGGTCGATGCCGACCAGCCGGGCAAAGGCCACGGCGAGTTCGGCATAAACGCGGAAATGATTGGACTTACGCCGGGTGGCCCAGCCGGCGTGTAAGGGAGGGATCAGGGTCTGGTCCGGGTCGAGGTCTTTGAGCAGCTCCGGCACCCCCGCCGAGAGGTCGTTGTTGAGCAACACGGCACAGGGGTCGAAACGGGCATCGCCGGCCTCGCGCAGCCTAAGCCGCCCCTGCTCGCGCAGAACGGGCTCCAATTTGAGGACCTGGCCGTCGGGCAGGTCGATCAGCAGCGGCTCAGTGAGATCAAGAAGGCTGCCGATGCGCACGTTGAGCCCGGTCTTGCGCAGGATGTCGGCCAGGGCGGCGACGTTCTGCAAGTAGTAGAGGTTGCGCGTATGGTTCTCGGGGATGATGAGCAGACGCTGCGCATTGGCGCACAGCTTCTCCACCGCCACCTGGGCCGCCTGTACCGCCAGCGGCAAAAAGGCGGGGTTCAGGTTGTTGAAACCGCCCGGGAACAGATTGGTGTCCACCGGCGCCAGTTTGTAGCCTGCATTGCGCAGATCGACCGAGGAATAAAACGGCGCGGCGTGTTCCTGCCACTGCTGACGCAACCAGTGCTCGATGGCGGCCTGGGCGTCGATCACATGCCGCTCCAAATCGAGCAAGGGGCCGGTCAGTGCGGTGGTCAGATGGGGTATCATGTCAGGCCGGACTGGGTGGGGGGGTGAAGTTTACGCGCAAATGCGACAGCCGCATACGCGGTTACCGCGCACAGCGCACGTCGCCACGGCACTGGGGCGCGCCGTGCATCGAGACCCGCGGCAACAGCTATAGTGCAAGCAGAGGCATCGCCTACCCAACTCCATGTGTCTGGCCATCCCCATGCGCATCACCGCCATCGACGGCCTGAAGGCCCGCTGCGAGGCCTTCGGGGTCGAGCGCGAGGTCTCCCTGTTGCTGCTGCAGCACGACCTGCCGGCGGTGGGCGACTACGTGACGGTGCAGCTAGGGCAGGCCTGGCTGCGCGTGAGCGAGGCCGAGGCGCGGCTGACCTGGCAGCTGTATGACCAGATGCTCAGTCAGCTAGACGACGCGGCACCCACGTCGCCGAGCGCCCCCGACGCCTAGGGCACTAGCCGGTCCTCCTCGTCCAGCCCATTGCGTGCGTGGGCCTGCGCCTCGGCCTCGGCCTGCGCGCGCGGGTCGGGCACGGCCTGCACCGCATCCAGGGCATCCTTGAGGGTCTCCTCGGGTAAGTCGTTCAGGCTCTCGGCCAGCACCTCGGCCGCGTCTATGGTGTCCTGTTCCCGCGGCAGGCTGTCCGAGTCCAGGTTGGCCACCAGCACGGCGGCCGCCCCCGCCACCTTGAGCAGGAGCTGTCGCTCGGCGATGAGCAGTTCGATCTCCTTGCGCAGCAGCGCGATCTCCTCGTCGCTAGGGTGTCGGTGCATGGTGTGCCTCGTCAGCTATGCATGGGCGGACAGACATCTTCCCAGATTTCGGCCTGCCGTGGGAAGCCCGGCCTCGGCGCATTCAAGTACGCCGGGTCCACGCCGATATAAGGCGGGCGACTCGGAGCAAGACACATGGCCAGACCGCAACGCATCCGACTGGGCGACTTGCTGGTGAAGGCCGGGCTGATCTCCCCCGCCGTGCTGGAGAGCGCGTTGGCGGAGCAGAAAAGGACCGGCCGCCGGCTGGGCCGCATCCTCATCGACGCCATGCTGGTAAGCGAGGAGGCCATCGCGCGGGCGCTTGCCGATCAGCTCGGGCTGCCTTACATCGATCTGAAGCGCGAACAGATCGAGCCCTCGGTGCTGCGCCTGCTGCCCGAACAGCATGCGCGCCGGCTGCGCGTCATCCCGCTTAGAGAGCTGCCCGACCAACGGCTGCTCATCGGCATGGCCGACCCCGATGACCTGTACGCCTTCGATGAGGCGAGCCGGCTGACCCAGCGCGAGCTGCAAATCGCCTTGGTCACCGAGAGCGACCTGCTAGCTGCCTTCGACCGCCACTACCGCGCCACGGAGGAGATCCATAGCTACGCCCGCGCCATCGACCAATCCTTCAAGTCGGATCAGGACGTCCTGCTCAAACTGATGGATGTCGAGGCCGGATCGCCCGACGCACCGGTGGTTCGGCTGATACAGACCTTGTTCGACGACGCGGTGGCCGCGCGGGCCTCCGACATCCACATCGAACCGCAGGAAAAGAAGCTCGTCATCCGCTTTCGCATCGACGGTGTGCTACACCCACAGGCCGAGGCCGAGCTGACCGTCGCCCAGGCCATCGCCATGCGGCTGAAGATCGTCTCCGGGCTCGACATCTCCGAGAAGCGGCTGCCGCAGGACGGCCGTTTCCAGCTCCAGGTGCGCGGCCGGCCGTTGGACGTGCGACTGTCCATACTACCTACGCAGTATGGCGAATCGCTGGTGATGCGGTTGCTCAACTACGACCCGGCCCTGCTGGAGCTGGAGCGGCTCAACATGCCGGCGGATGTGTACACCGCCTATCGTCGCCTGCTCGACCGCCCGCATGGGCTGATCCTGGTCACCGGGCCCACCGGCAGCGGCAAGACCACTACCCTTTATGCCTCGCTCGCGGCCCTCAACAGCGTGGAGCGCAAGATCATCACCGTGGAGGACCCGGTCGAATACCGACTGCCTGGGGTGATGCAGGTGCAGATCAACGACAAGATCGAACTGACCTTCGCTCGCGCGCTGCGCTCCATCCTGCGACAGGACCCGGACATCGTCCTGGTAGGTGAGATGCGCGACGCCGAAACCGCCCAGATCGGGCTGCGAGCGGCCATGACCGGACATCTGGTCTTCTCTACCTTGCACACCAACGATGCCGCCAGCACCCCCGTGCGCCTGATCGACATGGGTGCTCCGCGCTTCATGGTGGCCACCTCGCTGCTGGCGGTGCTGGCCCAGCGCCTGCTGCGCCGCATCTGCCCGCAGTGCAGCCGGTCGCATCAACCCACAGCGGCCGAGCGACAGTGGCTCGCCGCCATGGGCCACTCGGGCGATGGGCATTGGCGGGTGGGTTCAGGTTGTCCGCACTGCCACAACACGGGTTATCTGGGCCGGCTGCCGGTGCACGAGCTGCTGGAGATGACACCGGAGCTGATGTACGCCGCCAACCACGACGACCCGCAGGCCTTCCTGCGCCTGGCGCACGAGACCCTGGCCGGCCGCACCCTGGGCCATCGCGCGCTCGCACTGGCGGCCGCTGGGCAGACCACACTGGACGAGGCCATGCGCGTGGCTTACGAGGTCTGACACGGCTGAGGCTGGGCGATGGCGGTCTTTCAATACCGCGCCCGCAATGCGCAGGGCGAACCGGTGCAAGGGCGCCTGGACGGCGCCAGCGCGGTCGAGGTGGCGGCCCACCTGCTGGCGAGCGAACTCACCCCCATCGACATCGTCGCACTGCGCGAGCAGCCCGAATTGAGCCTGGCGGCGCTGCTCGACTGGCGCGAGCGCTCGATCGATCTCACCCAGCTGCAAGTCTTCTCGCGCCAGCTGCACACCCTACTCAAGGCCGGCGTGCCCATCCTGCGGGCGCTGTCCAGCCTGCGCGCCTCCAGCACCAACCCCAGGCTGGTGCGCATACTCTCCCAGCTGCAGGACGGACTGGCGCAGGGGCGCGAACTGTCCACCTGCATGGCCCAGCACCCGCGCGTGTTCGACCCCTTCTATCTCGCCATGGTGCGCATGGGTGAGATGACCGGACGGCTGGACGAGACACTTGATCGCCTGGCCCAGCACTTGCAAGCGGTGCGGCAGATGCGCAACCGCATCAAACAGGCCCTGCGCTATCCCGGCTTCGTGATCCTGGCCATGATCGCCGCGGTGGTGGTGATCAACCTGCTCGTCATCCCCGCCTTCAGCAAGGTCTACACCGGCATGCAAGCAGAACTGCCCTGGATGACGCGGTGGCTGCTCACCATGTCCAATTTCACCAAGGCCCACTTCCACTGGATGCTGGTCGGCAGCGGCGCACTCATCCTCGGCTGGAGTTTGTGGCTCAAGACCCGGCAAGGCCGCTACCTGTGGGACCGGTACAAGCTGAAGCTACCCATCGCCGGCAAGATCCTGCACAAGGCGGCGCTGGGCCATTTCGCCCGCTCACTGGCGCTCGCGGCCCGCTCCGGCGTACCCATCCTGCAGGCCCTCTCGGCCGTGGGCGCGGTCACCGACAACCGCTATCTGGCCGAAAAGATCGACAACATGCGCACCGGGGTGGCACACGGCGAGAGCCTGCTGCGCACCGCCACCCTCACGGGGGTGTTCACCCCCATGGTGTTGCAGATGATCGCCGTGGGCGAGGAGACCGGCGAGCTCGACCGCTTGCTCGACGAGATCGCCGACATGTACGGCCAGGAGGTGGATCACGAGATCGCCACCCTGTCGCAGCAGATCGAGCCCATCCTCATCACCGCGCTGGGGATCATGGTGCTGATCCTGGCCCTGGGCATCTTCCTGCCTGTGTGGGACATGGGGGCGAAGGCGCTGGGGCATTGAGCTTTGCCCGGACCAGTCCACACCCGCCAGCCCCTGCGGTTGACCCCGCTCGGGGCGATGAGAGAGTGACGCATTTCCGCAGCGGACCACATGGGATCGG
>JANWZL010000132.1 GCA_025054655.1 Thiobacillaceae bacterium | reverse complement strand
CTTTCGTCGCTCCTACCTGGTCGCGACTGACGTCGCTCCTACCTGGTTGCGGCTTTTATCGCTCCTACTCGGGTTGGATCTCCACCAGCACCTGATCCGGGGTGACCGCCTCGCCCTTGGCCACATGCACGGCCACCACCGTGCCGGCCACGGGGGCCTGGATCTCGTTTTCCATCTTCATCGCCTCGATGACCAGCACGCCGTCGCCAGCCTTGACCTTCTGCCCCGGCTGCACCAGCACCTGCACGATAGTGCCGGGCATGGCGGTGGTGACGTGGCCGGGATGCGAGGGCCTGGGCCGCTGGCGCGTGGGGGTCTGTTTCTCGGCGCGGGTACCGGGCTTGCGCGCGGCGGGGGCGCCAGGCGTGACCTCGATCTCGCTAAGGGTCTCGATCAGCACCTCTTCGGCCACGCCATCGACCAGCACGTAGAAGGGGCGCTTTTCCTCGTCACGCCGGCCGGTGCCGCTGACCTTGACGTGGTAGGTCTCGCCGTGCAGGGTGATGCGAAACTCGTTGGGGGCATATTGCGGAGGCTGTTCGGCGGCGCATTTAGCCTCCGGCGGCAGCAGGGGCTCGGGGGTGAGCGTGCCGGCGGCGCGTTCCTGCAGGAAGGTGCGGCCCAGTTCAGGGAACATGGCATAGGTGAGCACGTCCTCGTCGGACTTGGCCAGCCCCTCCACTTCGCCGCGCAGGCGGTCGAGCTCCTCGGGGATGAGGTCCGCCGGCCGGCAGGTGATGACGTCGAGGTCGCCCACGGCCAGCTTGCGCACCTCCTCGTTGATCTTGCCGGGGGCGCGGCCGTAGCGGCCGAGGAGATAGTTTTTCACCTCATTGGTCACACTCTTGTAGCGGCCGCCGGTGAGCACGTTGAGTACCGCCTGGGTGCCGACGATCTGCGAGGTGGGGGTGACCAGCGGCGGGTAACCGAGGTCCTCGCGCACGCGCGGGATCTCGGCCAGCACCTCGTCCATGCGGTGCAGGGCGTTTTGCTCCTTGAGCTGGTTGGCGAGGTTGGACAGCATGCCGCCGGGCACCTGGGCGGTGAGTATGCGGGTGTCGGTGCCGGTGAAGTCGGCCTCGAACTGCCAGTATTTCTTGCGCACCTCGCGGAAATAGGCGGCGATCTCCTGCAGCAGCCCCAGGTTGAGGCCCGTGTCGTAGGGCGTGCCCTGCAGAGCGGCGACCAGGCTCTCGGTGGCGGCGTGGCTGGCACCGTTGGCGAAGGCGGAGATGCAGCAGTCGATGATGTCCACGCCGGCCTCCACCGCCTTCAGGTGCACCATGGCCGACAGGCCCGCGGTGTCGTGGCTGTGCATGTTCACCGGTAGCCCTATGGCGGCCTTGATCTCTTTGACCAGCTCGTAGGCGACGTAAGGGGTGAGCAGGCCCGCCATGTCCTTGATGGCGATGGAATCCACGCCCATGTCGGCCAGTTCTTTCGCCAGCTCGACGAAATAGGCCACGTCGTGCACGGGGCTCACGGTGTAGCAGACCGTGCCCTGGGCGTGCTTGCCGGCCTGCTTCACCGCCTCGAGCGCCACGCGCAGGTTGCGCGTGTCGTTCATGGCGTCGAACACGCGGAACACATCTACCCCGTTGTCGGCCGCCTTGCGCACGAAGGCGCGCACCACGTCGTCGGCGTAATGCCGGTAGCCGAGCAGGTTCTGGCCGCGCAGCAGCATGTTGATGCGCGTGTTGGGCAGGGCCCGACGCAGCTTGCGCAGCCGCTCCCAGGGGTCTTCCTTGAGGAAGCGCACGCAGGCGTCGAAGGTGGCCCCGCCCCAGGCCTCCAGCGACCAATAGCCGACCTGATCGAGCTTGGGACAGATCGGCAACATGTCCTCGGTGCGCATGCGCGTGGCGATGAGCGACTGGTGGCCGTCGCGCAGGACGAGATCGGTGACGTGGACTCTGGCCATGGTCGTGCTTCGCTGTCAGATGCCAAGATGGGCGGCGATGGCCGCGGAGATGGCGGCCACAGTGTGTTCGGGCGGACGGCGCACGGCGTAGTCGAGCAGTTCGGGATGGGCATCGACGAAGCCAGTGGTGAAGCGGCCGCTGCGGAATTCGGGGTTGTTGAGGATCTCGCGATAGTAGGGGATGGTGGTTTTCACCCCGTACACGACCATGTCGTCCAGGGTGCGCAGGCTGCGCTGGATCAGCCCCTCCCAGGTGAGGCTCCAGACGATCAGCTTGGCGATCATGGAGTCGTAGTAGGGCGGGATGACGTAACCCGAATAGATCGCCCCATCGACCCGCACCCCGGGCCCGCCGGGGGCGTAATAGCGGGTGATGCGGCCGAAGCTGGGTAGGAAGCTGTTCTTCGGGTCCTCGGCGTTGATACGGAATTCCATGGCATAGCCGCGGTGCTGGATGTCCTCCTGTCGGTACTGCAGCGGCAGCCCGTCGGCGATGCGGATCTGCTCCTGTACGATGTCGATGCCGGTGATGCTCTCGGTCACGCAGTGCTCCACCTGCAGCCGCGTGTTCATCTCCATGAAGTAGAACTGATTGTCCTCATCGAGCAGGAATTCCACCGTGCCGGCGTTGACGTAGCCCACCGCGCGCGCGGCGCGCACCGCCAACTTGCCGATGTATTCGCGCTGCGCCTGGGTCAGCTGCGGCGAGGGGGCGATCTCGATCAATTTCTGGTTGCGCCGCTGGATGGAGCAGTCGCGCTCGAACAGGTGGATGCAGTGGCCATGCGCGTCGCATAGGACCTGCACCTCGATGTGGCGCGGGTTGACCACGCACTTCTCCAGGAACACCTCGGGTTTGCCGAAGGCCTTGCTGGCCTCGGACACCACGCGCTCGTAGTTCCTGGCCAGCTCGGCCTCGTTGTCGCAGCGGCGGATGCCGCGTCCGCCGCCGCCGTTGGTGGCCTTAAGCATGACCGGGTAGCCGATGCGGGCGGCCAGTGCACGCGCCTCTTCGACGTTCTCCAGGTTGTGGTCCGATCCCGGCACCACGGGGATGCCGGCGCGGATCATGGCCTGGCGTGCCTGTACCTTGTCGCCCATCTGCCGGATGCTGTGCGGTCCCGGGCCGATGAACCTGATGCCGCGGCGGGCGCAGACCTCGGCCAGCACCGGGTTTTCCGACAGGAAGCCGTAGCCCGGGTGCAGGGCGTCGCAGCCGCTCGCCACCGCCAGGTTGACGATGGTGTGGGCGTTGAGATAGCCCAGCACGGGGTCCGAGCCGATGTTGTAGGCCTCGTCCGCCTTTTTCACGTGTAGGGCGTGGCGGTCGGCATCGGTGTAGATGGCCACCGACTTGATGCCCAGCTCGCGGCAAGCGCGCACGATGCGCACCGCGATCTCACCCCGGTTAGCGATGAGGATCTTTTTGATCATCTCTTTAGGTTGTGCAGACCGCAGCCGAACGGGTGGGGCCGCGACCGACGGTCAGTCGGCACGGCAGCTGCCGCAGGCCGAACGACGGGCTGCAGTAGACGCCGAACGGATGCCGAACGTGTGACACTGTAGCCAGGACGCCCAACTTTGACAGCAAAACCGTGCAAATATATCATTTACGTCTTATGCCTGCATTCATCTCATCATCCATACCAGCGCCCGCCCAGTGTGTGGAGCATGCCGGGCACCAGGGTGCGGCCCTGGAGATCGACCCGCTGCGTTTCGCCGAATCGGCCCAAAACGCAGCCGGGGAGTATGCCCTGGAATCGCTCACCCGGCTGCACGACCTGCTGCTCAGCCGCTCGGGCGCGCTGCGCTGGTCGATCGAGGGCGGGCGCATGGATGGGCGTCCGGTGCTGCATGTGCGGGTCGATGGCGAGCTTACGTTGATCTGCCAGCGCTGCCTGGGGCCGTACGTGTGGTCCGTGCAGGTGCGCAGCACGCTGCCCGTCGCTCGTGACGAGGCGCAGCTGCGGCAGTGGGAGTGCGACGACCCGCTGCTCGACGCCCTGGTGGCCGAGCCGCGTCTGAGCGTGCACGAGCTGATCGAGGATGAGGTGTTGCTGAGCCTGCCGCCGGTGGTGCGGCATCCTCATGGGACCTGCATGCTGTGTGGGGTCCCGTCCTGACCCGGAGATAAAGCGGAGAACACCATGGCTGTCCAGCAAAACAAGAAGTCCCCCTCCAAGCGGGGTATGCACCGATCCCACGATGCGCTGAGCGCGCCGCCCACCGCGGTGGAGCCGACTACGGGGGAGCTGCACCTGCGCCATCACATCAGCCCGAGCGGCTACTATCGCGGCCGCAAGGTGATCACGCCCAAGGGCGAGGAAGCCTGAGCCGCCCGAACCGAGTCGCGGCTGCTGATGGCCGCGGGGCATGCGGCCCCGACGCCATGCCATGGCCGCAGACCCACCCCCAACGGCCGGCACGATGTCCATGCGCGAGGTCACTATCGCCATTGACGCCATGGGCGGCGACCACGGTCCGCGGGTGACCGTACCCGCCGCCCTCGAGCTCGTCCACCGCACCGAGGCCACCAACGTGGTGCTGGTCGGGCTGCAGGAGGTCATCCAGGCCGAACTCAGGCAGCGCCGGGCGGCCACCGGCACGCGGCTGCGCATCCAACATGCCAGCGAGGTGGTCAAGATGGACGATCCGCCGGCGCACGCCCTGCGCTTCAAGAAGGACTCCTCCATGCGCGTGATGGCGGAGCTGGTCAAGCGGGGCGAGGCCGACGCCGGCGTGTCGGCCGGCAACACCGGGGCGCTGATGGCGGTGTCGCGCTTCGTGCTGAAGACCCTGCCCGGTATCGACCGGCCGGCCATCGCCACCACCCTGCCGTCCTGCACCGGTCGCACCTACGTACTCGACCTGGGGGCGAACGTGGACTGCACGGCCGAACACCTGCTGCAGTTCGGCATCATGGGGGCGGCCCTGGTCACCGCGGTGGAACACAAGGAGCGCCCGCGTGTGGGGCTGCTCAACATCGGCGAGGAGGACATCAAGGGCAACGAGGTGGTCAAGCGCGCGGCCGAACTGCTCAAGGACAGCGGGCTCAACTTTCAGGGCAACGTGGAGGGTGACGACATCTACAACGGTACGGTGGACGTGGTGGTGTGCGATGGTTTCGTGGGCAACGTGGCCCTAAAGGCCTCCGAGGGCGTGGCGCGCCTGATCGCCGAGGAGCTGCGGCGCGAATTCAAGCGTAACCTGTTCACCCGTGCCGCCGGGCTGATCGCCCTGCCGGTGATCCGCGCCTTCAAGCGCAAGCTGGACCCGCGCCGCTACAATGGGGCGAGCCTGCTGGGCCTGAACGGCGTGATCATCAAGAGCCACGGCGCGGCGGACGAATTCGCCTTCCTGCAGGCCCTGCTGCGCGCGGTGGAAGAGGTGCGCGGGGGTCTTTTGCGCCGCATCGCCGAACAGGTGGGGGCCTACCAGACCATCGTCGCCCAGCCGGTACGCCTCATTGCCGGAGGGGGGGGCTGATGCCGCACGCCCGCGTCCTCGGCACCGGCGGCCACCTGCCCGCACGCATCACCACCAACGCCGACCTGGAAAAGATCGTCGATACCACCGACGCCTGGATCGTCGAGCGCACCGGCATCCGCCAGCGCCACCACGTGGCCGAGGGCGAACTGACCAGCGACCTTGCGCTCAAGGCCGCGGAGCGGGCCCTGGAGTCGGCCGGCATCGAGGCGGCCGAGCTCGATCTGATCATCGTCGCCACCACCACCCCCGACCGCGTCTTCCCCAGCACCGCCTGCATCCTGCAGGCCAAGCTCGGGGTGGCCAACGGCTGCCCCGCCTTCGACGTGCAGGCGGTGTGCAGCGGCTTCGTCTATGCCCTGGGGGTGGCCGACAGCTTCATCCGCACGGGCCAGGCACGCACGGTGCTGGTGGTGGGGGCAGAGACCCTGTCGCGCATCACCGACTGGACCGATCGCAGCAACTGCATCCTGTGGGGCGACGGGGCTGGGGCCATGGTCCTGGGGGCGGCCGATGCACCCGGCATCATGGCCACCCATCTGCACGCCGATGGCCGCTATCAGGACCTGCTCTACGTCGATGGCGGGGTGTCCCTGCGCAAGGAGGGCGCCTGCTATATGCGCATGTCCGGCAACGCCGTGTTCAAGATGGCGGTCAACACCCTCGATGCGATCGTCGACGAGACCCTGGCGGCCAACGGCCTGGCCAAGGAGGACATCGACTGGCTGGTGCCGCACCAGGCCAACATCCGCATCATTCAGGCCACGGCCAAGAAGCTAGGGCTGGGCATGGACCGCGTGGTGGTGACCATAGACCGTCATGGCAACACCTCGGCCGCCTCGATCCCGCTCGCCTTCGACACCGCCGTGCGCGACGGCCGCATCCAGCGCGGCGAGCTGGTGCTGATGGAAGCCTTCGGCGGCGGTTTCACTTGGGGTTCGGTATTGTTGCGTTATTGAACTTCACACAACTCATTAATAAAATAACCCATCTATCTGATGAATATAGCTTTCGTATTTCCAGGTCAGGGCTCGCAGGCGGTCGGCATGATGGCCGGCTACGGTGCAGCGCCCGTGCTGCGCGAAACCTTTGCCGAGGCCGCCGATGTGCTGGGCTACGACCTGTGGCGGCTGGTCAGCGAAGGGCCGGCCGATGAACTCAACCGTACCGTGCACACCCAGCCGGCGATGCTGGCGGCCGGGGTGGCCTGCTACCGCCTCTGGCGGCAGCAGGGTGGGCCCGAGCCGCAATGGATGGCCGGACACAGCCTGGGCGAGTACACCGCGCTCACCTGCGCCGGGGCCATGGATTTCGCCGATGCCCTGCGGCTGGTGCGGCTGCGCGCCCATGCCATGCAGTCGGCCGTGCCCGAAGGCAGCGGGGCGATGGCCGCCATCCTCGGCCTGGAGGACGCGGCAGTGCGTGAGGTCTGCCTACAGGCTGGCGAGGATGGGGTGGTGGAGGCGGTCAACTTCAACGCCCCCGGTCAGGTGGTGATCGCCGGCGAGGCGCAGGCGGTGGCACGGGCCATGGAACTCGCCCGCGCCCGCGGTGCCAAGCGCGCGCTGGCCCTGCCGGTGTCGGTGCCCTCGCACTGCAGCCTCATGCGTCCGGCGGCCGAGGCGCTGGCCGAGGCCCTGGCCGGTGTGGAGCTCAGGGCCCCGCGCGTGGCAGTGCTGCACAACGTGGATGTGACCGCGCACGAAACGCCGGAGGCGATACGCGCGGTCCTCACACGCCAACTCTACAGCCCGGTGCGGTGGGTGGAGACCCTGCAGCGCATGCAGGCCTTCGGGGCGCAGGCGGTGGTCGAATGCGGGCCCGGCAAGGTCCTCACCGGGCTCAACAAGCGCATCCTGCCCGAGCTCCCGGCATTCGCCCTGAGTGACGCGGCCGCGATCGAAGGGGCATTGGCGACGATAGGAAAGGAGTGAGCATGCAGGCACGCATCGCCCTGGTGACCGGCGCCAGCCGCGGCATCGGTCGCGCCATCGTGCACGAACTCGCCCGGCGTGGGGCCTATGTGGTCGGCACCGCCACCAGTGACCAGGGGGCGGAACAGATCGGGCAGGGGCTCGCCGCGGCGGGGCTCGCCGGCGAGGGCCTGCGGCTGGACGTGACCGACCCGGCCCAGGTAGAGGCCGTGGTGGGGGCCGTCCTCGGGCGTCACGGCCGCATCGACATCCTGGTCAACAACGCCGGCATCACCCGCGACAACCTGCTCATGCGCATGAAAGACGAGGAGTGGGCGGCCATCCTCGACACCAACCTGAGCTCGGTGTTCCGACTTTGCCGCGCCGTCATCAAACCCATGATGAAGGCGCGCTACGGCCGCATCGTCAGCATCGCCTCGGTGGTGGGGGCGGCGGGCAACGCCGGGCAGACCAATTACGCCGCTGCCAAGGCCGGCATGATCGGCTTCTCCAAGGCGCTCGCCCAGGAGGTGGGCAGCCGCGGCATCACGGTCAACTGTGTCGCGCCCGGTTTCATCGACACCGACATGACGCGGGCGCTGCCCGAGGCGCAGCGCCAACGCCTGCTGGAGCGCATCCCCCTGGGCCGCCTGGGTACGGCCGAGGAGATCGCCCAGGCCGTGGCCTTCCTCGCCTCGGACGACGCCGGCTACATCACCGGTGCCACACTGCACGTCAACGGCGGGATGTACATGGATTGACGGGATTGGTCGGGTGGGGGGTCTTTTGCTAGAATCCCGCCACCCGATCGGACCGCCTGCGGGTCACGCCGACCCAGCGTGGTACGGTCCGCAACCACCTTTTCAACCCTTGCAAGGGAGCAGGAGCAGATGAGCGATATCGAACAGCGAGTCAAGAAGATCGTGGCCGAGCAGCTGGGGGTGAACGAGGCGGACATCAAGATGGAGTCCTCTTTCGTCGACGACCTCGGCGCCGACTCGCTCGACACCGTAGAACTGGTGATGGCGCTGGAGGAGGAGTTTGAGTGCGAGATCCCCGACGAAGAGGCTGAGAAGATCACCACCGTGCAACAAGCGGTGGACTACATCGCCGCCCACAAGGGCAACTGAGGATCGCCGGGACATCCTGCAGGACAGGAGCAACGGTTGTCCAGACGCAGAGTGGTGGTGACCGGTCTGGGGATCATCTCCCCGATCGGCAACACGGTGGAGGAGGCCTGGGCCAGCCTGGTGGCCGGGCGCAGTGGCATCACCCGCATCACGCGCTTCGACGCCTCGGCCTTCGCCTCCCAGGTGGCCGGCGAGGTCAAAGGGTTCGACGTGACCCGCTACCTCAGCGCCAAAGATGCGCGCCGCATGGATGTCTTCATCCATTACGGGCTGGCTGCCGGCATCGACGCCCTGCGCGACTCCGGCCTCGAGGTGAACGATACCAACCGCGAGCGCATCGGGGTCAGCATTGGTTCCGGTATCGGCGGATTGCCGATGATCGAGGACACCCACCGGACCTTCATCGCCGATGGCGCGCGCAAGATCTCGCCCTTTTTCATCCCCGGCGCCATCATCAACATGATCTCCGGCCATCTGTCCATCCTCCACGGGCTGCATGGACCCAACCTAGCGATGGTCACCGCCTGCGCCACCGGCACCCATGCCATCGGCGAGTCGGCCCGCATCATCGAACGCGGCGATGCTGACGTGATGATCGCCGGCGGGGCGGAGTCCACCGTCTGTCCGCTGGCCATCGGCGGGTTCGGCGCTGCGCGGGCGCTGTCCACGCGTAACGACGACCCGGCCGGCGCAAGCCGCCCCTGGGACCGCGGCCGCGACGGTTTCGTCCTAGGCGAGGGCGCTGGGGTGCTGGTGCTGGAGGAGTACGAACACGCCAAGGCGCGCGGGGCCCGCATCTACTGCGAGCTGATCGGCTACGGGCGAGGGGCGGACGCCTATCACATGACCGCGCCGACCGAAGACGGCTCGGGCGCCGCCCGCTGCATGAACGCGGCCCTGCGTGACGCTGGCATCAACCCGGACGAGGTCGATTACATCAACGCCCACGGCACCTCCACCCCGCTGGGCGACATCGCCGAGACCAAGGCGATCAAGCTGTCCTTCGGATCGCACGCGCACAAGCTGATGGTCAGCTCGACCAAGTCCATGACCGGTCACCTGCTGGGGGCGGCCGGTGGCGTGGAGGCGGTGTTCACCGCGCTCACATTGGCGCGCGGGGTGGTCCCCCCCACCATCAACCTGACCGATCCGGATCCGGAGTGCGACCTCGACTACGTGCCCAACACCGCCCGCGAGGCGAGGGTCGAGGTTGCGCTGTCCAACTCTTTCGGTTTCGGCGGCACCAACGGCACCCTGATCTTCCGCCGCATCTAGAGCCCGTCCGGCCTCGTGCGCCGGGCGCCTTAACGCATGGACGAAACCCGCCTCAGCCTGATCGACGGTGAGGCGCGTGCGCTGCTGGGCGTGCACGACCGGGGCCTGATGTACGGCGACGGCGTGTTCCGTACCATACGGGTGCGGGACGGGCGCCCGCTGTGGTGGGCCGATCAGCTCGGCAAGTTGGCTGCAGACGCCCATCGCCTGGGCATCGCCATGCCCGAGCCGGCGCTTTGGGCGCGGGACGTGGATCGGCTGCTGGCGCAAGCGCCGGCCGAATGCGTGCTCAAGCTGGTCCTCACGCGCGGCCCAGCCACCCGGGGCTACCGGCCTGTGCCGGCGTCACCGCCCACCCGTATCGTCATGGTGAGCCCCATGCCAGCCCAAATCGAGGCGGTGGCCGCGCGCGGGGCGCGGCTGCACCTCTGCCGCCTGCGGCTGGCGGAACAGCCGGCACTGGCCGGCATCAAACACCTCAACCGGCTGGAGAACGTATTGGCGGCGGCGGAGTTCGACCCACAAGACTACGACGAGGGCCTGCTGCTGGACACGGCGGGGCGGGTGGTCGGCGGCGTGCGCAGCAACCTCTTCGTTTATCGTGCCGGCCGCCTGCGCACGCCGCGGCTGGAGCGCTGCGGGGTGGCGGGAGTGGCGCGCGCGCGCCTCCTCGCCCTGGCCGCGCGGCTCAAGCTGCCGGTGTGCGAGGACGATATCGGCCTGGAGGAGGTCCTGGAGGCCGACGAGCTGTGGCTGAGCAACAGCCTGATCCGCCTCTGGCCGGTGTCCCGACTGGGCTCACGCCTCTGGCAGCCGAGCCACCTCGCCTATAGCCTGCGTGCACAGATGGATGATGACTAGACGTCCGCTCGTCGTCCTTGCGCTGGTCTGGGCCACAGCCACGCTATTGGCGCTGGCCTGGCTCGTCTGGTATGCGCATACGCCCGGCGGACGCGGTCCCTTTCCGGTCGAGGTGCGCATTGAAGCGGGCGCCTCGATGCGCGAGATCGCCCGCCAGCTCGCAGCCGCGGGGGTGCTCGACCACCCCGCGGCCTTCGTCTGGCTGGCGCGCCTGCAAGGCCTCGCCGGCCAGGCCAAGGCGGGCGGCTATCTGTTCACCACGGCTATATCGCCCAGGGAACTGCTGCGCAAATTGACCGAAGGCGAGAACCTCATGGGCCGGATCACCTTCATCGAGGGTTGGACCTTCCGCCAGCTGCGTGCAGCAATCGACCGTCACCCGCACCTGCGCCACGACAGCGCCAGGTTGACCGATGCCGAACTGCTCGCCCGGCTGGGTATCGACGCGCCCCATCCGGAAGGGTTGTTCTTTCCGGACACGTATTATTTCGATATCGGCAGTTCCGATCTAGAACTGCTCGCCCGCGCCCATCGCCAACTGCAGCAGGTCCTAGACCAGGCCTGGCGCCAACGTGCGCCGGGACTGCCCTACCGTACCCCTTACGAAGCGCTGATCATGGCCTCCATCATCGAGAAGGAGACCGCCGTGCCGGAGGAGCGCCCGTTGATCGCCGCGGTGTTCGTCAACCGACTCAAGCTCGGCATGCGGCTGCAGACCGACCCCAGCGTCATCTACGGCCTGGGCGAGCGCTTCGACGGCAACCTGCGCAAAGAGGACCTGCTACTCGACACCCCTTATAACACCTATACCCGTGCCGGCCTGCCGCCCACCCCCATCGCCCTGCCCGGGGCAGAGGCGATCCGCGCCGCCCTCAACCCGCAGGCCAGCCGCGCCCTCTACTTCGTTGCCAAGGGCAACGGCTATCACCATTTCTCCGACGACCTCGACGAGCACAACCGGGCGGTGGCCCGTTACCAGCGAGGGCAACGATGAAGCGGGGTCTGTTCATCACCCTGGAAGGGGTGGACGGGGCCGGCAAGAGCACGCATCTGGAGTGGCTCGCCGGTCTCTTTCGCGCTCGCGGGCATGCCGTGCGGGTGACGCGCGAGCCGGGCGGCACCCCCCTGGGTGAGCGGCTGCGCGCGCTGTTGCTCACCGAGCCCATGCACGCCGAGACCGAGGCCCTGTTGATGTTCGCCGCCCGCTGCGAACACCTGCATGCGCTCATCCGCCCCGCCCTGGCGGCAGGCGAGGTCGTGCTCTGCGACCGCTTCACCGATGCAAGTTACGCCTATCAGGGCGGTGGGCGCGGCCTGCCGGCCGCTCGCCTGGCCATACTGGAGGATTGGGTGCACGGTGGGCTGCAACCGGATCTGACGCTGCTGTTCGACCTGCCCGAGGCCCTGGCGCAGGTGCGGCGCGCGGCCACACGTACGGCCGACCGCTTCGAGCGCGAGCAGACCGACTTCCACGCCCGTGTGCGCGCGGCCTATCTGCAGCGCGCCGCACGCCACCCCGAGCGCATCCGTGTGATCGACGCCAGCGGCTCGATCGAGGCGGTACGCGCCCAGCTCGAACAGGTCCTGACGGGTTGGCTATGAACGTGCATCCCTGGAACCGAGCGGTCTGGGCGCAGCTGACCCGCATGCGCCACCCCCTGCCGCACGCCCTGCTGTTGCACGGCATGGCCGGCATCGGCAAGCGCGAGCTGGCGCTGGCCTATGCGCAATGGCTGCTGTGTGAGCGGCCCGGCGAGCAGGGCGGCTGCGGGACCTGCCGGGCCTGTGCGTGGATACGGCAGGGGGCGCATCCCGACTTGCACTGGGTGGAGCCGGAAGAGACCGAGGAGGGGGCCGAGGAGACGGACAAGGCCAGGCGCGCCCGACCCATCATCCGTATCGATCAGATCCGGGCGCTGATCGAGGCGCTGAGCTTAAGCGCCCATCAGGGCGGCTGGCGGCTGGCGCTGATCCGGCCAGCCGAGGCGATGAACCCGGCCGCCGCCAACGCCCTGCTCAAGACCCTGGAGGAGCCCCCGCCGCGTGTCATGCTGATCCTCATCAGCCACCAACCGCGACGCCTGCTGCCCACCGTACTGTCGCGCTGCCATAAGTTCGCCCTGCCGCGTCCGGACTGGGACACCGCCCTTGCGTGGCTGCGCGCGCAAGGGGTGGCCGCGGCCGAGGATACGCTGCGCGAAGCGGGCGGCGCCCCCCTGCTGGCCCTGGAATACGCCCAGCCCGAGCGCCTGGAGCGTCGTGGCCGGTTGCTCACCGCCCTGGCGCAGCCGCAACGGCAGGACTGGTGCGAATTGGCCGAGGCGATGAAGAACGCACCGGGCGAGGTGTGGGACTGGATCAGCCGCTGGTTAAGCGACCTGCTCGCCCTGCAGCAAGGGCTGCCCAGCCGCTACTATCCCGCACACACGGCGGCCTTGCAAAGCCTGGCCAGGCGGACCGATCCGGCACGCGCCTGGAGCTTATACCGCGAGCTGATCGCCGCCCGCCGTCATCTGGCCCACCCGCTCAATGCCCAGCTGCTGCTAGAATCGTGGTTCCTGCGCTATGCCAGCCTGGAGGATAGCCTATGACCGAGGAAGGCAAGATCGCCCGCCA
>JANWZL010000123.1 GCA_025054655.1 Thiobacillaceae bacterium | reverse complement strand
GATCTATGCCCTGGTCGATGAAAAGGTGCTACCGCACTTCGACTTCAGGCAGATGACCCAGCTCGCGGTCGGCCGCAACTGGGCCCAGGCCAGCCCCGAGCAGCAGCAGCGGCTCACGGACGAATTCCGCACCCTGCTCGTGCGCACCTACGCCTCCTCGCTCGCCAGCGTGGCCGACTACAGCATCGACTTCAAGCCGCTGCGCATGCGTCCGGGCGACACCGAGGTCACCGTCAGCACCGAGGTCACCCGCGCCGGCACCGCCCCGGTCAAGATCGACTACCGCATGCAGCTGCAAAGCGGCGGCTGGAAGGTGTACGACGTGCTGGTGGACAACGTGAGCCTGGTCACCACCTATCGCAACTCCTTCAACAGCGAGGTGCGCAAGGGCGGCATCGACGGCCTGATCGCCGCACTTGCCCGCCGCAACCGCACGGCCGCCAACTAGACATGCGGCGCGAGGCCGACACGGTCTACCTGGACGGCGAGCTCACCTTGGCCAACGCCCGCCGCCTGTTGGACGAAGGCGCCGCCGCCATCGCCGAGGGCGCCGCCCGCTTCGACCTCGCCGGGGTTACCAAGGTCGATTCCGCCGCCTTGAGTCTGATGCTCGCCTGGCGCCGGCGTGCGCTCGCCGCCGGACGCGATCTCACGTTCTCAAGCCCGCCCGAGAGCATCAAGAGCCTGGCCAGGCTGTACGGGGTGGACGAGCTGCTGGCGATCTGACGTATAGGCTCTAGGCGTCGGGTCCAAGGTCCCGGCCACGTGTTAAGGCATACAACCCCTGTTTGCTTAGGCGATGGGTACACGCTCACCGGGCCGATTGTGAAAACAACGGCTTTTAAGACCGCACGGTCTCTCTACCGCTGCGCGCCAATGCTCAACTCGCCAACCCATAAAGGGTTGTAGATCGGATGCAGCGTAGCGAGACTCGGGGCTTTTCGTATCATCCTGATACCCGGATGCCGGTCCTCACAGGACTGCATCCGAGCTGCGCGATTACGCGACTTTGTGCTGACTCAGGCATTTATGAATAGCGTGTTGCCAAGCCATGTTTTTCGCTTTGACCTTATAGGATTGATCTTATATGCCGCCCAACGTATCAGCATGTCCCCTGCGGTGATCGCCGGCCGCGGTTGGCCTGCGGGGCTGTGCGGCACGTCGGCTGCAGACTCATGACGCCGGCCATCCGCACCGTCGGGCTCAGCAAGCATTACCGCCAGGTGCACGCCCTGCGCGGGGTGGACCTCGCCATCGAGCCGGGCGAGTTCTTTGCCCTGCTGGGGCCGAACGGGGCAGGCAAGACCACCTTCATCAGCATCCTGGCCGGGCTGGCGCGTGCCAGCTCCGGGCGGGCGGAGGTGATGGGCTGCGACGTGGTGCGCGATTACCGGCAGGCGCGCCGGCTGCTGGGGGTGGTGCCGCAAGAGCTGGTGTTCGACCCCTTCTTCACCGTGCGCGAGACGCTGCGCTTCCAATCCGGCTATTATGGGCTGAGGCGCAACGACGACTGGATCGATGCGCTGCTCGAACGCCTGGGCCTGGCCGACAAGGCCGACACCAACATGCGCCGGCTGTCGGGTGGCATGAAGCGGCGGGTGCTGGTGGCGCAGGCCCTGGTGCACCGGCCGCCGGTGATCGTGCTGGACGAGCCCACCGCCGGGGTGGACGTGGAACTGCGGCAGAGCCTGTGGGCCTTCATCCGCGAGCTCAACCGCCAGGGCCACACCATCCTGCTCACCACGCATTACCTGGAGGAGGCCGAGGCCCTGTGCTCGCGCGTGGCCATGCTCAAGGAGGGGCGCATCGTCGCCCTGGAGCACACCGAACGGCTGCTCACCCGCGAGGCCGAACGGCGCCTCGAGCTGCGGCTCGCCCCGCCCAGGCTGCCGCCGGCGCTGCAGGAGCGGCTGATCGAGTGCCGTGAGGACCGCTTCTGCCTGCGGCTTAACGACTATGCCGAGATCGAGCTGATCCTCGGCCGGCTGCGCGAGGCAGGGGTGCGGGTGGAGGAGCTCAGCGTGGCCCAGCCCGATCTGGAGGAGGTGTTCTTGCGGCTGATGCGCAGGGCCTAGCGATGAACGGTTTCACCACCCTTTTGTACAAGGAGCTGCTGCGGTTCTGGAAGGTGCTGCTGCAGACCGTGGCTGCACCGGTGTTGACCGCCCTGCTTTATCTGCTCGTCTTCGCCCATGTGCTGGAGGCGCACGTGGAGGTCTATCCCGGTGTGTCCTACACGGCCTTCCTGCTGCCGGGCCTGATCATGATGTCGGTGTTGCAAAACGCCTTTGCCAATGCGTCCTCCAGCCTGATCCAGTCCAAGATCACCGGCAACATCGTGTTCGTCCTGTTGCCGCCGCTGACCCATGTCGAGTTCTTCCTCGCCTATCTGCTCGCCGCCATGGTGCGCGGCCTGGTGGTGGGGGCGGGGGTATGGCTCATCGGCGTCTTCTTCGCCGATCTGCCGCTTAGGCAGCCGCTGTGGATGCTGGTCTATGCCCTGGCCGGCAGCGCCTTGTTCGGCATCATCGGCATCATCGCCGGCATCTGGGCGGAGAAGTTCGACCACCTGGCCGGGGTGCAGAACTTCGTCATCGTGCCGCTGACCTTCCTGTCCGGGGTATTCTATTCCGTACACTCGCTGCCGCCGTTGTGGCAGGCGGTGTCACACGCCAACCCGGTGTTTTATCTGATCGACGGCTTCCGACACGGCTTCTTCGGCACCGCCGACGTCGATCCCTGGCGGGGGCTGGCCGTGGTCATCCCCTGCCTGCTGGTGCTGGCGGGGCTGACTTTGCGGCTGCTGCAGCGCGGTTATAAACTGCGCTTCTAATCGTTCTGCAATCTGCGGTATGGTCACACCGGAACAGATCGAGGCCTGGATCCGCGCCGGGCTTGCCTGCGCGCACCTGGAGGTGCGCGGCGATGGACATCACTTCGAGGCGCTCGTCGTCTCGCCCGAATTCGAGGGGCTCATGCCCGTGGCCCGGCACCAGCGCGTGTATGCCGCGCTGGGCGAGCGCATGCAGTCCGACATCCACGCCCTGTCCATGCGCACGCTGACCCCCGCCGAGTGGGCGGCGCAGAAGGGCTAGCGCGTGGACCGGCTGGTGATCGCCGGCGGCCGGCGGCTGGCCGGCGAGGTGGCCATCTCCGGGGCCAAGAACGCGGCCCTGCCGCTCATGTGCGCCGCGTTGCTTACGCGCGAACCGCTGACGCTCACCCGCGTGCCGCGGCTCAATGACGTGCGCACTTTGGTCAAGCTGCTCGTGCAGATGGGGGTGCGGGTGCACTGGGAGGACGACCGCCTCACCCTGGAGGCGGCCGAGATCACGCATCCGGTGGCCCCATACGAGCTGGTCAAGACCATGCGCGCCTCCATCCTCGTGCTGGGGCCGCTCACCGCCCGGCTGGGCGAGGCGCGCGTGTCGCTGCCGGGCGGCTGCGCCATCGGTGCGCGGCCGGTGGAGCAGCACCTCAAGGGCCTCAGCGCGATGGGGGCGCAGGTCGCGGTGGACCACGGCTACATCCAGGCGCGCGCCAGCCGGCTCAAGGGGGCGCGCATCTTCACCGACATGGTCACCGTCACCGGCACCGAGAACCTGATGATGGCCGCGGTGCTGGCCGAGGGGGAGACGGTGATCGAGAACGCCGCGCGCGAGCCCGAGGTGGTGGACCTGGCGCAATGCCTGATCAGCATGGGCGCGCGCATCCACGGCGCCGGCACCGACGTGATCCGCATCCAGGGGGTGGAGCGGCTGCATGGCGCCACCCACCGCATCCTGCCCGACCGCATCGAGACCGGCACCTATCTCGCCGCCGCCGCCATCACCGGCGGCGAGGTGCGGCTGACCGACACCTCGGCGGGGCTGCTCGACGCGGTGATCGACAAGCTGATGGACATGGGCTGTGCGATCGAGACGGAGAGATCGCCCCGGCACGAGGCGATCCTCCTCAAGGCCCCGGCCCGACTCAAGGCGGTGTCCATCCGCACCGCGCCCTATCCGGCCTTCCCCACCGACATGCAAGCGCAGTTCATGGCGCTCAATGCGGTGGCCGAGGGCACGGCGGTGATCCGCGAGACCATCTTCGAGAACCGCTTCATGCATGCGGTGGAGCTCGCCCGCCTGGGGGCGGACATCCGCATCGACGGCAACACCGCGGTGGTCACCGGCGTGGATAAGCTCACCGGTGCCACCGTCATGGCCACCGACCTGCGCGCCTCCGCCAGCCTCGTCCTGGCGGGGCTTGCCGCCGAGGGCGAGACCACGGTGGAAAGGATCTATCACCTCGACCGCGGCTACGAGCGGCTGGAGGAGAAACTCGCCGCCCTGGGGGCGGAGGT
>JANWZL010000136.1 GCA_025054655.1 Thiobacillaceae bacterium | reverse complement strand
TGTTTGGGGAAATAGGTGCCGGCGAAGAAGGGCACCCCGTCCGGGGTGAGGAAAACCGTGAGCGGCCAGCCGCCGGGCCGGCGCGCGAGCAGCTGATGCGCGGTCTGATAGATCTGGTCGAGATCGGGCCGTTCCTCGCGGTCCACCTTGACGTTGACGAACAGCCGGTTCATCACCGCCGCCACGTCCGGGTCGGCGAAGGATTCGTGCGCCATGACGTGACACCAGTGGCAGGTGGAGTAGCCGATGGATAGCAGCACTGGCTTGTCCTCGGCGCGGGCGCGCGCGAAGGCCTCCTCGCCCCAGGGGTACCAGTCCACCGGGTTGTCGGCATGCTGCCGCAGATAGGGGCTGGTCTCGGCAGCAAGGCGGTTGGGCATGGCGTATCCCGATCGAGTCAATACTTGACCAGGATACTCGGATATTGCTCGTCTGTCAGCCGGGCAGACGGTCGAGCAGGTCCAAAGTGACCTCGGCCAGCAGACGCATCTGCGCCTCGTCGATCACATAGGGCGGCATGAAATAGACCGTGGCGCCGATGGGCCGCACGAGCACCCCGCGTTGCAGGGCCTGGCGGTGGAACTCGAGGGCGAAGTCCGCCGGCGCATCGATCACGTCGAACGCCCAGATCATGCCCCGATGGCGGAAGTGGGCCACGCGCGGGTGGCCTGCCAGCGGGGCGAGCCACTCGGTGAGCCGCTGCGCTTTGGCGTGGTTGGCCGCGAGCACCGCGTCTTGCTCGAAGATGTCCAGCACCGTGAGGGCCGCCCGGCAGGCGAGCGGGTTGCCGGTGTAGGAGTGCGAGTGCAGGAAGCCGCGCGCGGTGGCCTCGTCGTAGAAGGCGGCGTAGATGTCGTCGCGGGTGAGTACGCAAGCGAGCGGCAGGAAGCCGCCGGTAATACCCTTGGACAGGCAGAGGAAATCGGCGATATCGGCCACCTGCCTGGCACCGGGCGCCTGTTCGCAGGCGAACAGGGTGCCCGTGCGGCCGAAGCCCACGGCGATCTCATCGGCGATCAGGTGCACGCGATGGCGGTCGCAAATCTGCCGGGCAAGCCTAAGGTAAAGAGGGTCATACATGACCATGCCGGCCGCACCCTGTACCAGGGGTTCGATGATCAACGCGGCGGTGGTGTCGGCGTGCGCGGCCAGATAGTCTTCCAGGTCTGCCGCCGCCCGCCGCGCCACCGCCGCTGGCGTCTCGCCGTCTCGGGCCTGGCGCGCGTCCGGGCTCAGCGCCTGGTGGGTGGGTCGGAGCAGCGGGGCGTAAGTGTCCTTGAACAGGGCGATGTCAGTCACGGACAGCGCCCCCAGGGTCTCGCCGTGGTAGCCGTGTATGAGGCTGACGAAACCCGTCTTCTCAGGGCGGCCGCAGTTACGCCAGTAGTGGTGGCTCATCTTGAGCGCGATCTCTACCGCGCTCGCCCCGTCCGAGCCGTAGAAGGCGTGCCCCAGGCCGGTCAGCTGCGCCAGCCGCTCCGAAAGCTCCACCACCGGCGCGTGGGTGCAGCCGGCCAGGATCACGTGCTCGATCTGCTCCATCTGCGCGGCGATGGCCGCGCGGATGCGCGGCTCGGCGTGACCGAAGAGGTTCACCCACCAGGAGGAGATGGCGTCGAGATAGCGGCGGCCGTCGTAGTCGATCAGCCATGCCCCCTCGCCGCGGGCGATGGGCAGCGGCGGCAGCCGCTCCAGCTGCTTCATCTGCGTGCACGGGTGCCACAGCGCCCGCCGGGTGCGTTCGATCCAGTCCTGGTTGGGCATAGTCTATCCTACAGGAGGGATTGCACCCCCCAGTCTTTGCAAGACCGATCGAGGGTGGGAGAATGTTAACCGGACATGAAGCTGACGAGGACGGCCATGATCGACAAAGACGGTTACCGGCCGAACGTGGGGATCATCCTGTGCAACGCACGCAACGAGGTCTTCTGGGGCAAGCGCGTGCGGCAGGACGCCTGGCAGTTCCCGCAGGGCGGCATCAAACCCGGCGAAACACCCGAACAGGCGATGTACCGCGAGCTGCACGAGGAGGTGGGGCTACTGCCCCAGCACGTGCGCATTCTCGGGCGCACGCGCGGCTGGTTGCGTTACGACGTGCCACGTGAATGGGTGCGCCGCGAGTGGCGCAGCCACTATCGCGGGCAGAAACAGATCTGGTTCCTGCTGCGGTTGATCGGCCGCGACTGCGATGTCTGCCTGCGTGCCTCCGACCATCCAGAATTCGACGCCTGGCGGTGGAGCGACTACTGGGAGCCGGTGCAGGCGGTGGTGGAGTTCAAACGCGACGTCTACCGAATGGCCCTGGCCGAGCTGGAGAAGTACCTGCTGCCCGCGCCGCGCAGCCGTCACCCTTATCTGCACGCCCTGCGCTCGCACGCACCGCGCCCCTGAGCCCCCGCACGCCGGGAGATGTCCATCATGGAACGCAGCTACAAGGTCCTGCCGGTGATGCCCCTGCAGAAAGGGGCCACCTACCTCAAACCGACTCAGGACATGCCCGAGCGGATCGATCTCGACACCCCGGCGCTTGCGGTGATGACCGATTTCGCCAAGGTCACCGCCTACACGATCTCGCCGCTCGAATCGATCGAGACGGCGCGTGCGCGTATGATCCATTTCGGGGTGCGGCTGCTGTTGGTGGTGGATGAACAGAACCAGATCCTCGGCCTAATCACCGCCACGGACCTTACCAGCGAGAAACCCATGCAGGTCATCCAGACCCAGGGCATACGGCACGCCGATGTGTTGGTCAAGGACGTCATGACCCCGCGTGAGCGCCTGGAGGTGTTGTGTGTGGACGACCTGAGAACGGCCACGGTGGGCGACGTGGTGGCCACGCTCAAGGCGCAGGGGCGCCAGCACGCCCTGGTGGCCGATCGCCAACCCGACCGCAGCCAGGTCCTGCGCGGTCTGTTCTCCGCCTCCCAGATCGGCCGGCAGCTCGGCATGCCCATCCAAACCGTGGGCGTGGCGACCACTTTCGCCGAGATCGGTGCAGCCCTCAACCGTTAGGCAGGCGAGCGGGGCGGCAGGGGGTATGGCGTGATCCCGAGCCGGCGAAGCGGTCAGGCCGCATGCAAACTGCCGCGTTGGGATGCCGCTTCGCCGTTGTGGTCGCGGCTGCCTACACGCGACGGCGAAGGCAGGCCGTTGGCCGACTTCATGATGCTGGCGCCCGGCCTCAACCGCAGGACGGCGGGTGAACAGCAGGCCGTCGTGCTGCTGGTGCGGGGAGTGCTGGAGCGTTTCGGCACGGACGTCGTCTATGCCGAGTTCAACCTCGACCTCAACGTGCTGTGGGTGTCGCTGCGCGCCCGGCCGGGGCTACTGAGCGAGGTGGTGTGGCTGTTGCGCCGCCGAGTGCCCATGCTGCGGCTGGTGGCGCACGCCCCTGATCGGGTCGGTTGAACGCCCATGATGCTATTATGGTGTATTGCAGTACAGACCTGACGGCGCTGCGCCGCCTGGCCTCTCGCCTCCTTCCGTGGTGATGGAAAGACTCCGACGCTGCCTCCTGGCGGGGCTGCTCACCGCCGCGGTATCCGCCGCCGTGCCTGCGGGTGCGCAAACAGCCGCGCCCGCCGCCCCCGCCCTGTATCCCTACTACCTGGTGCCCGTCTTCCCCTTCCTGTGGCCCGCACCGGCAGGACAGCCCCTGCCGGGCTATCCGTTCATCCTCTGGCTGCCCTTGCCACCTCCGGCTGCGCCCCAGCAGCCAGGGCCCACGGCGGCGGCGAGCACCGAGCCGGCGCCCGCAGTGCAGCCCGCACCCGAGGCGAGCGGCAAGGAGGGGCCGGCGGCTTCGCCGCCGGCCGCGCCAGCCGATGCGCCGCAGGCGCACACGCCGACGGCGTCGGCCGAGGCCACACCCGCTCCGCCTGCACAGGCTGCCGCTGTGCCGGCCCAGGCCGCGCAGACGCCGGACACCGAAACCAAGCCGAAGCTGCCGCAGGGCGCTGCACGTCCATCGGCGGCTGCGGCCGGCGCCAAGGCCGCCCAGGCCAAGCCTGCCTCTGGCGCCAAGCCCGCCGCGCCTTCCGCCCAGGCTAAGCGCAAGTTGTGCTGGAAGGACGGCCGACTGGACGTCTGTCGCTAGGCCCGCTGTCACAGCAGCCGCCGTTTTCTAACTGGCTGTTGGAACTTGGCAGCCAGGTCAAAACCGAGTAAAATGGTCAACAATTCACCCCGCGGCGACACCGCAGCGCGTCATTGATCTTGCAACGCTGCGTCCGCCGGTCCATATCAGGACCCCGCCCGCACATGGGTGCATCTTTCCAGCCACTGTAGAGGTCAGCACATGTCGGTTTCCGAACAGCAAGTACGCACAGCCCTCCAAGAACTGATCGATCCCAATACACGCAAGGACTTCATCACCACCAAGTCCGCCCGCAACATCCGGATCGAAGGCGGCAAGGTGAGTCTGGATGTGGTGTTGCCCTATCCGGCCGAGATGATCCGCGACGACATCAGACGTCTGGTAGAGGACAAGATCCGGACGTTGCCGGGGGTCGAGTCGGTCGAGGTCAACGTAAGCTGGAAGATCGTCGCCCATGCGGTGCAGCGGGGCGTAAAGCTCATCCCCGGCGTGAAGAACATCATCGCCGTGGCCTCCGGCAAGGGTGGGGTGGGCAAGTCCACCGTGGCGGTGAACCTGGCCCTTGCGCTCGCCGCCGAAGGGGCGCGTGTGGGCATGCTGGATGCCGATATCTACGGGCCCTCGCAGCCGACCATGCTGGGCATCCACGGCCGGCCGGTGTCGGAGGACGGGCAGTCGCTGGAGCCCATGATCGGCCATGGGCTGCAGGCGATGTCCATCGGTTTTCTCATCGACGTGGAGACCCCCATGGTCTGGCGCGGCCCCATGGTCACCCAGGCCCTGGAGCAGTTGCTCAACAACACCCGCTGGAAGGACCTCGACTACCTGGTGGTGGACCTGCCGCCCGGCACCGGCGACATCCAGTTGACGCTCGCCCAGCGCGTGCCGGTCACCGGTGCGGTGATCGTCACCACGCCGCAGGAGATCGCCCTGATCGACGCGCGCAAGGGGCTGAAGATGTTCGAGAAGGTGGGCGTGCCCATCCTCGGGGTGGTGGAGAACATGTCCATCCACATCTGCTCGCAATGTGGGCACGAGGAGCGCATCTTCGGCGCGGGCGGCGGCGAGCGCATGTGCAAGGACTACGGGGTGGAGTTTCTCGGTGCCCTACCGCTCGACATCCGCATCCGCGAGGAGGCCGACTCCGGCCGGCCCACCGTGGTGGCCGAGCCCGACTGCCGGGTGGCCCAGATCTACCGCCAGATCGCCCGCCGGGTGGCGGTCAAGGTGGGTGAGCTGGCGGTGGACCACAGCCACAAGTTCCCCAA
>JANWZL010000080.1 GCA_025054655.1 Thiobacillaceae bacterium | reverse complement strand
GCTGTCCTCGCGCGCCTGTCGGCACAAGGCGCTGTCGATCTTGACCGCTTGCGGGCGCAGCTCGGCCAACCGCAGCAGGCTGTCGTCCTGCGGCACGAAGCGATCGAACACGATGGGGAAACCGGCCGTCTTGAGCCGTCGCAGGGCGTCCAGGGCACCGGCCGTGTTGCGCACCGCATCCAGGTTCACCTCCAGGCGCAGCAGGGCGGGGTCGTGGATCAGCCCGATGAGCCAGTCGGTAAAGCCCGCACTGACCAGGCTGGCTGCGGCGAGATTGACGGCGCCGGGCGTGCGCTTGCCATCGAGGTCGAGCCAGGCCCGGGTGACGATCAGTTCGTCCAGGGTGGCGATGAGTCCGGCCTCCGCGGCCAAGCAGATGAAGGCGCCCGCCGGCAACAGCTCGCCTGCGGCGGCGGGTATGCGGGCCTGGGCCTCGTAGTGATCGAGGCCGGCATCCCGGCAGCGCAGGACCGGTTGCCATTCGAGGTGCAGTGAGCCCTGCCGGATCGCCTCGATCAAAGCGGCGCGGATGTCGGTCGCATTCGGGTAGCTGCGTGTGGCCAAGCGGTAGCCTCCGGATGGCCCCAGGCGGGCATCGCGTAGGGCGGCATCGGCGTCGGCGAACAGCACCGTACGCCGCGCGGCCCTGGCCAGCGCGGCACCGACATGGGCCTGGCACAGTGCCTCGACCTGCTGTTGGCTGAGGACCTGCGCCCCGGCCGCCGCCAGCCGCTGCGCCAACCGGGTCAGGCCGTGGGGCTCGGTCTGCTCGATGAGGATGGCGAACTGACCGCCGTCCAGACGGGCGGCCAGACCGTTGAACTGGGTGGCCAGCCGGCTCACCTCCTGGGCGGTGGCACGCAGCAGTGCATCGCCTTCGGCACGCCCCCGTTGGGCATTGAGCTCGGCCAGGCCGTTTAGGCGCAGGATGGCCAGCGCGACCGTGGGGCCTCGCTCGGCCAGGGCGGCCTCGGCGGCGGTGATCAGATAAGCGCGGTTGGGCAGGCCGGTGAGGGCGTCATGGTGTAGTTCCCGCTGCAGCTGATCGACCCGCCGGCGCTGTTCGGTCAGCATGCGCTCGATCGCAGCCGACATGTGCTGCATGGCGCGGCTGATGGCGGCCAGTTCGCGGATGCGGGGGGCGACCGCGGGGTGCCCGAAACGGCCCTCGGCCACCTGCAGGGCCTGGTGTTCGAGTGCTTGCAGCGGCCGCAGCGCCCGCCTGAAGACGGCGAACAGGAGCAAGGCGGAGACGGCGCCGATGGCCAACGTCCAGGCTAAGGTGGAGCGGACGCTGCGCCACAGGTGTTGGTAGGCATGACCCGGATGGCTCAGCACCTCGACGACCGCGGCCCGCCGCCAGCCGGCCAGGGCCTCTGCCCGGCCGGGCGGCGGGGAAAGCGGGACCCAGCGGATGAACCAGCTCGGCACCCCGGCCACGCGCACGGCCAGTTCGCGTTGCAGGATGGGCTGAGCCGCCACCGTGTGCAGCTGGATGCGCTGGTAGTAGCCACTGTCGAACAGGGCATCGACGGTGTTGGCCAGGGTGGCGGTGTCGCCGCGCGCAAGCGCAGGGCTCAGTTGCAGCGCCAGGGCCGTGGCCGCATCCTGGGCGTGGCTGGCGAGCTGCTGCTGCAGGAAGGCGCGCGTGTGCCAGAGGTTGGACAGGAACACCAGTCCGCCCAGCAGCAGGTAGCCGAGCAGCCACAGGATAAGGAGCACGGATCTGAGACGGGGGGGATTCATCGTATCGCCCCGGTGCGCTGCTGTTCACCCCAGCGCTGCATGAACTCGATCCAGTGGTGGATGCGATCGACCTCGCCCACACGCTGTCCCTGTCCGCGCTGCTTGGCGGCCCACAGACCGGCGGCGTTGAAGCCCAGGGTGGGCGTGAGGTCGGTGCGCTCGGAGGCGGGTTTGATCTCGTACACCAGGTTGTCGAGGATGAGCGGCTCGGCGTCGGCGTACGGATAATAGGCCAGGACCATGTGTGACTCCAACCGCCGCTCGCTGGCGATCCAGGCGCGCACATAGGTCACGCGCAGCCTCTCGTCGGGCACTCCGGCGGCGCGCAGGGTGAAATACTTGGCCAGGGCGAAGTCCTCGCAGTCGCCGCCGTGGGTGACCAGCAGCTCCAAGGGGGTGGCCCAGTAGTCCGCACGCCCCCAATGTTCCTGATCGGTGCGGTTGGGGATGCGGTTGAAGAAGCGGTTGACCCGCTCGACGCGCTGTTCCTCCGGCAGGCCGTGGATCGTGCGCACTAGCTCGCGCCATTGCCGCAGTCGCTGGGCGGCCGCGGTGCCGTGACGCTCGGCGATGCGGGCGATGACCCCTTCGTCGGGTAGCAGCTCCGTCATCGCCTGCGCCACTCCCACGATCATACACAACAGGGCAGGCAGGAGACGGTGCACGTCGGGCCGCTGCGCAATTCGATCATGCCTGACTTATCGTCACCTGACAGGCGGACTTGAGCACCAGGGGTGAGGGCAGGTCAGGCTGCATGCAGCCGGACCGGATGGGCGCGATATACTTTGTCGGCCGCTGCCGTCCTGCGGTCAGAGGGCAGTGACCCGACGCCCCCTTAAGAACGCGGCATGGGTGGGCATCCGTGCGCGGCCACGACCGGTATCATGTCTGCGCGGCGCGGTGCTCACGATTGCATGCCCCGCGCCTGGCGGTCCTCAAGGCTGCGGTTTGTCCTCGGGTGCCTCGCCGGCCTGTGCGTCAGCCGGGCGTTTGTTGGCCAGATAGTCCAGGCCGCAGTAATGTGCGACGTAATCCGGCACCTGCGGATTGTGCACCAGGGATTCGGGCAGTTCGGGCAGGTCGGCCTCGCAGTCGACGTGTACGCAGTGATCGTCCAGGTCGCAGGACAGCACGGGTGCGCCGGTGGGGTTGACGGGTGGCTTCGTCATGATGCCAGCCTCCTTGCAAGGGCCATATATTCAACATAGACCATGGGTGAGGAATTTCGATCCGCGCACGGTAGTTCAGCCCATCATGCCTGAGCGAGGTATGCACACCACCACCTTGGACGACTGCCGGTCCTGGCTGCGGCCGCGGGCGGTGGACAGCCACAAGGGCGATTTCGGCAGCGTGGGCGTGCTGGGCGGGGCCACCGGCATGCTCGGGGCGGCCCTGCTGGCCGGCCGGGCGGCCTTGTACCTGGGTGCGGGCCGCGTCTATGTGGGGCTGTTGGACGACCGTCTGGCGGTCGATCCGCTGCAGCCCGAGCTGATGCTGGCGCCGCCGCAGCAGGTGCTGGCGCTCCGGCCGCCGGGTTGCCTGGTGGTGGGGCCGGGGATGGGCCGCGACGAGGACGCACGACGGCGGTTGCACGAGGCCTTGTACTCGCCGCTGGCGCTGTTGATCGATGCCGATGGGCTCAATCTGCTGGCGGAATCGGCCACGCTGCGCGCGGTCTTGCGGCAACGCCCGGTACCCGCGCTGCTCACGCCGCACCCAGGCGAGGCGGCGCGGCTGTTGGGGACCACCGCGGCGCAGGTGCAGGCCGAAAGGCCCGCGGCACTACACCGGCTGGTGGAGGATTACGGCTGCGTGGTGTTGCTCAAAGGGGCCGGTACCCTGGTGCAGGCCCCGGGCGGGCGCATGTGGCGCAACCCGACGGGCAATCCGGGCCTGGCCGCGCCCGGCATGGGCGACGTGCTGGCGGGGATGATCGCCGCCCTGGTCGCCCAGGGCCTCACCCTGGAGCAGGCGGCGGTGCTGGGGGCCTATCTGCACGGTGCGGCGGCCGATGCTGCGGTGGCGCAGGGGCGTGGACCGGTGGGGCTGACTGCGGGGGAGGTGGCACACGCCGCCCGCGAGTTGCTCAATCGCTGGTTTCCGCACTATGGCTGAAGGGCAATCGCACGCGTGCAGCCGGCGTGCGGGTCGGTGTGTATAATGCCGGCGCCGGTTCGTGCCGCGGCGTCGGCGGCGCACGATCCATTACGGTGATTTCCGCCATGAATCCAGCGCGCAAATATCACATCCTGCTCGTGTGCATGGGCAACATCTGCCGCTCACCCACCGCCGAGGGGGTACTGCGCCGGCGGCTGCAGGATGCGGGGCTCATGCACCGCGTGATCGTCGATTCGGCCGGCACCCACGGCTATCACGTCGGCAGCCCGCCCGACCGCCGCGCCCAGGAGGCGGCGGCACGACGTGGGTATGATCTGTCGCGGCTCATCGCCCGTCAGGTGGGCGAGCAGGATTGCAGCGACTTCGATCTCGTCCTGGCCATGGACTGGGACAACCTCGGTCACCTGGAACGGCTCTGTCCGCCGCAGCATCGGCACAAACTGCGGCTGTTCCTGTCCTTCAGCCGCCGATATGCCGGCCAGGAGGTGCCCGACCCCTACTATGGCGGGCGCGAGGGTTTCGAACGGGTGCTGGACATGGTCGAGGATGCAGCCGACGGCCTAGTCGAGTTCCTGCAGCGGGAATTGGGGCTCAAGCCCCATGCGGTGACCGTCTCCGACGGTTGAGGAGGCATGGGGGCGGCGGCGCTGGCGGCCATCGGCATAGGCGCCGCATTGGGTGCCTGGCTGCGTTGGGGGCTGGGCCTGGCGCTCAACGCCCTGTACCCGTCCATCCCCATGGGCACCCTGGTGGCCAACCTCCTGGGCGGCTACCTCGTCGGCCTGGCGCTGGCCTGGTTCGCCCAGCATCCGGGGCTTGCGCCGGAGTGGCGGCTGTTCGTGATCACCGGTTTCCTCGGTGGGCTGACCACCTTTTCCACCTTCTCTGCCGAGGTCTATACCCTGCTTGCGCGCGCCCAGTTCGGGCACGCGCTGGCGGCCATGGGGCTACACCTGGCCGGTTCGCTCGCCATGACCGCCCTGGGGGTGTTGACGTGGCGTGGGCTACGGGGGTGATGCGTGGATGAAGCGTTGTGCGTGCAGTTCTACGTCCTGGAAGGCAGCCGCCACGACGGGCGGCTCGTGCACGAATGGCTGTTCGCCCAGGCGCAGGCCGTGGGGCTCGGCGGCGGCAGCGTGTTTCGCGCCAGTGCTGGTTTCGGTCGCCATGGCCTGGCGCAGGACAGCTTCTTCGAGCTGGCCGGCCGGCTGCCGGAGCGGGTGGAATTCATCGGCCCGCCGGCGGCGATCGAGGCCTTGATCGATCGCGTCGCCACGGCCGGGCTGCGGCTCGTGTACGTGCGTTTCCCCGTGCACTGCGGCATCACTGGAGAAGACAAACCTTGACCCGGCGCCGTGGCCATTTAAAACGGCGGTAATGTTTGCTCGCTAGGTTAGCTCCACGTCCCATAGCCTGGACGTAAGCCCTTTTCTGGACGAGGAGCACCTATGAGCAACCCCCTGCATCCCGACAGCCGGCTCGACCCCTGCCTGAGCTGCAGCAACGAGTCTGGCAACCCCACCATCCTGGACATCATCGAACAGCGCTTGCTCGACCGCCGGCAGTTCTTCAAGCTGTCCGCCGGCGCCATGGCCAGCCTGTCCGCCCTCTCCTTGGTTGGCTGCAACGACGACTCCAGCGCCGCCGAGACGACCGCCGCCAGCTCGGTCAACCCAGGCAGCCGCTCCCCCTCGCCCACCGGTGGCATCGGCTTCGCCTCGGTGCGGCCCAACGTCAACCCGATGACCGATGCAGTGACCGTACCCCAGGGCTACACCGCGCGCGTGCTGATCGCCTGGGGCGATTCCCTCACCCCCGCGCCGCACTGGGACCCCACCGGGGCGATGGACGAGGCGACCCAGCTGCGCTGCTACGGGGCGCATACCGACGGCATGCACTTCTTCCCCTTCTCCGACGGTTCGGGCCCGCGCAGCGACCGCGGGCTGCTGGTGGCCAACCACGAGTACGTGGATCCGCCCCTGCTCAACAATGCCCCCTCCCCCAGTGCCTACAACGCGCTGCCCGCCGGCACCGGTTTGACGCTGGCCATGGTCCGGGCAGAACAAGCCGCGCACGGGGTAAGTGTGGTGGAGGTCGCCCGTGAAGGCGGCAGCTGGGTGGTCAAGCGCGACTCACCCTACAACCGCCGTATCACCGCCAACACCCCCTGCCGCATCAGCGGGCCGGCCGCCGGTCACCCCTTGATGCGCACCGACCGCGACACTAGCGGCACCTATGTGCTGGGCACGCTCAACAACTGCGCCCACGGCTATACCCCCTGGGGCACCTATCTCACCTGTGAAGAAAACTGGAACCTTTATTTCGGGGCCACAGGGACGTTCACCCAAAACGACCACGAGCGGCGTTATGGTGTGGCCACCCCAGGCTCGGGCGAGCGCTATCGCTGGCACGAGGTCGATCCGCGTTTCGATGTCAACGCCCCGGGCAACCGCAACGAGCCCAACCGCTTCGGCTGGGTGGTGGAGATCGACCCCTGGAACCCGGACAGCACGCCCGTCAAGCGCACCGCCTTGGGCCGATTCAAGCACGAGGGGGCCTGGGTGGTAGTGGGCCCGGACAACTTCGTCGCGGTCTACATGGGCGATGACGAGCGCAACGAATACATCTACAAATTCGTCTGCAAAAACAAATACAACCCCAATAACCTGGCCGCCAATCGCAACCTGCTCGACGAGGGCACGCTGTATGTAGCCCGCTTCAATGCCGACGGCAGCGGTGAGTGGATCGCCCTGGTGCATGGTCAAAACGGCCTGACCGCCGCCAATGGCTTCGCCGATCAGGGCGAGGTGTTGATCAAGTGCCGCCAGGCCGCTGACCGGGTAGGCGCCACCATGATGGACCGGCCGGAGTGGGGCGCGGTGCATCCCCAGAGCCTAGAGGTCTATATGACCCTCACCAACAACAACCGGCGCGGGTCCAACCCTGCCTCCAGCAACAACCCGGCCGGCACCACCCCCGCAGGCAGTGCGCGCCCGCCGGTTGATCGTGCCAACCCACGGCCGGACAACGTCTATGGCCATATCATCCGTTGGCGTGAGCAGGGTGGCCGGGTAGAGGCCACCCGCTTCAACTGGGATGTGTTTGTCAACTGCGGCGATAAGAACACCAGCAAGACCTTCAACGACACCAACTTCAGCCGCAACAATTTCATCGGCGTGGCCACCACCGACCCCGACTTCGCCAAGAAGCTCTACGCGGGCAACATCAACGGCGACGATTACGGCGCCCCGGACGGGCTGTGGTTCGACAAGGACGGCCGGCTGTGGATCCAGACCGACCACAGCACCGGTCTGGCCCAGGGCGATTACGTCAACATC
>JANWZL010000021.1 GCA_025054655.1 Thiobacillaceae bacterium | reverse complement strand
CAGCGCGGCTTCACCCTGCTGGAGCTGATGATCGTGGTGGTGATCCTGGGCATCCTTGCGGCGCTCATCGCCCCCAAGATCATGGGGCGGCCGGACGAGGCGCGGGTGGTGGCGGCCAAGCAGGACATCGCCGCCATCGTCCAGGCCTTGAAGCTCTACCGGCTGGACAACTACCGCTACCCCAGCACCGAGCAGGGCTTGCAGGCCTTGGTGCAGAGGCCCGCCACCGACCCCGTGCCGCCCAACTGGAAGGCGGGCGGTTACCTCGAGCGCCTGCCCAAGGACCCCTGGGGCAACCCCTACCAGTACCTCAACCCCGGCCTGCGCGGCGAGATCGACGTCTTCTCCTATGGCGCCGACGGCCGCCCGGGGGGCGAGGGGGTGGAGGCCGACATCGGCTCCTGGGCCCTGTGAGCGCTGCATCGGGGTAGGAGCGACGACAGTCGCGACCCCTGCGCGCCAGCCATCTCCTGGGCTCGCTTGCACCGATCATCGCGGCCTGCGCCGGTCGTACCGGCAGGGGGATAGGCATCGGTTGGGGCGTGATCGGATGGGTCGGGTATGATGTGGATCCCGTCATGCCTTGTCCGGGTCATGTCGCGCCAGCCCAACGCCTGCGCCGGCTTCACCCTGCTGGAGCTCATGGTGGTGCTCGCCATCGTCGGCGTGCTGATCGCCACGGTACAGCTGAACTTGTTTCGCGACCCTCGCCAGCGCTTGTACGCGGAGGGCGAGCGGCTGGCGGCGGTGCTGGCGGCGGCGGGCGACGAGGCGGTGTTGAGCGGCCGACCCATGGCGGTGCGCTTCGCGCCGGACGGCTACACCCTATGGCAACGCACGGCCGACGGCGCGTGGGAGAGGGCACAGGATGTGGTCTATCGCCCGCGTGCGCTGCCGGCCGAGGTGCGCATCGAACGGGTCACGGCCGATGCGCGCCGGCTGCCGCCGGGCGAGCCGCTGGTGTTCGCCGCCAGCGGCCTGCGGCCGGTGTTCGAGGTGCGGCTCGCGCTCGACGACCTGCGGCTGAGCGTGCTGGGCGACGCCCAGGGATCGATCCGCGTGGTGGAGGAGGGCGGCCGATGAGGGCGCGCGGCTTCAGCCTGCTGGAGCTGCTGGTCGCCCTGGCGGTGGTGGCGGTGGCGCTCATGGCGGTGCAGCGGGCCATGGGGATGGCGGCGGGGCAGGCGCATGAGCTGAGGTTGCGGCTGATCGCCACCTGGGTGGCGGAAAACCGCCTGGCCGAACTGAGGCTCGCGCGCGCGCTGCCTGCGGCGGGGGAGCTGGCGGGCGAGGAGGTCCAGGGCGGCCTCACCCTGTACTGGCGGGCGCACATCGGCGGCACCCCCAACCCGCGCTTCCGGCGCGTGGAGCTCACCGTGAGCGACACCCCCACGCAGGGGCAGGCGCTCGCGCGCCTCGTCGCCTATCTCGCCGTGCCATGAACCGCAGCGGGACGCGGCCGCAAGGGGGGTTCACCCTGCTGGAGCTGATGGTGGCGGTGGCCATCCTCGCCGTCCTCGGCGTGACCGCCTATGCCGGCCTGGATGCGGCCTACCGGACGCAGGCGCGGCTCAAAGAGGAGGACGCGCGCTGGCGGGCGCTGGCCTTGTTGTGGCTGCGCCTGGAGGACGACCTGCGCGCCTGGGTGCCGCGGCCGGTGCGGGCGCGCGGCGGCCAGCCGCAAGCGGCCTGGCTGGCCGAGCCGCAGGTGCACGCGGCCTACGGGGCGCAGTTGGAAATGACGCGGCTGACGGATGCGGCCGCGGGCGAGGGGCCGCCCGTGCGCGTGGGCTATCGGCTGCGCGAGGGCCGGGTGGAGGGACTGCGCTGGCCGGTGCTGGACGCCGGCCCGCGCGCCGAGCCGCAGGTGGCGGTGCTGCTCACAGGGGTGCGCGTGTTCGACCTCGCATACCTGGACGCCCAGGGCGTGTGGCACACCCGCTGGCCACCCGCGCCGGAGGCGGGGCGGCCACGGGCGGTGCGTGTCAGCCTCAGCCTGGAGGACGGACGTGTCTTCCACCGCCTGTTCGCCTTCTGAGCCGGCTGCCAGTGCCCTCCGCGAGCGCGGGGTGGCGCTCGTCACCGTGCTGCTCATCGTCGCCATCGCCGCGGCGCTCTCTGCCCAGGTGTTATGGCGCGGGCAGGTGTGGGCGCGCCAGGTGGAGAACCTGCGCAACGCTGCCCAGGCCGAGGCCATCGCCCAGGGGGCGCTGGCCTGGGTGGGGCTGATTCTGGCCGACGACCGCGGGCGCGGTGCGGCGGACCACACCGGCGAGGCCTGGGCCATGCCGGTGACGGTGCCGGTGGAGCACGGCCAGGCGAGCGGCCGCCTGCGCGACGCCCAGGGCTGTTTCAACCTCAACAACTTGGTCGCCAACGGCCAGGTGAGCCCCGCCGACCTCGAAGCCTACCGCCGGCTACTTACCTTGCTCGACCTGGACCCCGCTCTGGCCGAGCCCCTGCTCGATTGGCTAGATGCCGATGCACAGCCCACCGGTGAGGTCGGGGCGGAGGACGCCTGGTATCTGCAGCAGGACCCGCCCCGGCATGCGGCCAACCTGCCGCTCGCCGAGGTGGGGGAACTCGCCCAGGTGCGCGGCTACGATGCCGACACCATCGCGCGCCTGGCCCCGTACGTCTGCGCCCTGCCGGAGCCGACCCCGGTGAACGTCAACACCGCCCCGGCCGAGGTGCTGATGGCCTATCTGCCCGGCCTGGACGCCAACGCCGCCCAGCGCCTCCTGCCCGCCCGCGGCGAGGGCTATGCCGCGCTGGAGGCGCTGCAGCAGCGGCTCGCGCCCGAGCAATGGCAGGGTGCGCAGAGCCAGCGGCTGGCGGTGGGCAGCCGCTATTTTCTCCTCGACCTGCAACTGAGCTTCGGCGCCGTGCAGCACCGCTACCGGGCGCTGCTCATGCGGTCTGAGGCCGGGGCGGTACAGACCGTGTGGCTGCGGCGGGGCTGAATCCCCGTCATCGTCGGCCGGACACTGTGTGGACGACGTCTGTCGTCATTCACGGCTAAACTATGTGACTGGCCCAACGCCCATCACCCGCTGACCGTGCGACGCCTCTACCTGATGCTGCCCGAAGCGCTGCCCGAGCGGCTGGAGACGGTGGCCTGGCAGCTGCAGGAGGGCGCCAGCGGGGTCGATGCGCTGTCCCGACTGCCGCGTGCGGACGAGCTGTGGCTCGTGCTGCCGGCGGCGCGCGTGCTGCTCACCGAGCTGGCCTTGGATGCGCGTGCGCTGCGCAGGCTGGGCGGCGCGCTCGCCTACGCCCTGGAAGAGCGCCTCCTGCAGGAGCCCGAGGCGGTGCACGTGGCCCTGGGCCCGGCCGTGGACGGGCGCCGGTGCGCCGCGGTGGTGGAGCGGGCCTGGCTCGATCAGGCCCTGCAGCTCACCCGTGCGGCGGGCCTCACGGTGCATGGGGCCTTGCCCGCCACTCTATTATGGCGGCCAGCGTCCGGCGAGGCGGTCGGGGTGTGGACGGTGGTCCTGGGCGAGGCGGCGCATGTGCGTACCGGGGAGTGCTCGGGCTTCGCCTGCGATGGGGGCGGCCCGCGTGAACCGCCGCCGGCGCTCGTGCTGGCGGTGCAGGCGGCGCGGGCGCAGGGCCGCCCGCCCGCGCGCGTGCTGTGCGATGCCGCCACGGCGCCGGTGGACGTTGCCGCCTGGGGGCAGGCCCTGGGGTGTGCGGTGGAGGTGGTGCCCCTGCGCCCGGGGTTGCCTCCGTTCAACCTCCTGCAGGGTGAGTACGCCGTCCACACCGTGCTG
This sequence comes from Thiobacillaceae bacterium, assembly GCA_025054655.1. Lineage (GTDB taxonomy): Bacteria > Pseudomonadota > Gammaproteobacteria > Burkholderiales > Thiobacillaceae > JANWZL01. The sequence continues at coordinate 17,637 of JANWZL010000021.1, read as the reverse complement.
CGGCAGCAGCTCGCCCGCTACCGCCCGGCCTTGCTCCTCATCGCCGCCGCGCTCGCCCTGCATCTGTCCGCTGCCGCCGTGCACACCGCCTGGCTCGCTTACCAGGCCCAGCAGCTGCGCGCCCAGGCGGTGGCGATCTTCCGCGCCGCCTTCCCCCAGGCCCAGGCGGTGGTGGACCCGTGGCTGCAGATGCGCCGCCAGTTGGAAGCCCTGCGCGCCGAGCGCGGTTATGCCCAGGCCCAGGACCTCCTTGCCATGCTGGCGGCGTTGGCGCCGGAGGTGGGTCCGGCCTCGGCCTGGACCTATACACCGGGCCGGCTGGAACTGCGCGGCGCGGTGGTGGCGAACCTGCCTGCCCTGCAAGGGCGGCTCAGCCTTACGCCCTATCGGCTGGAGGCCGCGCCCGAGGCGACCGGGCGCTATCGCCTGGTGCTCAGCCTGCCTACACCATGAGTGCGCTTGAGACCCTCCGCGCCCTGTGGCAGGCGCGCGCCCCACGCGAGCGGCGGCTCATCCTGCTGGGTGCTGCCCTGCTGTTGCCGGTGGCGCTGTATCTGTATCTGTGGCAGCCGCTCATGCGCGCACATGCGCGTCTGGAGCGCGAGGTCGCTCACCTGGGCCAGGAGCTCGAGCGGTTGCGGGCCGGCGCGCAGGAGCTGCAGCGGCTGCGTGCGCAGCCGGGCGTTACTGCGCCTGCGGACTGGGCGGCCGCGGCGCGCGAGGCGGCGCTGCGCCTGGGGTTGGAGGCGCGCATCGCCGAATGGCGGCGCGCGGGCGATGGGCAGCTGCAGGTGCGCCTGGAGGCGGTGCCGTCCGCGGCCTGGGCCGCCTGGCTGGGCGAGCTGGCCCGCGCCGGTGTGCGCGTCCAACGCTGCGAGCTCGCGCACGACGGGGCGGCGGAGGCCGTGCGCGTGCGCCTCGTCCTCACGGGGGGCGACTGATGCGCCCGACGCGCGCCTGGATCGCCCTGGGCCTCGCGCTGTACCTGCTCGGGCTCATCGTCCTGGCCCCGGCGGCGCTCGTGGCGCGCGCGCTGGAGGTCGGCAGCGGCGGCCGGCTGCGCGCCCAGGCGGTGGAAGGGGGCCTGTGGCGCGGGGCCATCGGCCGGCTGCAGTGGTCGCAGCCGGCCGCCGCCACGCCGCTGGGACGGCTCGAATGGCGCTGGCAGCCACAGGCCTTGCTGCGCGCGCGGCTGGCATGGTCCGTACGGCTTAAGGCGCCGGGCTGGGGCCTCAGCGCGCATCTGGGCCGTAGCCCGAGCGGGCTCTCTGTGGAGGGGCTGCGCGGCGAGGCCCCGGCCTGGCTGTTGGGGCGCCTGCTGCCGGCGCTCAGCCTGGTGCACCCGGAGGGGACGTTGCGGCTGCAGGCCGACAGCCTGCGCCTCGCGCAGACGCAAGGCGAGGGGCAGCTCAGCATCGACTGGCTGCAGGCGCGCAGCGCCCTCGTCCGCGCCCCCCTGGGCAGCTACCGCCTGCAGGCACAGGCGCGGCCCGAGGGCGGGGTGCGGCTCGTCCTCACCACCCTGCACGGGCCTTTGCAGGCCCAGGGTGAAGGGCTGTGGCGCTGGGGCGGGGGGTTCGAGTTCCAGGCCACCCTCCAGCCGCCGGCGGCGCAGGCGCTGGACTACGCCCCGGCCCTGCGGCTGCTCGCGCGGCCCGACGCCGGCGGGGTGTATCGTCTGCAGTGGCGGTCATGACCGCGCGCCTGTTCGCTCCGCGCCTGTGGCTGACCCGGTTCGGGGCGCACGCACCCCGCGTGTCCACCCTGCTGGCCCTGGCCCTGCTCGCCGGGGTGGCGGCGCACTGGACCTGGCGCCTCCTCCTGCCGTCCTTCCCGCCCGCCGCGCCGCCGGAGCACGCGGCGGTGAGCGCGCAGGCGCTGGCGGCCCAGGTGGCGCAGTCGCGGCTCATCGGCGGCGCAGCCGCCCCCGTGCTGGGTGCGCCCAGTGCCGATGCGGCCGCACATGACCGACCGCCGGCGGGCCTGGAGCTGCGTGGGGTGTATGCCCCGCGTGTTGGGCGTGGCTTCGCCGTCTTCGTCATCGGCAGCGAGACCTTGTCCGTGCTCGCCGGCGAGACCCTGCCTTCGGGTCATGCTTTGCTGGAGGTGCAGGCCGACCATGTCATCCTCGGCCGCGGCGCGGCCCGCCACCGCATCGCGTTCAGCGCCGGTCAGGGCGCGGTGCCGGCGGAGGCTCTGCGCCCGCAGGTGCGCCTGCAGGTGCAGCGCCTGGGCGAGGGACGCTATGCCCTGTCGCGCTCGGCCTTCCAGGAAGCGGCCAAAGATCCGGCCCATTACGTGAACCTGGGGCGTTTCAGCCTCTATCCGCGCGGCGGCGCGGTGCTGGAGGCGAGCCCCGCGGGCGGGCTGGCCGAACAGCTGGGGCTCAGACCCGGCGACGTGGTCACCCACATCGACGGGGTGGAACTGCGCAACCCCGAGGACGCCGCCCAGCTCTTCCAGCGCATCGTCGCCCGCGAGCGTGTGGAGCTGCGCATCCTGCGCGAGCGCGCCGCCTTCGGCCTTACCATCGACATCTTGCCATGATAAAACCGCTCTGACATGGACATCCGTATCGACACCGCGCGCCGCTGGCTGCTTGCCGGCCTGCTTATCTGCACCTTGAGCGCAGCGGCCCAGTCACCGGTGATGCTCAACTTCGTCAACGCCGACATCGAGGCGGTCACGCGCGCCATCGGTCAGCTCGCCGGCCGCAACTTCCTGCTCGACCCGCGCGTGAAGGGCACGCTCAACATCCATTCGGTCAAGCCGGTGACACCGGAACAGGCCTACCACATCCTGATCGCCGCCCTGCGCATGCAGGGTTTCGCCGTGGTGGAGGGGGCGGGGGTGGTCAAGGTCCTGCCCGAGGCCGACGCCAAACAGCACGGCGGCCGCACCTTCGGCCGCGAGCTGCGCGCCGGGGGCGATCAGATCGTCACCCAGGTCTATCCCCTGGCGCATGCCTCGGCAGCGCAACTGGTGCCGGTGCTGCGTCCGCTCATCGCCCCCAACAACGCCATCTCCGCCTACCCCGGCGCCAACATCCTGGTCATCACCGACTATGCCGACAACCTGCGGCGCATCAGCCGCATCATCGAGGCCATCGACCGGCCCAACGAGGGCGAATTCGAGGTCCTCCGCCTGGAACACCTCTCCGCCATCGAGCTCGCCCAGCAGCTCACCCGTCTGTTCGCCGAGCCGGGCCAGGCAGGGGGCCAGCCCCAGGCCGTGACCATCGCCGCCGATGCGCGCAGCAACAGCCTGCTGGTGCGCGCCGACAACCCCGGCCGCATGGCCAACCTGCGCGAGCTGGTGCGCCGGCTGGACGTGCCCGCCACCGGTGCGGGGCAGCTGCGGGTGGTGCACCTGCGCAACGCCGAGGCGGCCAAACTGGCCGAGACCCTGCGGGCCCTCGCCGGCGCGGAGGCCAAGGCGGCCGCCGCTCCGGCCGCGCCGGCTCAGCCGGCCGCGGGGGCGGCCGGCGCAGGCGGGGTGGTGATCGCCGCCGACGCCGCCACCAACTCGCTCATCATCCACGCCCCCGATCACGCCTACAATGCGCTGCGCGCCGTCATCGACCGGCTCGACACGCGCCGCGCCCAGGTCTTCGTCGAGGCCCTGATCGTCGAGGTGAGCAGCAGCAAGGCGGCCGAGTTCGGCATCCAGTGGCAGGCGCCGCTGCTGGAGGGGCGCAACGCCGCCCTGGTGGGCGCCACCAACTTCGGCAGCGGCGGCAACAACCTGCTGGGGCTGACCGCCTCCATCGCCGCGGGCAAGCCGCAACTGCCTGGACCCGGCCTCAACCTGGGGCTGCTGCAGCGTATCTCTGTGGGCGGCAAGACCTACGAGGGCCTCACCGCACTCGCCCGCGCCCTGGAGCAGGATGCCGACGCCAACATCCTGTCCACGCCCAACCTGCTCACCCTGGACAACGAAGAGGCGAAGATCGTCATCGGCCAGAACGTCCCCTTCCTCACCGGCGCCTACGCCCAGACCGGCACCGGCCCCGGCGGCACCACCGTCAACCCCTTCCAGACCTTCGAGCGGCGCGACGTGGGCCTCACCCTCAAGGTCAGGCCCCAGGTGTCCGAGGGCGGCGCGGTCAAACTCACCATCGTGCAGGAGGTCTCCAGCGTGCAGGAGACCACCCAGCAGGGGGTGATCACCAACAAGCGCGCCATCGAGACCACCGTGCGGGTGCAAAGCGGCGAGGCCATCGTGCTGGGCGGGCTGATCCAGGACGACCAGCAGCAGGGCCAGGACAAGGTGCCGGGCCTGGGCGAGCTGCCGCTCATCGGGCAGCTGTTCCGCAGCGACACGCGCAAGCGGCGCAAGACCAACCTCATGGTCTTCCTGCGCCCGCTGGTAATACACGAGACCGAGACCCTCGAGCGGCTCACCGCCGACCGCTATGAGCTGATCGAGGCCCTGCACCGCCAGGCCCAGCAACGGCCGGCGCACTGGCTGCTGGAGGCCTCGCCGCCGCAGCGCCTGCCGGACCTCAAGCTCGACCGCGTGCTCAGTCCGCGGCCGCAGACCGACCCGCCCAGGCCGCCCGCCGCCGCGTGGCCGCAGGGGATGTACGACTGATGGCCGCCACAGCCGCCGGCACCGTCCGGCACATCCCCTATGGTATGGCGCGCGCCCTCGGCGTGCTGCCGGGGCGTGAACTGGACACGGGCCTGGAGCTTTGGTTGCGCGCCGACGCCAGCCTCGAGGCACTGGCCGAGGCGCGCCGGGTGTTGGGCCGTCCGCTGCAGCCCCGACTGGTGAGCGCGCAGGAGTTCGAACAGCGGCTTGCCCAGGCCTATGCCGCGGGGGAGACCGCCGCCGAGACCCTGATCGATGGCCTGGAACAAGAGCTGGACCTCGCAGCGCTGTCGCAGGAGCTGCCGGCGGTGGAGGACCTACTGGAGGCGCAGGACGACGCGCCGGTCATCCGCCTCATCAACGCCCTGCTCGCCCAGGCCCTGCGCGAGGGCGCCTCCGACATCCACCTGGAGGCCTTCGAAGACCGCTCCACCCTGCGCTTTCGTGTCGATGGCCTGCTGCGCGACGTGCTCTCGCCGCCGCGCGCCCTGCACGCGGCGCTGGTCTCGCGCATCAAGGTGATGGCCGAGCTGGACATCGCCGAGAAACGCCTGCCGCAGGACGGACGCATCGCGCTTAAGATCGCCGGCCGGCCGGTGGACGTGCGCGTGTCCACCCTGCCCACCGCGCACGGCGAGCGCGTGGTGCTGCGGCTGCTGGACAAGTCGCAGGGCCGGCTCGACCTCGCCGCCCTGGGCATGCGCGAGCAGACCCTGGTGGCGGTGGACCGACTCATCCACGCCCCGCACGGCATCATCCTGGTCACCGGACCCACCGGCAGTGGCAAGACCACCACCTTGTATGCCATGCTGTCGCGGTTGGATGCGGGGCGGCTCAACATCGTCACGGTCGAGGACCCGATCGAATACGACCTGCCGCGCATCGGCCAGACCCAGGTCAACCCGCGCATAGACCTCACCTTCGCCCGCGCGCTGCGCGCCATCCTGCGCCAGGACCCGGACGTGATCATGATCGGTGAGATCCGCGACCTGGAGACCGCGCAGATCGCCGTGCAGGCCTCGCTCACCGGCCACCTGGTGCTCGCCACCCTGCACACCAACGACGCGGTGGGGGCGGTGGCGCGGCTGACCGACATGGGGGTGGAGCCCTATCTGCTGGCGAGCAGCCTGCTCGCCGTGCTGGGCCAGCGCCTCATCCGCCGGCTATGCCCCGAGTGCAGGCGTCCCACCCCGCTCGACCGCGCCGAGGCCGAGGCCCTGGTCGGTTGGGGTGTGAGCGCGCTCATGCGCGCGACGGGCTGCCCGGCCTGCAACCACACCGGCTACCGCGGGCGCACCGGCATCTACGAGCTGTTCGTGCTCGACGACGCCGCCCGCCGCCTGATCCACGACGGCGCCCCCGAGGCCGAGCTGCGTGCCGCCGCCGCCCGCACAGGCTGGATCAATCTCTACCAGGATGGTCTGCGCTGGGTGGCCGCCGGCGAGACCACCTTGGAGGAGCTTATGCGCGTGGCGCGCGAATAGGCCATGGCCGGTTACCGCTACGAGGCGATCGACGCCACCGGCCGCAGCGTGAGCGGCGTGCTGGAGGCGGACGGGCCGCGCCAGGTGCGCGCGCAGCTGCGCGCGCGTGGGCTCGTCGCCACCCGTGTGGAGCCGGCGCACGTCCCCTCATCCCCGCACCGGACGCTTTTGCGGCGCGGCCTCAAAGGCGGTGAGCTCGCCCGCCTGACCCGCCAGATGGCCTCGCTCACGGCGGCCGGGCTCACCGTGGCCGACACCCTCACCGCCCTGATCGAACAGGCCGACACCGACGCCGCGCGCCGGGTCCTGGCCGCCGTGCGCGGCGACGTGCTAGCGGGTCTATCGCTCGCCGCCGCGCTCGGCCGGCAGCCCGCGGTGTTCTCCGAGCTCTACCGTGCCCTCACCGCCGCCGGCGAGGAGACCGGTCGGCTGGCCGAGGTGCTGGAGCGGCTGGCCGACCACCTGGAGGCCAGCGAAGCCCTGTGGCGGCGGGTGGGGCTCGCCCTGCTTTACCCCGCGCTGCTCACGCTGGTCGCGCTCGCCGTCACCGCGGGGCTGATCGCCTACGTGGTGCCACAGGTGGTGGCGGTGTTCGAGCAATCCCACCAGCGCCTGCCCTGGCTCACCGTCGCTTTGATCCGCGTCTCCGACCTCCTGCGCACCGCCGGCCCCTGGCTCATCGCCGCCGCCCTGGGCGCTGGGCTGCTCCTGCCCCGCCTGCTGCGCCGCGAGGCGCTGCGGCAGCGCTGGCATGCCGGGCTGCTCAGGCTGCCCGTGGCGGGGCGCCTGCTCACCACCCTGGAGACCGCTCGCTTCGCGCGCACGCTGGCCATCCTCACCGCCAGCGGCGTGCCCCTGCTGCGCGCCCTGCAGGCCGCTAGCGGGGTGCTCATGCTGCTGCCGCTGCGTGCGGCGGCCGAGGACATCCGCACGCGGGTGCGCGAGGGCATGAGCCTCGCGCGTGCGATTGCCGCCAGCGGCCGCTTCCCGCCGGTGATGGTGCACCTGACTGCCAGTGGGGAACGCAGCGGCAGGCTGCCCGAGATGCTCGCGCGCGCCGCCGAGGACCAGGCGCGCACCCTGGACCACCGCCTCATGACCCTCACCGCCCTGCTGGAGCCCGCCCTCATCCTGCTCATGGGCGCGCTGGTGCTCACCGTGGTGCTGGCCATCCTCTTGCCGATCTTCGAGATGAACCAGCTGCTGCGTTGAGCCGTGCGGTCAACGGCATGAAGACTGCACCGTCGTCTGCCACAATGGGGCGCATGCAGAGCAACAGGGGCTTGGACCAGGGGGGGTGATGACTGCACAGAGACATCGGTGGACAGGACTGCTGCTGGGCGTGCTGGGTGCGCTGACACCGGCCGTGGCATGGACATCGCCGGCCGAGGGGGTGACTGCCGCCCATCGAGCGGGTGAACTGCTGGTCAAATACGCCTCCGCCACGGACGCCACATCGACTCATCCGGCCACGCAGAGGCTCGGCGCGACCGGCCGCTGGGTGCACCTGCGTCTGGCCGCCGGCCAGAGCGTGGAGGGCATGGCGCGCTGGTACCGTGCGCAGCCGGGGGTCGCGTATGCCGAACCCAACTACCTGGTGCAGCGGGCGACGCTGCCCAACGACCCTGACTTCCCGCAGCAATGGGCCCTGCGCAACACCGGCCAGAGCGTGCTCGGCCGTATCGGCACGGCGGGTGCCGACATCGGTGCGGCCACGGCCTGGCAGCGTCACACTGGCTCGGGCGCGGTGCTGGTGGCTGTGGCGGACAGCGGGATCGTCTACGACCATCCCGACCTGGCCACCAACCTGTGGCGTAATCCGGGCGAGGTCCCTGGCAACGGGCGGGACGACGACGGCAACGGCTACGTCGACGACCTATACGGTTGGGATTTCGCCAATCGGGATGCCGACCCCATGGACGACGACCCCTACGGCCATGGCACCGCCGTGGCCGGCATCATCGGCGCGGTGGGCGACAACGCACTCGGGGTGAGCGGGGTGAACTGGCGGGTGCGGCTGATGGCGCTCAAGGTGCTGCGCGCCGACGGTTCGGGTGACGTGGCCGGCATCATCGCCGCCTTTGAATACGCGCGCGCGATGGGTGTGCGCGTGCTCAACGCCTCCTATTCTTACGGCTGTGGCGCCAGCCCCAGCCTGGCCGAACGCGAGGCGCTCGAGCGGCTGCGCGAGGCCGGCATCCTGGTGGTCTTCCCAGCCGGCAACGAAGGCTGCGACAACGACCGTACTCCCACCTATCCCGCCTCGCATCCCCTCGCAAACCTGCTCGCGGTGGGCGGCAGTGATTCCAACGACGCCCTGGCCCGCTTCGGCAACGGCCGCAGCTCCAGCTACGGGGCGCACACGGTGCATCTGTTCGCGCCCGCCGTGAACGTCCTGACCACGGTCCGCAACGGCTATGCCTACGTCACCGGCACCTCCGCCGCCGCGCCGCACGTCGCGGGTGCGGCCGCCCTGCTGATGTCCCATCGCCCTGGCCTGAGCATGCCCCAGGTGCGCGAGATCCTGCTCAAAAGCGCGGCGCGGCGTCCCCAGCTGGCCGGGCTGGCCGTCACCGGTGGACGGCTCGACCTCGGGCGGGCCATGGACTACGCGCTCGCCGCCGCTACCCCCATGCAGCCCTCGCACCTGAAGGCCGTGCGGGTGCACGCTGCCCAGGTGGACCTCAGCTGGCTGGACGACTCCACCATCGAGCAGGGCTGGTTTATGGAGCATCGTACCGATCCTGCTGAACCCTGGCGGCGCATCGACACCCTGCCCGCGCAGAGCCAGGCCTATGCGCACCGCTCGGTCGATGCCGGCGAGGCGAGCTACAACGCCTACCGCATCGTCGCCTTCAACGCCGTGGGCGAATCCGACCCCAGCGCCGAGGTCCGTATCGTCGTGCCGCCGCTCGCGCCAGACAGACTCAGCGTCCGTGCCGAGAGCGGCGGTGTGCGGCTGACCTGGCAGGACCGCTCCCGGCGCGAGCACGGCTACCGCCTGGAACGGGCCACGGACACCGGCGGTTTCATCGAAATCGCCAGCCTGCCGGCCGATGCCACGGACTACCTGGACACCTCGATCGTCCCCGGCACGAGCTACCGTTACCGGGTGCGTGCCTATCACGCTATCACCGGCTACTCCGACTTTAGCAACACGGCCAGCTGGCCCGTGCCGGGCAGCTCCGGCGGCGGAGGCGATGGCTGCTTCATCGCCACCGCCGCCTACGGCAGCGCCCTGCATCCGCGGGTCCAGGCCCTGCGAGCACTGCGCGACCGATACCTGCTGCCCTACGCCTGGGGTCGCGCCCTGGTGCGGGTCTATTACCGCCTGAGCCCCCCCATCGCCGCCCGCATCGCGCGCCATGACAGCCTGCGTGCCATCACCCGCGCACTACTCACCCCCGTGGTCTGGGCCGCCGAAGGCCTGGTCGGCCCGGCCGCCGCCGCGGGCTCGATCGCGCCCAGGGCGGACACCGCTCAGGCGCGGCCGGATGCCCTCCTGGTGCGTTTTCACGACGAGGTGACAGCGGCGCGCGCACAGCAGGTCCTGCGCGCCCAAGGTCTGACCGAATTCCACACCCTGCGTCCCGGACTCTATCTCGTGCCCATCCCCAAGGGGGCCGACGCAGCCGCGCTGATCGCACGCCTGCAGCGTCTGCCCGAGGTGCGTTATGCAGAGCCGAACCGGCGGGTGGGCAGGGTGGAGGGGAGGGCCTTGCCGCAGGAGTGATGCTTGGCTTGGGTCTGCCGGATATCGTGCGCCACCTTGCCAACGATTAAACTGACGTAAGTGGAAGCCAAGATGACGTCCCTTGCGAGTCTATCCCCCCTGCCCGACGGCAGCGGGGTGGAGATCATCGACCAGACCCAGCTGCCGCACGTGCTGGTGCGGCCGACCTTGCGCACCCTGGACGAGGTGGCCGAGGCCATCCGCACCATGCGTGTGCGCGGTGCGCCGCTGATCGGTGCCGCGGCCGCCTTCGGGCTCGCCCTGGCGCTGCGCCGGGCGGCCGACGACGCCGCCCTGCAGCAGGCCTGTGCGCAGCTTCTCGCCACCCGACCGACGGCGGTGAACCTGGCCTGGGCGGTGAATCGGGTGGCCGCGCGGGTGCGCAGCCTCGCCGCAAGCGAGCGGGCCGCGGCGGCCTGGGCCGAGGCGGAGGCCATCTGCCGCGAGGATGTGGAGCTGAACGCCGCCATCGGCCGGCATGGCATGGAGCTGCTCAATGCGCTGCATGTGTTGCGCGGGCGGCCGCTGCAGGTGATGACGCATTGCAACGCCGGTTGGCTCGCCACCCTGGACTGGGGCACGGCCCTCGCCCCGGTGTACATGGCGCAGGCAGCAGGGCTGCCGCTGCACGTGTGGGTGAGCGAGACGCGCCCACGCAATCAGGGGGCGGCGCTGACTGCCTGGGAGCTCGCGCAAAGGGGTGTGCCCTACACTGTGATCGCCGACAATGCCGCCGGCCAGCTCATGCGCACCGGCCAGGTGGACGTGGTGATCGTGGGGGCCGACCGGGTGGCGGCCAACGGCGACGTGGCCAACAAGATCGGCACCTATCTCAAGGCCCTGGCCGCACACGACAACGGCATACCCTTCTATGTCGCGGTGCCGGGGCCCACCATCGACTGGACGCTGGCCGATGGCGGCGCCATCCCCATCGAGGCGCGCCCTGCGCAGGAGGTGACCCATATCCACGGCCTCGATGCCGCCGGCAGGCCCACCGCCGTGCGCTTGACCCCGGAGGGGGCCGGCGCCTGCAATCCCGCCTTCGACGTGACCCCGGCGCGGCTTATCACCGGGCTCATCACCGAGCGCGGCGTGTGTGCGGCCAGCCGAGCGGGGCTCGCCGCACTGTATCCGGAGCAGGCGCATGGATGAACGCGAGGCGGCCGGACGGCTGGCCGAGGCCGCCCGGCAGACGGTGGCCCTGGGGCTCAATCGTGGCGCCGAGGGCAATGTAAGCGTGCGTCTGCACGACGGCTTCCTCATCACTCCTAGCGGGTTGCCCAACGCTGCGCTCACCGCCGAGCAGATGGTGTACATGAGCCTGGACGGTGCCCATCGCGGGGCGCTCAAACCCTCCAGCGAGTGGCGCCTGCACCGCGATCTGTATCGCGCCCGACCCGAGGTCAAGGCGGTGGTGCACGCCCACTCGCCCTATGCCGTGAGCCTCGCCTGCTTGCGCACCGCCATCCCGCCCTTTCACTACATGGTGGCGGCCGCCGGCGGACACGACATCCCCTGTGCGCCCTACGCCACCTTCGGCACCGAGGCGCTGTCGCAGGCGGTGCTCACGGCCATGACCGATCGCAAGGCCTGCCTGATGGCCAACCACGGCCTGGTGGCGGTGGGGGCGAGCCTTACGGAGGCGCTGCGGCTGGCCGAGATCGTCGAGGAGCTGGCGGCGCAGTACTGGCGCGCGCGGCTGATGGGCGAGCCGGTGCTGCTGACCAGCGAGGAGATGGACGAGGTGCTCGCGCGCTTTGCCGGCTATGGCCAGGGGGGCTGAAGCCGCCACGTGCCCTGTCACCCGAGGTCGCGGCTTACGCCAAAGGTCACGGCTTACGCCGCTCCTACAGCCGTGGGGGGTTGGCTGTGGGCCATGGGGGCGTGTAGGAGCGACGACAGTCGCGACTGCGCTGCCAACGCAGGCTTCATCCGTTGGCAAACGCTGCGGCTCGCTCGTCATTTCCGCCAAAACGCCGGAGTGAGGACCACCAGCAGGGTGATCAATTCCAGCCGTCCGAGCAGCATGGCGAGGGTGCACAGCCAGGTCTGCAGATCGGTTAGTCCCGCGTAGGTGGTCGACGGCCCCACACCGCCCAGCCCGGGGCCGGTGTTGTTGATGCAGGCCAGCGTGGCGGAATAGGCGGTAATGAGGTCCAGACCGCTTGCCACGAGCGCCAGGGTGAACACTGCCACGGTGACGGCATACACGGCCAGGAAGGTGAGCACCGCGAACACCACCGGGTTGGGGACGTGCGTCTTCGCCGCCAGCCGCACGGGGGCCTGCAGCGTGGGGTGCAGCAGTCTCAGCATTTCGCGCCGCAGTTGTTCGTACAGCACCATCGCCCGCATCATCTTCACACCGCCGCCGGTGGAGCCGGCACAGGTGGAGAAGCTGCCGAGCGCGAGCAGCCACAGCCCCGCGAACGGCGGCCAGGCGCCGAAGTCGGCGTTGGCCAGCCCCAGCGTGGTGGCCATGGAGATGGTGTTGAAGCTGGCATAGCGTAAGGCGGTGAAGAAGTCCGCATACACCCCCTGCATCCATAGATATAAGGCGAGCAGCAGACTGCTGCCCAGCACCACGGCGAGAAAGGGGCGAAGCTCGGGATCCAACCGATAGGGGAGGAGCGAGCGGCGGTGGATGGCCAGGAAATGGGTGGCGAAGTTCATGCCCGCCAGCAGCGCGAAGGCCATGGCGGTGATCTCCAGCGCGGTCGAGTCGAAATGGGCGAAGCTCGCATCATGCGAGGAAAAGCCGCCCAGCCCCATGACCGAGAAGGCGTGGATCAGGGCGTCGAGCCCGTCCATGCCCAGCGCCCAGAAGGCGAGGAAACAGGCCGTGGTGTACAGACCATAGACCAGCCACAGACCGCGCGCGGTGTCGCGCATGCGCGGGGTGAGCTTGACGTCCTTCATCGGGCCCGGCGTCTCGGCCCGCAACATCTGCCGGCCGCCCACGCCGAGCAGCGGCAGCACGGCCACCACCAGCACGATCACCCCCATGCCGCCCATCAGGTGCAACTGCGCCCGCCACAGATTGATCGAGGGCGGCAGTCCGTCCAGGCCGGTGAGCACCGTCGCCCCCGTGGTGGTGAGCCCCGACATGGCCTCGAAATAGGCATCGGTGAAGCTCAGGCCGGGCAGGGCGATCAGCAGCGGCAGGGCGGCGAACAGCGGCAGCACCGTCCATACCAGCACCACCAGCAGGAAACCGTCGCGCGCCTTGAGCTCATGACGGCTGCGTCGGTTGAGGCCCCACAGCAGGGCGCCCGTAACCAGGGTGATGAGCACCGCCTCGTCGTAGGCGAGCTGGGCGGCGTCGTCCAGCGCCAGTGCTACGCCGAGCGGCAACAGCATGGACAAGCCGAACACCAGCAAGGTGAGGCCCAGGACCCCGAACAGGGCCGGCAGCCGGCGCGCCATGGGCCTCAGCCCGGGACGGACGGCCCCGCCGGGGTACGCTCGTGCAGGGGCAGTTCGACCCACACGGTGAGCCCTCCGCCCGCGGTGTCGTCAAGCCATACCCGCCCGCCATGCAGGCGCACGATGTCCTGCACGATGGCGAGCCCCAGCCCGCTGCCCGAGGCCGCAGCGCTGGGCAGTCGGTAGAAGCGGTCGAACACCCGCGTGCGTTCCGCGGCCGGAATGCCGGGGCCGTTGTCGCACACGGCCAGCCGTGCCACCCCCCCGCCACGGTGCAGCTCCACGTCCACCCGGCTGCCCGTGGGGCAGTGGCGCAAGGCGTTGTCCACCAGGTTGCTCACCAGCATGCGCAGCGCGCGCGCGCGTCCGGCCACGCGCACGGAGTCGCACCGCCCCAGACCCAGATCGATGCCGGCCGCCTCGGCCTGGGCGGAGAATTCGGCCACGACGGCCTTGAGCAGCTCGTCGAGCGCCACCTCGGCGACGGCCTCCCGGTTCGCTTCAGGTGACAAGCGCGCTAGATCGAGCAGCTGCTGCACCAGGTGGCTGGCGCGGTCCACACCGGCGATGAGCTGGGCCAGCGCGTAGTGGCGCGCGGCCTCGTCCTGCGCCTGCCCCAGCACCTGGGCCTGCAGCCGCACGGCGGCCAGCGGCGTGCGCAGTTCGTGCGCGGCATCGGCGATGAAGCGGCGCTGCTGTTCGAGCGCCGCCTCCAGGCGAGCGAGCAGGTCGTTGAGGGCGAGCGCGAGCGGGCGCACCTCCTCCGGCAGCCCGACGGTCTGCACCGCGTGCAGGCTGGGCGCGGCGCGCACCCCGATCTCCTGCCGCAGCGCATCCAGCGGCCGCAGAGCCCGCCCCACCGCCAGCCAGATCAGCGCCCCCAGCCCGGCGATGAGCACCAGGCTCGGCAGGATCAGCCAGGGCAGGATACGGGCGAACATGGCGCGCCGGTTGGCCTCGGTATTGGCCACCTGGATGGTGAGCCCCCCCTTGCGCATGGTATAGGTATGCCACAGGGTGCGGCCCAGGCGTACGGTGTTGAGGCCATCCGGTTGCGGCGGCAGCTGGATGCTCGCATCCGAGGTATAGGCCAGCGTGCCGTCGGCCTCCCAGATCTGGCTCAGGTATTGCCCACCATCCGGTTGCGCCTCGCCTTCCTCGATCTCCACCCCGTGGCGCAGCACCATCAGTGCGATCTGCTCCAAGCCGAAGTCGCGCACCCGGTTGAAGGCATTCCAGGCCAGGCTGTAGGTAATGAGGCTGACCAGCAGGGCGGTGAGCATCAGGGCGCTGATCTGCCACACGAGCAGGCGGCCGCGGATGGAGTTCACGTCGGCAGCGCCAGTTTGTAACCCACCCCGCGCACGTTGCGGATCCAGGCACTGCCCAGCTTGCGGCGCAGGTGATGCAGATGCACCTCCACCGCGTTGCTCTGCAGCGTCTCGTCCCAACCATACAGGCGCGCCTCCAGCTGCGCCACGGACATGACCGCACCAGGCCGCTCCATGAGCGCGTGTAGCAGGTCGAACTCGCGTGGCGACAGCGCCAGGGGCTGGTCGTCCAGCGTCGCTGTGCGGGCAATCGGGTCCAGCACCAGGGGGCCCAGTCTGAGCTGCGGCGCGGCGCGGGCGTTCGCGCGGCGGATGAGGGCGTGCATGCGGGCGATGAGCTCGTTCAGATCGAACGGCTTGACCAGGTAGTCGTCGGCACCCAGATTCAGGCCGCGCACGCGATCGTCCACCGCATCGCGCGCGGTGATGATCAGCACCGGTAGCGTGAGGCCACGGCCGCGCAGCCGTCTGAGCAGGCTGAGGCCGTCCAGCCTGGGCAGCCCTAGGTCGAGCAGCACGAGGACATGGCCCTGCGCGTCGAGCGCCGCCTCTGCGGCCGATCCGTCGCGCACCCAGTCCACGCTGAAGCCGGCCGGCCGCAGACCCTGGGTGAGGGCCGCGCCGATCATGGGGTCATCCTCGACCAGCAGCACGCGCATGGTCATGGATTATGCCCCAGTCACAAACGCAAAGCGGGGCTTGCGCCCCGCCCGGTATCACGAGTTGGGGTGAGGATCAATACTTCTTCTCGGCCGGGGCAGCAGCGCCTTCGGCCTTCTTCTCGCCCTCGTGTTTGGCCTCTTCCTTCTTGGTCTTCTTGGTCACTTTCGCCTTGTGCTCGGCCTTGTGTTCCTCCTTGTGCGCTGCGGGAGCGGCGGCCTCGGCCTTGGCCGGCTCCGCCGGCTTGGCCTTCTCGGTGGCATGTGCGGCGCCCAGGGTCAGGGCGGAAGCGGCCAGGATGGCAAACAGTGCTTTCAGATTCATCGTGCGATCTCCTTGTCGAGGTTGCGCGCCCGGCGACCATCGCCGGGACGCCCTGCAGTGTGCGTGAGCAAACTTAAAACAGACTTAAGGAAGTAAAGGTGATGGCGCTGTGGAGGACGCCACCGGATGAGGGGAGCCTGACCCCATTCCTGCTAGCGCCAGCCCGGAGGATGAACGGGGGATCACCCGCATGGCGCGCAGCGGAATGCCGGCCTCACCGTATCGCCCAGCGGCCCGGATCCCGGTCCTCACCGACTACACCCGGTATACGGCTTGCAGACGCCGCTCCTGCAGGCATTGCTCCGTAGGAGCGAGGTCAGTCGCGACCTGCATACCCCAGTCAACCCTGCATGCGCACACCTACATGTCGCGGCTTACGCCGCTCCTACAACGCCGCACCTACCACGCCGCTCCTACAGGGGTGGCCGCTGTGGCCGTAACCGGGTTGGTGCGCAGCGTAATCCGCGTCTCCTCACTGCGTCCTGCTTCCCGGCTGCCGGCCCCATACGGCCCTGCATCTGGGCCTAGTGCTCCACCCCCAGCCCCACCCAAGGCGCGGGGGAGGGTGGGGCGCCGCTTGCGCCACTTGCATGCTCGAAAGAGCCGGTTGAGTGCGACCGCGCTGGCCAGCTGACGAGATCGCCCTCGTCGGCGTTTCATAGCCCCAACTGTGCCCACAGCTCATCCACCCGCTGTATGACCTGGGCATCCATGCGTATGGGCCTACCCCACTCGCGTGTGGTCTCGCCGGGCCATTTGTGCGTCGCGTCGATACCCAACT
This sequence comes from Thiobacillaceae bacterium, assembly GCA_025054655.1. Lineage (GTDB taxonomy): Bacteria > Pseudomonadota > Gammaproteobacteria > Burkholderiales > Thiobacillaceae > JANWZL01. The sequence continues at coordinate 1,308 of JANWZL010000021.1, read as the reverse complement.
TGCCGCCCAGCCCAGCCACCGGGCTGGCGAAGTCGAGGTAGTCGATGGGGGTGTTTTCGACCACGACTAGGTCGCGCCCCGGATCGACGCGGGTGGTGAGCGCCCAGATCACCTCCTTCCAGTCGCGCACGTCGATGTCGTCGTCGGTCACCAGCACGAACTTGGTGTACATGAACTGGCGCAGGAAACTCCACACGCCGAACATCACCCGCTTGGCGTGGCCCGGATATTGCTTCTTCATGCTCACCACCGCCAGCCGATAGCTGCAGCCTTCCGGCGGCAGATAGAAGTCGACGATCTCGGGGAACTGCTTCTGGATGAGCGGCACGAACACCTCGTTCAAGGCCACACCGAGGATGGCCGGTTCGTCCGGCGGTTTGCCGGTATAGGTGGAGTGGTATAGCGCCCCGCGCCGCAGGGTCATGCGCTCGACGGTGAACACGGGGAAGCGCTCCTGTTCGTTGTAATAGCCGGTGTGATCGCCGAACGGGCCTTCGAGGGCGGTCTCGTCGGGGTGGATCACCCCTTCCAGGACGATCTCGGCACTGGCCGGCACTTGCAGGTCCGAACCCAGCGCGCGTGCCACCTCCGTGCGCGCCCCGCGCAGCAGCCCGGCGAACTGGTATTCCGACAGGGTGTCGGGGATGGGGGTGACCGCCGCTAGCAGGGTGGCCGGGTCGGCGCCGATGGCCACCGCCACCGGGAAGGGCACACCCGGATTCTTCAGACAGTGGTCGCGGAAATCGAGCGCGCCGCCGCGGTGCGCCAGCCAGCGCATGATCAGCTTGTTGCGGCCGATCACCTGCTGGCGGTAGATGCCCAGGTTCTGCCGCGGCTTCGCCGGACCGCGCGTGATGGTGAGCCCCCAGGTGATGAGCGGCCCGGCGTCCTCCGGCCAGCAGGTCATCACCGGCAGTCGGGCGAGGTCCACCTCGGCGCCCTCCCACACCACCTCCTGGCAGGGTGGGCTGCGCACCTCCCTGGGGGCCATGTTGAGCACCTGCTTGAGGATGGGCCACTTCTCCCAGGCGTCCCTGAGTCCGCGGGGCGGCTCCGGCTCCTTCAGGTAGGCGAGCAGGCGGCCGATCTCGCGCAGCTTGGCCGGGTCCTCCTCGCCCATGCCCAGGGCCACCCGCCGCACGGTGCCGAACAGGTTGATGAGCACCGGCAGCGCATGCCCTTTCGGGCGTTCGAACAGCAGCGCCGGCCCCCCCTGCCTGAGCACGCGGTCGCCGATCTCGGTCATCTCCAGCCTGGGGTCCACCTCCACCGCGATGCGTTTGAGCTCGCCCTGCTGCTCCAGCTGGG
>JANWZL010000150.1 GCA_025054655.1 Thiobacillaceae bacterium | reverse complement strand
CCTTCGACCCCAGCGGGATCATCGCCGGTCTGCCCAACCTACCGGGCGTCTACCGCATGCTGGGCGAGGGCGGCGAAGTGCTGTACGTGGGCAAGGCGCGCGACCTGAAAAAACGCGTCTCCAGTTACTTCCAGAAGACCGACCACGGGCCGCGCATCCAGCTGATGCTCACGCGCGTGCGCGACATCCAGGTCACCGTCACCCGCTCGGAGTCCGAGGCCCTGCTGCTGGAGAACAACCTCATCAAGGCGCTCTCCCCGCGCTACAACATCGTCTTCCGCGACGACAAGTCCTACCCTTATCTGATCCTCACCGGCCATGCCTATCCGCGCCTTGCCTTCTACCGCGGACCGACCGACAAGCGGCACCGTTTCTTCGGTCCCTATCCCAGCGCGCATGCGGTACGCGAGGCGATCCAGGTCCTGCAAAAGGTCTTCCGGCTGCGCACCTGCGAGGACACCGTGTTCGCCCACCGCTCGCGCCCCTGTCTGCTGCACCAGATCCGCCGCTGCAGCGCCCCCTGCGTGGGCCTGGTGAGCCCGCAGGATTATGCGCGCGACGTCGAGGATGCAGTCCTGTTTCTCACCGGCAAGGACGCCGAACTGATCGGGCGGCTGACCCACCAGATGGAGGCGGCGGCGGCTGAGCTGCGGTTCGAGGAGGCGGCGCGGCTGCGCGATCAGGTCCAGGCCCTCACCCGTGTGCGCGAGCGGCAGTTCGTCGAGAGCCGCTCGCGCCAGGATGCCGACGTGGTGGCCGTGGCCGGCGGGGAGGCGGTGGCCTGCGTCTATCTGATCATGATCCGCGCCGGGCGCAACCTGGGCGGGCGTGCCTTCTTCCCCGGCAACGCCGAAGGGGCCGAGCCCGCGCAGGTGCTGGAGGCCTTTCTCTCCCAGCACTACGCGCAACACCCCATCCCGCCGCTCATCGTCCTGCCGGCCGAGGTGGAGGGGCTGCAGGGCTGGCTCAGCGAACGCGCCGGCCGGCGCGTACAGGTGCTCACCCGCCCCGTGGGCGAGCGCCGCGCCTGGCTGCGGCAGGCGGAGGAGAATGCGCGCATGGCGCTGGCCGCCCGCGAGGGCGAGCGCGCCAGCGCCGGTCAGCGCCTGACGGCCCTCAACGAGATCCTCGGCACAAGCGGCATCGAGCGCATCGAATGCCTGGACGCGAGCCACACCCAGGGCGAGGCCACGGTGGTGGCCTGCGTGGTCTATGACCGCGGGCAGATGCAGCCTTCCGACTATCGCCGCTACAACGTCGCCGCCCCGAGCCCGGGCGACGACTACGCCGCCCTGCGCGAGGCGCTCTCCCGCCGCTACGGCCGGCTCGCCGCCGGCGAGGGCCGGCTGCCCGACCTGCTGCTCATCGACGGCGGGCGTGGGCAGGTCAACGTCGCCCTGCAGGTGCTCGCCGAGCTGGGGCTCGACGGCCTCATGGTGATCGGCGTGGCCAAGGGCGAGGCGCGCAAGCCGGGGCAGGAGCAGCTCATCTTGGCCGACGAGGCCGAACCGATGCGCCTGCCGCCCGACCACCCGGCCCTGCACCTCATCCAGCAGATCCGCGACGAGGCGCACCGCTTCGCCATCACCGGGCACCGGGCGCGGCGCGCCAGGCGGCGCACCCACTCCGGCCTGGAGGACATCGCCGGCATCGGTCCCAAGCGCCGACAGCGCCTGCTGCAGACCTTCGGCGGGCTGCGTGGCCTGCGCGCCGCCGGGGTGGAGGAGATCGCCCAAGTGCCGGGCATCAGCCGGGCGCTGGCCGAGCGCATCTACCGCGAGCTGCACTGAGGGCCTAAACTGGCGCGCATGCCGCTCAACCTGCCCAATATCCTCACCTGGCTGCGCATCGCCCTCATCCCCCTGTTCGTGGCGGTGTTCTACCTGCCCGACGGCTGGCTGCCGAAACACTCGCTCAACCTGATCGCCACCGCGTTGTTCGCCCTGGCGGCGGCGACCGACTGGCTGGACGGCTGGCTGGCGCGCCAGCTGGATCAGACCTCCGCCTTCGGCGCCTTCCTCGACCCGGTGGCCGACAAGCTCATGGTGGCGGCGGCCCTGATCGTGCTGGTGGACCTCGACCGCGCCGGGATCGCCGCCAGCGTCATCATCATCGGCCGCGAGATCGCCATCTCGGCGTTGCGCGAGTGGATGGCCAAGGTGGGGCGCGCGCATAGCGTGGCGGTGTCCTTCTTCGGCAAGGTGAAGACCACGGCGCAGATGGCGGCCATCCTGCTGCTGCTCTATCACGACCCCATCGGTGGGCTCGATGCCCAGTGGCTGGGCCGCTGGCTGCTCGACATCGCCGCCTTTCTCACCCTGTGGTCCATGCTGCATTACCTGTGGCTTGCCTGGCGCGAGTTGCGCGACCGGACCATAGACGGCACACACGCAGGGGCTGGCGGATAGTATGAAATGTCCATTTTATGGCCTCATAAAAAACATCACTATCTGCTACACGGCAATCTTTACGGCGGATGCCGGCCGCGCCGCCGCTGGGTGAGGAGGATGTCATGCGTGCGAAAAAATGCCTGTTGTGCCTGCTGCTGCTGTGGCTGGGCGGCGCCTTGGGTCTGGCCCGTGCGGCCGAGCGCAACCCTATACCGGGCAGCGGCGACGCCCGTATCGGCGCTGGGCCCATCCAGCTCGTCATGCGGCCGGATGCCAAGCCCACCGTGCTGTTCACCACTCCCTGCATGCAGCTCAATCACCTCGACGGCGGTGTGGGACCCTTCGCCAGCCTGCGCGAGTGGTTGGCCCGGCGGGTGCTCGACAGCAACCGCTTCCTGCCGGTGGAGCTGCAGCCGGTGTGCATGTGATTCAGGGGGCAGGGATCAGGGTACAGGGATCAGGGTACAGAGCGCCCGGTCATCTGATACCTGATTCCTGATACCTGTGTCCTGATTCCTGATGCCTGCTACCTGCTACCTGTGACCTGCTCAGTGCGCCGCATCCCAGTTCGGGCCCACGCCCAGCTCCACCTTCAGCGGCACGCGCAGTTGCGCCACGCCGCACATCAGCTGCGGTAGCTGGGTCTTCACCCGCTCCAGCTCGTCCTGCGCCACCTCCAGCACCAGCTCGTCATGCACCTGCAGGATGAGGCGGCTCGACATCCCTTCGCGGTCCAGCCAGCCCTGTACGGCGATCATGGCCAGCTTGATGAGGTCGGCGGCGGTGCCCTGCATGGGGGCGTTGATGGCGGCGCGCTCGGCACCCTGCCGGCGGGCGGGGTTGCCGCTGGCGATCTCGGGCAGGTAGAGCCGGCGCCCGAACAGGGTCTCGACGTAACCCCGTTGCCGGGCCTGCTCGCGGGTGGCCTCCATGTAGCGCGCCACGCCGGGATAGCGGGCGAAATAGCGGTCGATGTAGGCCTGTGCCTGCGTGCGCTCGATGTTCAGCTGTGCCGCCAGCCCGTAGGCCGACATGCCGTAGATGAGGCCGAAGTTGACCGCCTTGGCCATGCGCCGCTGCTCGGGCGTGACCGCCTCGGGCGCGATGCCCAGCACCTCGGCGGCGGTGGCGCGGTGGATGTCGGCGTCCTCGGCGAAGGCCTGGATCAGGCGTGCATCCGCGGACAGATGCGCCATGATGCGCAGCTCCACCTGCGAGTAGTCGGCCGAGAGGACGAGGTAGCCCGGGGCGGCGATGAAGGCCTCGCGGATCTTGCGCCCCTCGGGGGTGCGCACGGGGATGTTCTGCAGGTTGGGCTCGACGCTGGCGAGCCGCCCGGTCACCGCCGTGGCCTGGGCGTAGGTGGTGTGTACCCGCCCGGTGGCGGGGTCGACCATCTGCGGCAGCTTGTCGGTGTAGGTGGACTTGAGCTTGGCGAGCGCCCGCCAGTCCAGGAGGATGCGCGCGAGAGGATAGTCCAGGGCCAGTTTCTCCAACACCTCCTCGTCGGTGGAGGGGGCGCCTTTGGGGGTCTTCTTGAGCACCGGCAGACCTAACCGCCCGTACAGGATCTCGGCCAGCTGCTTGGTCGAACCCAGGTTGAAGGCCTCGCCGGCGGCCTCGTGCGCCTTCGCCTCCAGGGCCTGCATCTGCTGCGCCAGCGCCTGCGAGTGGCGGGCGAGCAGCGCGGTGTCGATCAGCACCCCGGTGCGCTCCATGCGCGCCAGCACCGGCATGAGCGGCATCTCGATGCGGTGATAGACGAAGTCGAGCCCCTGCTCGGCGCGAATGCGCGGATGCAGGGCATGGTGCAGCCGCAGGGTGATGTCGGCATCCTCGGCCGCATAGGCGGTGGCGCGCCCGATCTCCACCTGGTCGAAGCCGATCTGGTTGGCCCCCTTGCCACAGACCTCCTCGTACTTGAGGGTGGTCTCGTGCAGATGCCGCTCGGCCAGGCTGTCCATATCGTGCCGCTCGTGCGCCTCCAGCACATAGCTTTGCAGCAGGGTGTCGTGGGCGATGCCGCGCAGCCGGATGCCGTGGTTCATGAGCACGTGCCAGTCGTACTTGAGGTTGTGGCCGACCTTGGGGCGGTCTGCGTCCTCCAGCCAGGGCTTGAGCCGCGCCAGCACCGTGGCGGGGTCGAGCTGTGCCGGTGCGCCGGGGTAGCGGTGGGCGAGCGGCAGATAGGCCGCCACGCCCGCCTCCACGCTGAAGGACAGACCCACCAGCCGGGCCTGCAGGGGGTCGAGCGCGGTGGTCTCGGTGTCCAGACAGGCGAGCGGGGCGGTGTCGAGGCGCTGCAGCCAACGCTCCAGGTCGGCCGGCTGCAACAGGGTCTCGTAACGGCGCTCGGGCATGGCTGCCGGGGCTGGGGTGGTCGCGGCCGCCGACAGCTCGCTCAACCAGGAGCGGAAGCCGTAACGGGTGAACAGCTCGAGCAGACGTTCTTGCGCCGGGGGGCGCCAGGCGAGATCTTGCGGGCCGAACGGCAGCTCCACGTCGGTGCGCACGGCCAGCAGGCGGCGCGCCTGCGGCAACCAGTCGCGTGCGGCGCGCAGGTTTTCGCCCGCCACCCCCTTGAGCTCGTGCGCACGCGCCAGCAGCTGGTCCAGACTGCCGTATTCGTTCAGCCACTTGGCCGCCGTCTTGGGGCCCACCTTGTCCACGCCGGGGATGTTGTCCACCGCATCGCCCACCAGAGTGAGCCAGTCGAGTACCTGCGCGGGTGTGACCCCAAAGCGCTCGATCACCCCGGCCACGTCGTAGGTCTTGTTCGACATCGTGTCGATCACGGTGATGCGGTCGTCCACCAGTTGGCAGAGGTCCTTGTCGCCGCTGGAGATGATGGTCCTGATGCCGGCCTGGGCGGCGGCGCGCGCCAGCGTGGCGATCACGTCGTCGGCCTCCACCCCCTCGATGACGACAAGCGGCCAGCCCAGGGCGGCGATGGTCTCATGCAGGGGTTCGAGCTGCGCAGCCAGCTCCGGTGGCATGGGCGGACGCTGCGCCTTGTATTGCGGATACAATTCGTCGCGGAAGGTCTTGCCCTTGGCGTCGAAGACGCAGGCGGCGTAGCGGGCCGGCACCTCGCGCCTGAGCCGCCGCAGCATGTTGATCACGCCGTAGAGCGCCCCCGTCGGTTCACCCGCGGGCGAGCGCAGCTCGGGCAGGGCATGGAAGGCCCGGTACAGGTAGCTGGAGCCATCCACCAGCAACAATACCGGTTCGGAGACTGCGTCCGTTTTGTCCATCGAGCGAGCACCCCATGAGCAAGAAGATCCCCCGCCGCATCGACCCGGGTCACAGCCACGAGGCGGTGACCTCGGCGCGCGAATCTTGGCGCATGTTCGAGATTATGGCCGAATTCGTCGAGGCCACCGAGCGGCTGGCCCCCATCCGTCCGGCGGTGTCCATCTTCGGTTCCGCCCGTATCCAGCCCGACCACCCCTACTATCTGCTCACCGAACAGATCGCGCGCAAGCTCTCCGACGCCGGTTTCGCCGTCGTCTCCGGCGGCGGTCCGGGTGTGATGGAGGCGGCCAACAAGGGCGCCTTCTTCGGCCGCTCGCCCAGCGTGGGGCTCAACATCCAGCTGCCGCACGAGCAGCACGCCAACCCCTATCAGGACATCAGCCAGACCTTCCGCCATTTCTTCGCGCGCAAGGTGATGTTCGTCAAGTTCGCCGCCGCCTACGTGATCATGCCCGGAGGCTTCGGCACACTGGACGAGCTGATGGAGGTGCTCACCCTGGTACAGACCGGCAAGACGCGCAGGATCCCCATCATCCTGGTACACAGCCGCTACTGGCAGGGCCTGGTCGAATGGTTCCGCCACACCCTGGTGGCCGAGGGCATGATCGATGCGACCGACCTGGACCTCATCCAGGTCCTCGACACCCCCGACGCCGTGGTGGAGGCGATCTTCCAGCACTACGAGCGGCGCGGTTTCGAGCCCTCGCTGCAGGAGCGGGAGATCCTGCTCAACCTGTGAACCCCGCCGCCCTGGTAAAATCAGCAAACGCTAATACATCTGCCAAGGCCATGCGCACACCGTCCCTTCTCGCCGCCGGATTGATGTGCTGCACCGGCGTCGCCCTGGCCCAGCCTCCGGCCGGCCTGCAGCCCCTGCCCGAGATCCCACCCCCGCCCGGTATGGCGGCGGTGGAGCTGGAACCGCAGGTCACCATCGTCCAGCGGGGGGCGGACCGCGTCGAGGAGTACCGCATCCGCGGGCGGCTCTACGCCATCAAGGTCACCCCGCCGCACGGCCGCCCCTATTATCTGCTCGACCTGCGCGGCGACGGCCAACTGACGCGTCACGACGACCTGTCGCCCGCCTTCATGGTGCCGATGTGGCTCATCCACGCATTCTGAGCCTGACCACCGGCCGGTGTGCAGGCAACAGGGCATGCAGCGGCTGACCGTCACCCGCGTGCCGGCCGGCGCGGCGCTCGCCTGGATCGCCACGGGCTGGCGCCTGTTCACCCCGGCGGTGATCGCCTGGATGGGCATGAGCGCGGCCTTCTACCTGGCCGCCTATGCCTTGACCCTCGTCCCCTATGCCGGGCCCATGCTGCTCAACCTCGCCACACCCTTCGTGGCGGCGGCCTACATGGCCGCCGCGCAGGCGGCCGAGCGGGGCGAGCCCACCGGCCTGGTGCACGTCGGCGCCGGCTGGTATCGCGGCCGGCAGGCCCTGCTCGTGATCGGGGCGGTGTATGTGCTCAGCCACCTGCTCATCGGCCAGATCATGACCGCCATGAGCGGCGGCGCCATCGAACGCCTGGTGGAGCTCACCCTGCAGGCGCAGCAGGGCGGCGGGGGCGATGCAGCCAAGATGCCCGACCCGCAGTCGATGCAGGCGCTGCTGGACGCCGCCCTGCCGGCCGCACTGATCGGCAGCCTGTTGTTCGCCCCGGTGTTCATGGCCACCTGGTTTGCCCCCGCGCTCGCCCTGTTCGAGGACTTTCCCGCCGCGCGTGCCCTGTATTGGAGCTTGTGGGCCTGTCTGGTCAACTGGCGGCCCATGCTGCTGTTCGCCTTGCTGCTGTTCCTCATGCTCACCGTGGCCATCATCATCCCCCTGGGCCTGGGTTTGCTGGTGTTCATGCCCCTGGCCATGACCGCGACCTATGCCGCCTATCGCGCACAATTCGTCCGCCGGGATAGCCTTGCATGGGAGGCCACATGAAACGTCTGACTGGTCTGATCATCGAGCTTTCATTGCTGGGACTGATGTTGCATGCGCCGGCGGCGGCCGGCGCGGCGCCTTTCTCCGAGCGCCTGCACGCGAAGTTTCACCACGACCGCTGCTTGGCCTGCCACCAGTTCAACAGCGCCCGCAGCCAGGGGCTGTCGTACACGACGCATCGCAACCGCTATCTGTGCGAAAGCTGCCACCGGCCCGAGCAGACCGGGCTGCCGCCGGGCGAGTGGCAGGCCCCCATCCCCCGGCTCGACTACTCGGGCCTCGGCCCGCGCGAGACCTGCGAACTGATCAAGCGCAACGCCGGCACCGGCGACCTTAAACGGCAGCTGCGCGATCATCTGCTCGACGATCTGCGCATCCGTTGGGCCCTGGAATCGGGCATGACCCCTTTGGGCCGTTTCCCCACCATCGAGGGGGGCTATGCCGCCTGGCGTGAGGACGTGCTCGCCTGGCTGGAGGGCGGCATGCGCTGCGACTGACCCCCTTACGCCTCACCCCTGACTCCGCCCATTGCCCGAACTCTCCCTGCTGTCGGCATTTCTCGTCGGTCTGTTGGGCGGTGCCCACTGCGTGGGCATGTGCGGCGGCATCGTCACCGCCATGAGCCTGGGGCGCGCCAGCCCCCGCCTGGGGCTGGATCTGGCCTACAACCTAGGGCGCATCAGCAGTTACACGGCCGCCGGGGCGCTGGCGGGATTGATCGGCTCGGCCGCCTTCCTGTCCGAGCGGTTGCTGCCGCTGCAACATGCGCTCTACATCCTGGCGCAGGGGGTGTTGATCCTGCTGGGGCTGTATCTGGCCGGACTCAATCAGTCCATCCTCATGCTGGAGCGGGCTGGCGGGGCCTTGTGGCGCCTTGTGCAACCGCATCTGGCGCGGCTGCTGCCGGTGCGCAGCCTTGCCCAGGCGTTGCTGGCCGGGGTGTGGTGGGGCTGGCTACCCTGCGGCCTGACCTACAGCGTGTTGGTCTCGGCCCTGGCGAGCGGTAGCGCAGCCGAGGGCGCGGTCCTGATGCTCGCCTTCGGGCTGGGCACCCTGCCCAATCTGCTCGCCATGGGCTGGGCGGCCGGGTGGCTGCGCCGCATGGCGGCCGATCGCCGCCTACGGCGTGCGGTGGGGCTGGCCGTGGCCCTGTTCGGCCTGTGGGGGCTGGCGCGGCTCTATGGGGTCTGAGCCGCGGCCCTGTCCGGAAAGGCCCGCTCGAACTCGAGCTTGAGGGGCGTGCCGAGCACGTTGGCGTTGATCAGAAAGCGCAGCTCATCCGGCGGGCTGATGCGGTATTCGCCCACGTAGTGCACCGCTTCGCCGTTGCGTACCTCGCGCAAGGGGATGCTGATGACCAGGTTGCGCCGGTTCATCGCCCCGGCATAGACCTGCGCCGGCATGGGCACGGTGTGGCCGCGCTCGCGCCGCTGCACCCACACCAGCAGCACCCCGCGGTCCGCTGCCGGCTCGACCCGGTAGCGCGCCGCCAGCTCCGCGGCCAGGGCGCTGGCGGGCAGGGCTTCGGCCTGCAGCTCGAGGTTGCCCTTGTGCGTGCTATGGCGCTGCGACCAGGCCGAGGCCGGTGCACCGAGCAGGGTCAGCCCCAGACAGGCCGCGCTCGCAATGCGACGCATGTCCATCCTAAGTCCCATATCACACCCCCGCGCCGCCGGCCCACACACGACCCGTGTGTCACGGGCCACGGGCCTGCAGCTGCTGTTAAACTGTCAGCGTGGTTCGACCAGGGTGTCCGGCCGGGCCGGACACCGCATCCGCGACAGCTTACCATGACCCAGATGACCCCCAAGGAGATCGTCCACGAGCTGGATAAATACATCGTCGGCCAAGACGCCGCCAAACGGGCCTGTGCCATCGCGCTCAGAAACCGCTGGCGGCGCATGCACGTACCCGAACACCTGCGCCAAGAGATCACGCCCAAGAACATCCTCATGATCGGTCCCACCGGCGTCGGCAAGACCGAGATCGCGCGGCGGTTGGCCAAGCTCGCGGGCGCCCCTTTCATCAAGGTGGAGGCGACCAAGTTCACCGAGGTGGGCTATGTGGGCAAGGACGTCGACAGCATCATCCGCGACCTGGCCGAGATCGCAGTCAAACAGGCGCGCGAGGCGGCCGTGCGTCGGGTGCGCGCACGCGCCGAAGAGGCCGCCGAGGAGCGCATCCTGGACGCCCTGCTGCCGCCCGCACGCCAGGGATACGGCGAGGCCGAAGCGCCACGCGAGGACAGCGCCGCGCGCCAGCATTTCCGCAAGAAGCTGCGCGAAGGGGCGCTGGACGACAAGGAGATCGAGCTGGAGCTGGCCGCTCCTGCACCGACCATGGAGATCTTCGCCCCGCCGGGCATGGAAGAGCTGACCACCCAATTGCAGAGCGTGTTCCAGAACCTGGGTGGCCGGCGCACGCGGCGCAAACGGCTGCGCGTGCGCGAGGCCTATGAGCGGCTTATCGAGGAGGAGGCCGCCAGGCTCATCAACGACGAGGAGGTCAAGGCCGAGGCCCTGCGCAACCTGGAGAGCAACGGCATCGTCTTCCTGGACGAGATCGACAAGATCGCTGCACGCGGCGACACCTATGGACCGGATGTGTCGCGCCAGGGGGTGCAGCGCGACCTGCTGCCGCTGGTGGAGGGGGCCACCGTGTCCACCAAATACGGCATGGTACGCACCGACCACATCCTGTTCATCGCTAGCGGCGCTTTCCACCTGGCCAAGCCCTCGGACCTGATCCCCGAACTGCAGGGCCGCTTCCCCATCCGGGTGGAACTCACGAGCCTCAGCGTGGCCGACTTCGAGCGCATCCTCACCCAGACCGACGCCTGCCTCACCCGCCAATACCAGGCCCTGCTGGAGACGGAGGGGGTGAGGCTGGAATTCACCCCCGAGGCCATCCGCCGCATCGCCGAGATCGCCTGGACCGTGAACGAACGCACCGAGAACATCGGTGCACGTCGGCTGTACACGGTGATGGAGCGGCTGCTCGACGAGCTGTCGTTCGAGGCCGACCGCCGTTCGGGCGAGACGGTGACCATCGACGCCGCCTATGTCGATACCCGTCTGGCGGATCTGGCACAAAGCGAGGACTTGGCGCGTTACGTCCTCTGACGCCCGCAGGTACTCGGACGCCCGCGGCCAGCCGCCGCTTGGTCGGGTGGATGTGCCAGCGCACTGACGACCGCCGCTGGTCCGGAAAGACAATTTCGACAATATGGTCTATATTATCGACGCCGTCTAATTTTTGGACGGAGTCCCGAGTTTGGAGGTACCCCTATGATGGTCAAAAACATCCGTTTGTCTGTAATTTGGGCCCTCGCGTTGAGCGTGCCCATGGCCTGGGCGGCCAAACCGCGCAGCGAGCCCATCCAGCCCATCGAGCCGGCCAAGGTGACCAACCCGGCCAAAGTGGAGCTGGGCAAGAAGCTGTTCTTCGAGCCGCGTCTGTCCATGTCGGGCCTGATCTCCTGCAACACTTGCCACAACCTGTCCATCGGCGGCACCGACAATCTGCGCACCTCCATAGGCCACAAGTGGAAGGACGGCCCGGTCAACGCCCCCACGGTGTTCAACTCCAGCCTCGCCGTGGCGCAGTTCTGGGACGGACGCGCCGCCAACCTCAAGGAGCAGGCCGCCGGACCGATCCAGGCCGACATCGAGATGAACATGCCCCATACCCTGGCGGTGGCGGTGCTGCAATCCATTCCGGGCTATGTGGCGGAGTTCAAGAAGGTCTACGGCAAAGACAAGATCACCATCGACATGGTGACCGATGCCATCGCCGCCTTCGAGGAGACGCTGGTCACCCCCAATTCGCGTTTCGACCGCTGGCTCAAGGGTGACGACAAGGCCCTGACCAAGCAGGAACTGGCTGGCTACAAGCTGTTCAAGGACAGCGGCTGTGTGGCCTGCCACCATGGTCCGGCCGTGGGCGGCACCTCGTTCCAGAAGATGGGCGTGCTCGAGCCCTACGCCAGCAAGTCGCCGGTGGTGGGTCGCGCTGCAGTGACCGGTAAGGACGCCGACCGCATGAACTTCAAAGTGCCCACGCTGCGCATGGTCGAGTACACCTATCCCTACTTCCATGATGGCGCCGCCGCCACGCTGGAAGAGGCGGTGGACATCATGGGCCGGCTGCAGCTCGGGCGCAAGTACAGCAAGGAGGAGATCGACAGCATCGTCGCCTTTCTCAAGACGCTGTCGGGTGAGCGGCCCCGGCTGACATTGCCGTTGCTGCCGCCGTCGAGCAACGACACGCCGCGTCCCGATCCGTTCAAGTGACACCCGGCAGGGCCGGCCCGCGGGGCCGGCCCTAGCGCAGCCTGCAAACCCTTTTATGGATCGATAAATAGCCTTTGCTCGCCACAGGCTGGACAGCCCTTACAATTCAAGGGTTTTGACTTCACGCGCAGTGAGGAGATACGACATGGCCACCCGCGAGACCCTGGAAGCCCGTGCCGCCCAATGTAAGGGCGCCGCCGACCTTTATGCCCTGGCCCGCGAGGCCCTGGACGCCCCGGCCGACATCGCCTATGCCGGCGAGCTGCTCACGCGCCCGGAATTCGGTGCCGATCCGCAGGCCCGCAAGCTGCTCGACGACACCGCGGCAGGCGCCATGTTCACCGCCGACTTCGTCGCCCTGGCCCTGGGCTACAAAGCCCTGGGGGATGCGGCCCAGGCCGCGGACATGCTCAAACAGGGGCAGGATTTCGCCATGAGCGGCGAGGAAAAGGTGCTCGCCGGTCTGGGCACGTTCATGGTCAGCGGCGATGCCACCGCCGCGGTCAAGGCCCTGTCCGCGGCCCTCAAGGAGATCTCCGCCACCGAGGAGCTGTACAACCTCGCCCGCGTGGTCACCACGGAGCTGAAGGAGGCCGGGGCCGAGCTGGCCGGGCAGATCTTCGACAAGATCAAGACCAAGGCCGGCCGCGCGGCCGACTTCGCCCGTCTGGCCAAGGCCGTCCTCGCCGGGCTGGGCGACCGCGCCAAGGCGGCTGCCCTGATCACCGAAGGGGCGCAGAAGTATTCGAGCCCCGCCGATCTCATCACCCTGTCCGCGGCCATGGGCGAGATCGATCCGGCGGCCGCGGGCGACCTCTACGCCAAGGCGCTGGAATCGGCCAAGGATTTCACGGCCCTGATGCAGGTGCTGGAGTCGGCCAAGGGCAATGCCGAGTTCACCCGCCAGGTGCTCGCCAAGGGGGCGGAGATCGCCGCGAGCACCGGCGAGTTCCTGCAGCTGGCGGAGGTTTACGTCGCGTCGGGCGATGCGGCCGGTGTGGCCGATATGCTCGGTCGGGCGGAGGCGGCGGTCAACAATCTGGACGATCTGCGCAAGGTGGTGGCGGCGGTGGAGAAGCATGCGCCCGCCGATGCCGAGCGCCTGGCGCGGCTGAAGGACAAGCTGGCCAAACGCGAGGCCAACCAGGCCAAGTATGTCGAGATCCAAAACGCAGAGGCCAAGGCCACCACGGTCAAACAGTTCATCCAACTGGCCGACCGCGTGCTGGCCGAGCTGGAGGATACGGCCTACGCCGGCAAGCTGCTCGCTGCTGCCGAATCGATGCTGCGTGCCGACGGCTTCCATTTCAGCCGCTTCAAGCCGCTCGTCCTCGCCGTCGACCGCCTGGGCGACAAGGACTGGCTCGCCCGGCTGCTGGAGGAGAGTGTGGCCGCGGCTGGCGACTTCGTCTGGTTCCGCGAGGTCGTGCTGACCGCCGCCCGTGAGCTGAAAGACACCGCTTTCGGGCGCGAGCGCGCGCGGGCCTATCTGCAGGCGCGCGCCGCGCAGGCGGGGGACAACCCCTACGACTGGACCAAACTGGCCGAACTCGTGCTCACGGCCCTGGGCGAGCGCGACTGGGCCGCACAGCTGCTGGACGAGGCCGCACGCCGGGCACGGGATCATTTCGCCCTGGCCCATGTCGGCAAGCTGTACCGGCAGATGGGTGAGGAGGCCAAGGCGCGCGAGCTGTTCACCCGCGCCGTGCAGGCCTGCACGAGCGCCGACCAGTGCGTGCAACTGGCCCGCCGCATGAAGAGCTACGAGCTGCCTGCCTCCGAGATCGAGCCCTTCATGGATGACTGCGCGGCCGTGCTCAAGACCCCGGCGGACAAGCTCGCCTGGGCCGAAGGGGTAGCCGACCTGCTGCTCGATGCCGATTGGGCGCGCCGTGCCTACGCACGCATCGAGGCCGATTTCAGCCAGCCGGCGGAGCGCAAGCGCTACGAGCAAAGCCGCAACCTGCGGCTGGGTTACCGCTTCTTCGGCCCTGGGGTGCAGGCGCACTGAGCACGATCTGGCTGACACCCGGGGACGGTGATGCGCGCGCTGCTCGCCGTTGCCCTGGTGTCGCTGGCGCTCCTGATCGGGGCGCTGTACGCCGCCTCCTCCGCCTTCAGCCCGCTGCCCACGGTCGGTGTGGACGCGGTATTGACCCCGGCGGATATCGAGCGCGCCCGTCAGCTTTACCGGCAGTTGCGGCCTGCACTGGGGCTGAGGGAAGGGACGGAGCGGCTTGAACTCAGTGCGCGCGATCTCGATCTCGCGCTCAATCATCTGCTTGCCTTCAAGCGCCTGGGGCAGGGCAGGGTGGAGCTGGGCACGAACGCCCTGGTGCTGGCCCTCTCCCTACGGCCACCCGAGCGCTCATATTATTTCAACGTCGATCTGCACTGGCTTGCGCAACACGAGGGCCCGCCGCGGTTGTATCAGGTCCGCATGGGCTCCTTGCTCCTGCCGGAGACATTGGCGCGCCCCTTGGCCGGCGCCGTGCTCAGGGCCATGGGCGGTGAAGACATGCTCGCCTTGGCGCGGCGTGTGGTGCGCCAGATGCGGATCAGCCCAGAAGCCATTCAGTTGGAGCTCGTTTGGGGGCCCGATGACCGTCTGGCCCTCGTCGATCTCGCCGGCCGGCACCTGGCCGGGATCGAGCCGCACCAATTGGAGGCCTATCGCACCCGGCTGGCGGAGCTGGCGGCGCAGCAGCCCTTGCCGGATTTTGCCCGGGTGATGGCGGCGCTGTTCGCCCTCGCCGTCGAACGTTCTCAGGGCGGCGACGCGGTCGCGGAGAACCGCGCCCTGCTCATCGCCCTGGCCGAGGCCGTAAGCGGTCGCAGGCTTGGCCTGCCCGGCGATGAACGCGTGCACATGCCAGTCCTGGGCCTCGGTGGACGCACGGATTACGTCCAACATTTCAGCCTCTCCGCAGCGATGGCGGCCGTCCTGGGTGAGGGGACCGCCGATTTCACCGGTCTGTACAAGGAGGTGCGCGACACCCGCGGCGGCAGCGGCTTCAGCTTCAGCGATCTGGCTGCCGACCGCGCCGGTACGCGGCTGGGCAGCCTGGCCACGGCGAGTGAGGACTCGGCCAGGCGCGTGCAGGCCATGCTGGCCGCCAGCCGTGACACCGCCGACTATTTCCCACGTCTGCACGACCTGCCCGAATTCCTGCCGCGGGCGGAGTTCGAACGGCGCTATGGCGGGGTAGGCGGTGCGGGCTATCGCCAACTGGTGCGCCTGATCGAGCGACGCATCGACGAGCTGCCCCTGCACCGCGGTTCACGG
>JANWZL010000095.1 GCA_025054655.1 Thiobacillaceae bacterium | reverse complement strand
TCGGGCTGTCCCTGCATCGACGGTGAGCTGCGGCCCGAGGACGCCCTGGCCTATGCCGCCGCCAGCGGCGAACCGCTCGCCGCGGTCTGCCGCTACCGTTTGGCGGCGGCGCTCTCCCCCGAGCGGGCGGCGCGTCTGCAGGGGGTGAGCTACGCCCTGGTCGACCTCGTCGAGGCCTGCCGGACGGGGCTGGCGGCGGACGACCTCCTGCTGGTGGAGGGGGCCGGTGGTTTCCTCTCGCCCATCGCCCCCGACGGCCTCAATGCCGATCTGGCCCTGGCGCTGGGGCTGCCGGTGTTGCTGGTGGCGGCCGACCGGTTGGGCGCCATCCATCAGGTGCTCGTCACCGCCGAGGCCATCCAACGGCGAGGGCTCGCACTGGCCGGCGTGGTGCTGAACGAGGTGCGGCCCGTAGATGACCTCGACATGGACAATGCGGCCGATCTGACTCTATGGCTGAAGACCATAATACGGACAGATGCGATCGGTCGGCAGGTCCCCCTCGTGCGTCTGCCGCATGGTCTCGATACGCGGGTGGCCGCGCGCATGCTGCTCGACCGCATCGCCGAGCTACGTGTCACACCCAGACCCTGAGGCCGCCTATGCTGGACACTGCAGCATTTCAAGCAGAGCGATTTTTGCCGTTATTGTGAGTGTATCAACGACCATGATGACTGCGTTCGTGACCGTGATGCGCCGGACTGTGTACCGACACCGCCGCACCTGGACCTGGTGTTTGGCGATCGTGTGGGCCTGCGTGAACACCTGGGCGGCCTCTATCCCGCTCACCCTGGCCACGACGGGCCCGGGCAACCTTTCTCACCTGCCGGTGGACCTGATCAAGCGCATCGGGGCCGACCGGGCCGAAGGCGTCGAACTTACGGTGCGCTATTTCGGCGGCGGACCGCTGGCCTACAAAGACATGCTGGAGCGCAACAGCGATTTCGCCGTGGCCGGCGCACCCGCCCTGGCGGGGCTGGCGGCCAAGGGCGAGCCGGTGGTGTCGGTGGCGGCGGTCAACCGCGTGCCCACCTTCGTGCTCATGGTGCGCAGCGACCTGAAGAACCGGGTCAAATCCGTGCAGGATCTGCGCGGTCGGGTCATCGGCGTGAACAGCTCCACCACTGCGACCAAATCCACCTCTCAGCTGCTGGCCGAGTACGTCCTGCGCCGCGCGGGGGTGGACCCGCTGGCCGAGGTCAATTTCATCGCCGCCGGTCAGACCCTGGCCGAGCAGCAGTCGGCCTTGGACAGCGGCGCGGTGGACGCCCTCATGGGCGACGAGCCTTTCGCCACCCAGCTCAAGAGCGAAGGCCGGGTCTATCATTTGCTCGACTTCCACGATCCGGACATCGCGCGCAAGGCCCTGGGTGGGCTGTTCCTCAACGCGCAGCTGGCCACCCGGCGCGATGTCCTGGAGCGCGAGCCGCACAAGGTGGAGCGCATGGTGCGCGTGCTCAAGCGCACGCTCAACTGGATCGCCGCCCACAGCCCGGAGGAGATCGCCGCACGTCTATACCCGCACGACCAGACGGCGCGCCGGGCGCTTGTGGCCACGCTGAAGCGCCACAAGGCGATCTATAGCCCCGACGGCGCCTTCACGCGCGAGCAGATCGCCACCGCCGAGGCCTTCTTCCGTGCCAACCAGCCGCCGGACTCGCCTGCCGCGCGTTTCGCCTTCGAGACGATGATCGACGCGCGTTTCGCGGGGATCAAACCGCAGTAAGGGCCGATTGATGAAGCCACAAAGGAGGGAGCAGGTGATGCGCATGCGTTTGCTGATCTGCGCCTGGGCCTTGCTGACCGGCATGTGCGCGCCGCTGCTGCGCGCGGCCCAGCCCGTGACCCTGGCCGTGCCGGGGCCAGGCAGCCTCAATTACCTGCCCATAGAACTGATCAAGAAGATCGGCGCCGACCGCGCCGAGGGGCTGGACCTCAGATTGCGCTATTTCAGCGGCGGTCCATTGGCGGTGCGCGACATGCTGGAGGGCTACAGCGATTTCGCCGTGCTGGGGGCGCCTGCTCTGGCCGAGTTCGCCGCGCGCGGCGAACCGGTGGTCTCTCTGGCCGCGGTCAGCCGCCGGCCGGCCTTCGTGTTGATGGTTGCCAGCCGGCTCAAGGGCGAGGTGCGTCGGGTGGCGGATCTGCGCGGACGAGTGATCGGCATCAACTCCTCCAATCGTCAGGCCCGTTCCACCTCGCAGCAGATGGCCGAACACCTGCTGCGCCGCGCGGGGGTGGACCCGGACAAGGAGGTCAATTTCCTCGCCGCCGGCCAAACCCTGGAGGAGCAGCGCGCGGCCTTGGCGAGCGGCGCCGTCGATGCCCTCATGGGCGATGAGCCCTTTGCCAGTCAATTGCGCAAGGAAGGCGTGGCCTTCTACCTGCTCGATCTGCATGAACCCGAGGTCAGCCGCCGGCTGCTCGGCGGCGACGAGTTCCTCTATGCGCAGCTCGCCACCCGGCGCGATCTGCTCATGCGCGAGCCGGACAAGGCCGCGCGCATGGTACGGGCGCTGCGCCGCAGCCTGGAGTGGATCGCGCGCACGACACCGCAGGCTATCGTGGCGCAGCTCGACTCGCCGGACGTGGGCAGCCGCCACGTGATGCTAGATCTCTTGCGCCGGCATAAGGATCTATTCAGCCCTGATGGCAGTTTTACGCGAGAGCAGCTACGCACGGTCGAGGCCTTCTACCGCGCCAACCAGACCGCGGAGCCGGCTGCGTCGCGCTTTGCCTTCGAGACCTTGATCGAGCCCCGCTACGCGGGTCTGCGCACACGGTGAGCAGGGGTTTTGTGAGTCTGTACACGCGCGCACAGCGGCAGCTTGCCGCCGTGGGCGCAGGGGTGGGGTTGCTGCTCGCTTTCTTTGGCTGGATCGCCTGGGATTACACCCTGGAGGCCGATGCCGCGCGCCAGGCTGAGCAGCTGCGCCAGCAGTACCAGGCGAAACTGGCCGAACAGCGCGCCTACTGGCAGCGGGCGGCGCAGCGGCTACGCACTCAGATCGAGTTCCTGCGCATAGGAGAGCTCGATTCCGCGGCGCGCCGCGCTCGACTGCAGGCCTTCTTCACCGCCCAGGGGGAAAACCGTGATTTCGCCGGTGTGCTCTTGCTCGACACCGCCGGCCTGCCTCTGTTTTCCCTGGGCTGTGAGGCCCTGCTCTTGCAGGGCAAAGATCTGCTGGCGTTCAAGCCCGGCGAGCGCGCCTATCTGCGCGGACACTGCGCCGACGAGCGCGCGGTGTACGCCCTCGTGCAGACCTCGCTGTGGCTGGGACGCGAGGGCAAGGGGACGCTGGTGTTCGCCGCCGTCTTGGACAATGCGCTGCTAGCGCATCTGGCGCAGGGCGACGATGCGCTCTATCTCGTTAAGGACGGGCGGGTGGTCGCCGCTTCCAGCGGGCTCGGTGGCCTAAACCAGAAGCTACGACTCGAACCAGGCCGGAAGCTTATCGACGGTGTCCTGCAACTCGCCTTGCCGCTCGACGCAGAGGACAAAGAAGCGGCTACGCCTTGGCTAGTCATCCGCCGCAACAACGTCCCCCTATTGTCCCATGTGGAGCTGATCATCGCAGTGGTCCTTAACGCACTGCTGCTGTCCGGCCTTATCTGGCTGGGGTTGGGCCGCGCACTGCAACGGCATACCGCGCGCCTTGCGCTGCTGAGCAACGAGGCCGAGCATTTCCGTGCGGAGTTCCGCCGCAGCGCAGCGTGGTCGGAGCGACTGGCGCGCATATGCACCCATGCCGACGAGATCGCCCGCCTCGGTGAGACGCTTGACGGCCTGATGGACGAGGCGGAGGCCCGTCAGCGCGAGCAGCGCGCCTATCAGCAGACCTTGGACATGCTCGACGAGGTGGTGGTGGAGCTGGACCTGGAGGGGCGTCTGCGGCATGTGAGCAGCGCCTGGCCACGCGTGACCGGCATCAGTGCAGAGGTGCGTGGACGTCTGCTGGCGGATTTCCTCGACCCACAGGATGCGGCGGTATTCCTCAGCCTGATCGACGCCTTGCGCCAACACAGCAAGGAGCACGTCTCTGCACGCGTGCGGCTGAAGAATGACGTCGATGTCGAGCGCTGGCTGGAGATGAGGCTCACCCGTTCGGTAAGCGGCCGAGTGCTGCGCGGGGTGCTGCGCGATGTGACACAGAATTATTTGCAGGAACGGCGCATCACCCACATGGCCCTGCACGATGCGCTCACTGGGCTGCCCAACCGCGTGCTGTTGGAGGATAGGCTCAAGATGGCCCTGCGCCTGGCCGAGCGCGGCGGGCACAAGGTGGCCCTGGGCTTCATCGACCTGGACCACTTCAAACACGTCAACGACAACCTCGGCCATAAGACCGGGGATGAGCTACTCGTGGCGCTCGCGCAGAGGCTAAGGCGCAGCTTGCGCGCCGGCGACACCCTGGCGCGCTGGGGCGGTGACGAATTCGTGGTGCTGCTGCCCGAGTTGCCCGACGAGCAGGCCGCGCGCGAGGTGGCGGCCAAGCTGCGCGCGGCGGCCGAGGCCCCGCTCAGCGTGGAGGACACCGAATTCAACGTCACCTTCAGCGCCGGTTTCGCCCTCTACCCGGATGACGCCCGCGAGTCCGAGCTGTTGCTCGCACACGCCGACCGCGCCATGTTCCACGCCAAGGCGCAGGGCCGCAACGCCCTGCAGTTTTACGGGGATATGGGACACAAAGGCCTGGGGCGCCGAGAGGTCTATATCCAACAGCGCTTGGTGGCCGCCATTCGCGAGGGCCGCATCGTCAACCATTACCAGCCGCAGGTGGAGGCGCGCAGCCGCAAGGTGACGGGGGTGGAGGTGTTGGCGCGCTGGCATGACGAGGCGCTGGGCTGGGTCTCCCCCGCCACCTTCATCCCCATGGCCGAGGACTTGGGGTTGATCGGCGAGTTGGGCGAGCAGGTGTGGCATCAGGCCTTGGTGGATGCCGCCGGCTGGCGCGAGTTGGGTATCCGGCTGGCGGTGAACCTGTCCCGGCGGCAATTGTTCCGGGCCGATTTCACCCGTCACCTACTCGCGGACGTGATGGCCGCGGGGCTCACGCCCGAAGCGATCACCCTGGAGATCACCGAATCGGTGGCGATCATGGACGCCGAGAACTCCGCCGAGCGGCTGCGCGAGCTGCAGGAAGCGGGCTTTCGCCTCTCCATCGACGACTTCGGCACGGGCTACTCTTCGCTGTCTCAGCTACACGAGCTGCCGGTGCACGAGCTGAAGATCGATCTGTCCTTCGTGCGGCGCATCCACACCGAACGCGGCGCGCGGATGATACAGACCATCGTGGGCCTGGCCCATAGTCTGGGGCTGGCGACCGTGGCCGAAGGGGTGGAGGACGACGGCGTGGCCCTGCGGCTGACTGAGATGGGGGTGGATCTGCTGCAGGGCTGGGAGTGCGGGCGGCCTATGCCGGCCGACAAACTATTGCAGTGGATTGGGGCCGGTTCTGCGCCTACAGACTGATCTCCACCTCACGCCCGCGGCGCAGGGCGTGGATGGCGCGTTCGAGGTCGATCTGATCGGGGTTGTCCGCCGGTTGGCGGTCCAGTTCGGTCCACAGCTCGTCCTGCTCCAGCAGCCGCCGCTCGCCCTCGGCCCGCTGCAGATAGGCCGCCCAGGGCACGAAGCGGGTGAGCGGAAAGGTCTCCCCGTCCGCCGGCGAGATGTCGATGTTGAGGCCGCTGACGAACAACAGGTTCTTGCCCTGCACCGCCGGCTCGCGGGCGAGACTGCGATAGGTGCGGTCGAACTCGGCCTGGGTGTTGGCACAGGCGGCGCTGAGGTAGGGGTGGCGGGCGGTGAGGATCCACGGCATGGGCGCAAGCAGGTTGCGCTCCAGCTGGTGCTGCACGTCGTGGGCGTCGAGCCCCGGGCGGCGGTAGACGAAGTCCTCGGGGGCGAGCCGGGTGCCGATCGGCTCGCTGCCGGAGGGCGGCCACGCAGCCGCGCCCAGCCTGTCCACCAGCGATTGGGCGGCGGCGTAGATCAACCCTGTGCTGCGCGCCGCTAGCGGCTCGGGCAGCCGCTCGCCCACCGCGGCCTCGATCAACCGCTCGGGGATGAGGAACAGGCCCTCGCGGCGCTCGCGCGTGAGCAGCCAGTTGTCGATGATGAGGGCCGGTCTGCCAGTGTGCCGGGTCAGGCGGACGTTCGCGCGCGCGTAGTCGAGCTCGCGCGCGTAGTCCTGCAGGATGTGGCCGATCTTGCCGCAGGAGGCGGTCATGCAGGCGTGTTCGGTGTGCAGCCGGCGGTACAGCCCGAAGCGGCCGCTGTCCGGGTCGTAGCCGACATGGCTCGCCTGCACCAACACGAGGTCCTTGCCGTGTTCGGCGAAAGGGCCGTGCCGTTCGACCGAGACGATGCCGCCCACGCGCCCGTGGTTAAAGGGGAAGGCGGCGAAGTGCTTGGCCAGCAAGATGATGGGGAAGCCCTGCGACTCGTCCGAGCAGAAGGCGCGCGAGGGGATGATCCGGCCGGGGGTGAAACCCAGGGCGAGACACCAGTTGTACAGCTTGGCCACGAAGCTGCCATAGCACAGCGTGCGCCCCTCGATGCGGAAACTGGCGAGCAGGCTGGCGATGCTGGAGCGGTGCGAGAACATCAGCGCGCGGCCATGGCAAACTCCGCATTATCCGCCGCGCGGCGGGGGTGCGCAACGCAGCCGGCGTCTGGGATAATGGAGGCCATGGAAATCAACTCCATCACCAAGCGGCTGTTGTTCAACACGGTGCGGGTGGACACCGTGCTGGAAGACGGCAGCGAGGGCTCGGGCACGGCCTTCGTGGTGGCGCATGCCCACCCGCGCGGGGTGACGAGCTTCATCGTCACCAACCGCCATCTGGTCGAGGGCGTGCGGCGCGGTGGGCTGGTGTTCACGCAGAAGCGCGGCGGCCAGCCCGCGCTGGGGCAGCGTTTCCAGCTCAACATCGAGGACTTCCCGCACGCCTGGTTCATGCACCCGAATCCGGAGGTGGACCTGGCCATCGTGCCGCTCAAGCCCCTGGAGCAGGCGGCGCGTGCCCAGGGCGTGGAGCTGTATTATCAGCCCATCGACAGCCGGCTGATCCCCGACGCCGCCACTCTGCGGGCCCTGGACGCCCTGGAGGAGGTGTTGTTCGTCGGCTACCCGAGCGGGGTGTGGGACGAGGTCAACCTCCTGCCCATCCTGCGCCGCGGCACCACTGCCACCCCCATCGCGCTCGATTTCGAGGGGCGGCCCGAATTCCTCATCGACGCCGCGGTCTATCCCGGCTCCAGCGGCAGCCCGGTGTTCATCTATCAGCCCGAGGCCCTGCGGCCGGGGGGCGGTGCGCGCAAGTTCCTGTTCGCCGGCGTGGTGGCGGCGGTGTTCTTCCGCGAGGAGGCGAACCGTCTGGTCGCCGCCCCTGTGCCGGCCAACAACAACACCCTGGTGATGGGCTCGGAGATGATCGACCTGGGTCTGGTGATCAAGTCGCAGGTGGTCATCGATGCCATCGAGGCCTACCTGCGCCGCTGGTCGGAGTGAGGCATGCCGGAGAAACGCAGCTACGTGGGTTTTCACCAGGATGGCCACGGCCTCACCGCCCTCGGGCGGGTGGTGCTGGACGCCTGGGTGTTCGGGCTGATCCCGCGCGAGGAGGATTGCGCCGGTTGGGACGCGCAACGCATGCAGCAGCTGCTCATGCAGGTCAACGCGCGCTGGGACGAGTATGGCCACCTGCCCAGTTTTCTGCCGGAGGAGCTGCGCGCCCGACACCAGGAGATCTACGACTGGGCCATGCGCCGTGCACGCAGCCTGGGCTGGAATCCGGAGCCGGATGAAGATGAGTAGGAGCGGCGCCAGCCGCGACCACCACGTGCATTCGTCGCGACGGGGGAAGGTCGCGACTTTCGTCGCTCCTACTCCTGTTGGCGCCTATACAGCGGTGAGTCTTTATGGGGCCGGATGGATGGGGCGCGACTTTCTTCGCTCCTGCTGGTGTTGCCCCGACCCGTTGATGACGGGCGCAGCGATGGTGCGGGTCACGGTCGCCCGGATGCAGTCAGTGGCATGCCGTCATAGCTAGGACACATATGAGCTTCGAACCGGTGGTCCTGTTCTTCGTGCTGGGGGTGCTAGCGGGGCTGCTGCGCTCCGACCTCAAGATCCCGGCCGCCATCTATGAGGCCTTGTCGATCTTCATCCTGCTCGCCATCGGGCTCAAGGGCGGGGTGGAGCTGGCCAAATACCCGGTGGCGAGCCTGATCGGCCAGGGGCTCATCATCGTCGCCATCGGCGCCCTGATCCCGCTCATCGCCTTCCCCATCTTGCACCGTCTGGGGCGGTTGGCGCGTGCCGACGCCGCCTCCATCGCCGCCCACTACGGTTCGGTCAGCGTGGTCACCTTCTCCGTGGGCCTCACCCTGTTGGGGCACGAGAAGATCGACTACGAGGGCTACATGATCGTCTTCCTGGTGCTGCTGGAGATGCCCGCCCTGGTGATCGGCGTGCTGCTGGCGCGCTGGGGGGTGGGCGGGGTGCGCTGGGGCAAGATGCTGCACGAGGTCTTCTTCGGCAAGAGCATCTACCTGCTGGTGGGCGGCCTCGTCATCGGCTTCGTGGCCGGGCCGGAGGGGATCAAGCCGCTGGACAAGCTGTTCTTCGACCTGTTCAAAGGGGTGCTGGCCCTGTTCCTGCTGGAGATGGGCCTGGTGGCCTCCACCCGCATCGCCGCGCTGCGCGAATACGGTGCCTTCCTGGCCGGCTTCGCCGTGGTGATGCCGCTCATCTCCGCCACCCTGGGCACGGTGGCGGGGTGGTTGCTGGGCCTATCGGTGGGTGGCACCTTCCTGCTCGCCACCCTGTTCGCCAGCGCCTCTTACATCGCCGCGCCGGCGGCCATGCGTATCGCCGTGCCCGAGGCCAACCCGGCCCTGTCCATCGGCGCCTCGCTGGGCATGACCTTCCCCTTCAACATCTTCCTGGGCATCCCCATCTATCTGTGGATGGCCCGCACGATCCACGGAGGCTAGAGGCCCCATGCCGGACCAGAACATGCTGTTGCTGACCATCGTCACCGAGTCGGTGCTGGAGGACACCCTGATCGACGAGATCATGGCCCTGGGCGCACGCGGCTACACCATCACCGACGCGCGCGGGCGCGGCACGCACGGGCTGCGCAGCGGCCGCTGGTCGGTATCCAGCAACATCAAGATCGAGGTGGTGGGCGACGCCGCGCTGGTGCAGCGCATCGTCGAGCGGCTGCAGGCGCAGTACGAGCGCGACTACGGGCTGCTGATGTTCACCTGCCCGGTGGAGCTGCAGAACTAAGCCGGCGGTCTGGCCGTCGCCCTGCATCCCCCGCCACACCGCCCCACAGCTCGCATGGACCTCATCCCCAGCTCCAAGATCGCCCTGACCCTGCTGCACGTCATCGAGCAACTGGGCCTGTTGGTGATCGTGGTGGCTACCATCGTCGCCGGTGTGCACGAGGTGGGGGTGATGATCGACGCGGGCACGGTCACCTTGGCCGACCTGCTGCTGATGTTCCTCTACCTGGAGATCCTCGCCATGGTCGGGGTGTACTACCGCTCGGGCAAGCTGCCGGTGCGCT
>JANWZL010000032.1 GCA_025054655.1 Thiobacillaceae bacterium | reverse complement strand
GGGAATCGCGCTCAGACCGGAACCGGTTATCTTACGCAGCGTTCCGACCTGACACCTCACACACCATGCGCGAACCAGCGAACACGCCCGACACGACACTTGCGATCGACAAATTGACCTGGCGCTCCATCCTGCTGGAGCTGCGCGCGCACCGCGCCGCCTTGATCCAGGGCAACCTGCTCGCCATCCTGGCGGTGTTGGCCGCCGTGCCGGTGCCGCTCGTCTTGCCGCTGCTGGTGGACGAGGTGCTACTCGGCCAACCGGGGCCGTTCGTGCGGCTGATCTCGCCCTGGTTCCCGGCGGCCTGGCATGGACCAGTGTTGTTCATCGGCGTGGCGCTGATCCTGACCCTGCTGCTGCGTCTGGCGTCCATCGCCTTCAACGTCTGGCAGGCGCGCACCTTCGCCCTGGTGTCCAAGGACATCGTCTACCGGCTGCGCGCGCGCATGTTGCAACAGTTGCAGCGTATCGCCCTGTCGGAATACGAGACGCTGGGCTCGGGGCGGGTCGCCTCGCATTTCGTCACCGACGTGAACGCCATCGATGGTTTCCTCGGCGCCTCCATCTCGGGCTTTCTGGTGGCGGCGCTCTCACTCGTGGGGGTGGCGGCGGTGCTGCTGTGGATGCACTGGCAGCTGGCGCTGTTCATCCTGCTGCTCAATCCGGTGGTGATCCTGTTTTCCACGCGGCTGGGCAAGCGGGTGAAGGAGATGAAGAAGCGCGAGAACTCCGCCTTCGAGCTGTTCCAGGAGGCGCTCACCGAGACGCTGGATGCGCTCGCCCAGATCCGCGCCATGAACCGCGAGCGCCATTACCTGCGGCGGGTGATCGACCGTGCCGCCGACATCCGCACGCAGGCGGCGGCCTATGCCTGGAAGTCGGATGCCATGAGCCGCATCTCCTTCTTCGTCTTCCTGGCCGGTTTCGATGCCTTCCGGGCGCTCGCCATGCTGATGGTGGTGTTCTCGGATCTGACCATCGGCGAGATGATGGCGGTGTACGGCTATCTGTGGTTCATGATGAGCCCGGTGCAGGAGCTGATCAACATCCAGTACGCCTGGTTCGCCGCCAATGCGGCGCTTACACGCATCAACGGCCTGCTTGCGCTCAAGCCGGCGCAGGAGCATGGCGCCGGGGTGAACCCGTTCGCGGGCCGGCCCACGGTGGGCATCCGCCTGGAGGAGGTGAGCCTGGCCTATGGCGACGGTGAGCCGGTGCTCGACCGTGTGAGCCTAGCTATCGCCGCGGGCGAGAAGGTGGCCCTGGTGGGGGCCTCGGGTGGGGGCAAGTCCACCCTGGTGCAGGCCCTGCTGGGGCTGTATCCGCCCCAATCGGGCCGCATCCTGTATGGCGAGGTGCCGGTGGAGGCGATCGGCTGGGCCACGGTGCGCGATCACGTGGGCGTGGTGTTGCAGCATCCGGTGCTGTTCAACGCCAGCGTGCGCGACAACCTCGCCATGGGGCGCGACTATCCCGATGAGGCGCTGTGGCGGGCGCTGGAGATCGCACAGCTGCGCGCGTTCGTGGCCGAGATGCCGCAGGGCCTGGACACCCTGATCGGCAAGGGCGGGGTGCGGCTGTCGGGCGGCCAGCGCCAACGCCTGGCCATCGCCCGCATGGTGTTGACCGAGCCGCGCGTGGTGATCCTGGACGAGGCGACCTCGGCCCTGGATACCGAGACCGAGCGGGCCGTACATCGGGCGCTGGCCGAGTTCCTGCGCGGGCGCACCACGCTGATCATCGCCCATCGGCTCTCCGCCGTGCGCCAGGCCGACCGCATCCTGGTGTTCGAGAACGGCCGCGTGGTGGAGGAGGGCGACCACGCGAGCCTGATGGCGCAGTCGGGGCTCTACCATAAGCTGTATGCCCACGCTTGAGGGTGACGCACCGGTTCGGACCCGGCAGCGCAGGCCGCTACCGCGAAGCCGGACACCGTGACCCGATGCAGTGCAGTGCCATCCGGGTCTACGCTCGCGGCATACGATGACCGGACTGCGGTCTGCCGGCGTGCATCCGCGCGACTCGTAACGGCGGTGATGTTTCACGTGAAACATCGTCCCGGCCGTTGGAGCCAGCAGTGTCTTGGCGTATGATTGCATATTTCGACCGCGCCCTCTCCCTAGCGCAAGGGCATGATCTATCCGGAGAAATTCGACGTGATCGTGGTCGGTGGCGGGCATGCCGGCACCGAGGCGGCGCTCGCCTGTGCGCGCATGGGGGTGAAGACGCTGCTGCTGACCCACAACCTCGACACCCTGGGGGCAATGTCCTGCAACCCGTCCATCGGCGGCATCGGTAAGGGGCATCTGGTCAAGGAGATCGATGCCCTGGGCGGGGCGATGGCCATCGCCACCGACGAGGCGGGCATTCAGTTCCGCATCCTCAACGCCTCCAAGGGACCGGCGGTGCGCGCCACGCGCGCGCAGGCCGACCGCAGCCTGTACAAGAAGGCGATCCGCCGTCGCCTGGAAAACCAGGCGAACCTCACCCTATTCCAGCAGGCGGTGGACGACCTGGTGCTGGCGGGCGAGCGGGTGGTCGGGGTGCGCACGCAATTGGGCATCACCGTCCATGCGCGCGCGGTGGTGCTCACCACCGGCACCTTCCTGGCCGGCAAGATTCATGTCGGGCTGGAGAGCTTCGCCGCCGGACGCCTGGGCGACCCGCCGTCGGTGTCCCTGGCGGCCCGCCTCAAGGAGCTGGCGCTGCCGGCGGGCAGGCTCAAGACCGGCACACCGCCGCGCATCGATGGCCGTACCATCGACTATACGGTGATGACCGAGCAGCCGGGCGACGACCCGCCGCCGGTGTTCTCGTTCATGGGTGAGGTGTCCATGCACCCGCGCCAGGTCTCCTGCTGGATCACCCACACCAACGCGCGCACGCACGAGATCATCCTCGCCGGACTGGACCGTTCGCCGCTGTACACCGGCATCATCGAGGGCGTGGGGCCGCGCTACTGCCCCTCGATCGAGGACAAGGTCAAACGCTTCGCCGACAAGCCCGCGCACCAGATCTTCCTCGAGCCCGAGGGGTTGGATACGCATGAGGTCTATCCCAACGGCATCTCCACCAGCCTGCCGTTCGACGTACAGCTTGCGCTGGTGCGCTCCATCCGCGGGCTGGAACGGGCCCACATCCTGCGCCCGGGCTATGCCATCGAGTACGACTACTATGATCCGCGGGCGCTGCGGCCCACCCTGGAGACCAAGGCGATACGCGGCCTGTTCTTCGCCGGCCAGATCAACGGCACCACCGGCTACGAGGAGGCGGCGGCGCAGGGCCTGCTCGCCGGGGTCAACGCGGCGCTGTTCGTGCAGGAGCGCGAGGGCTGGTGGCCGCGGCGGGACGAGGCCTATCTGGGCGTGCTGGTGGACGACCTGATCACGCGCGGGGTGAGCGAGCCCTACCGGATGTTCACCAGCCGGGCCGAATACCGGCTCAGCCTGCGCGAGGACAACGCCGATCAGCGCCTGACCGAGACCGGCCGCCGGCTGGGGCTGATCGACGATGCGCGCTGGGCGCGGTTCGAGCGCAAGCGCGAGGCGCTCGCGCGCGAGATCGAACGGCTGCGTTCGACCTGGGTCAACCCGCGCATCGTCCCGCCAGAGGTGGCGCAGCGCGTGCTGGGGCAACCGATCGAGCGCGAATACAACCTGTTCGACCTGCTGCGCCGGCCCGAGGTGAGCTACGCGGCGCTCACCACCCTACCCGGCGCCGGCACCGGGGTGGAGGACCCCGAGGTGCGCGAACAGGTGGAGATCGAGGCCAAGTATGCGGGCTACATCAGCCGTCAGCAGGAGGAGATCGCGCGTCAGCGCCAGTTCGAGGACACCCCTCTGCCGGCTGACCTCGACTACATGAGCCTCACCGCCCTGTCCATCGAGGCGCGTCAGCGTCTGAGCGAGGTGCGGCCGGCCACCCTCGGCCAGGCGGCGCGCGTGCAAGGCATCACGCCGGCGGCCATCGCCGCGCTGCTGGTCTATCTGAAAAAGCGTGAGCTGGCGCGCAGGCGGGCGGCGTGAGCACCGGGCAGGATGCGCGTGCGCTGCTCGAGCAGGGGTTCGCAGCCTTGGGCCTTCAGGCTCAGGACACGGCGGTGGAGCGCCTGCTCGCCTACGTCGAGCTGCTCGTGAAATGGAACCGGGTCTATAACCTGACGGCCATCGACACACCCGCACGCATCGTGACGCATCACCTGCTCGACAGCCTCGCCATCCTGCCGCACCTCACCGCGACGCGTCTGCTCGACGTGGGCAGCGGGGCGGGACTGCCGGGCTTGCCGTTCGCCGTCATGCGGCCGCAGCTGGAGGTGACTCTGCTGGAGGCGAGCCAGAAGAAGGCGGCCTTCCTGCAGCAGGCCGTGATCACGTTGGCGCTCGCCAATGTGCAGGTGGTGTGCGCGCGCGCCGAGGACTGGCAGAGGCCGGCGCCCTTCGCCGGCATCGTCAGCCGCGCCTTCAGCGACCTGGAGGCGTTCGTGCGCGCCACCCGCCACCTGCTCGCCCCCGGCGGCCGTTGGCTGGCGATGAAAGGGGTGCGCCCGCAGGCCGAGCTGGCGGCGCTGGGCTCGGCGCGCGTGGTGCAGGTGCATCGGTTGCAGGTGCCCGGACTGGCGGCCGAGCGGCACCTGGTGGTCCTGGAGGCGCTGGCATGATGCGCGTCATCGCCGTCGCCAACCAGAAAGGGGGCGTGGGCAAGACCACCACGGCGGTGAATCTGGCGGCGGGGCTGGCGGAACTGGGGCGGCGTGTGCTGCTGGTGGACCTCGACCCGCAGGGCAACGCCACCATGGGCAGCGGCGTGGACAAGCGCACGCTCGTGCACACGGTCTATCAGGTTCTGCTCGGGCAGGTGCAGCCGCAGGAGATCTTGCGCAGCTCGGCGCGCGGCGGCTATGACCTGCTGCCGGCCAACCGGGAGCTGGCCGGCGCGGAGGTGGAGATGGTGGGACTCGGCCGGCGGGAGGTGCGGCTCAAGGCCAGTCTGGACTGCCTCGCCGGGCGTTACGACTACGCCCTGATCGACTGTCCGCCGGCGCTCAATCTGCTCACCGTCAATGCGCTGGCGGCCGCCCATGCGGTGTTGATCCCCATGCAGTGCGAGTATTACGCCCTGGAGGGTCTGTCCGACCTGGTCAACACCATCAAAAAGGTCAAGGCGGGCTTGAACCCCGGCATCGAGATCGAGGGGCTGCTGCGCGTGATGTACGACCCGCGCAATACCCTGGCGCAGCAGGTGTCGGCCCAGCTCAAGCGACATTTCGGCGCCAAGGTGTTCGACACCGTGATTCCGCGCAACGTGCGTCTGGCGGAGGCGCCCAGTCACGGGCTGACGGCGCTCGCCTACGACCGCAGCTCCAAAGGGGCGCAGGCCTATCTGCAACTGGCACAGGAATTCATCGCGCGCGAGACGCAGACGAGGGCATAGATGGCCAAGGCGAAGGGATTGGGCCGGGGGCTGGACGTGTTGCTCGCCGCCGGCGAGACCAAGGAAGGCGAGCGGCTGCTCACGCTGCCGGTGGAGAGCCTCAAACCGGGTCGCTACCAGCCGCGCACGCGCATGGACGAGGCGGCACTGGCGGAGCTGGCCGAGTCGATCCGCGCCCAGGGGCTGATGCAGCCCATCCTGGCGCGGCCGGTGGACGGCGAGCAGTACGAGATCATCGCCGGTGAGCGGCGCTGGCGCGCAAGCCGCATGGCAGGGCTGAGCGAGGTGCCCGTGCTGGTGCGCGAGGTGGACGATGCGGCGGCGCTCAAGATGGCGCTGATCGAGAACATCCAGCGCGAGGACTTGAACCCCTTGGAGGAGGCCCAGGGCCTGCAGCGGCTGATCGAGGAGTTCGGCATGACGCACCAGGCGGTGGCGGAATCGGTCGGCCGCTCGCGCGCTGCGGTGACCAACACCCTGCGGCTGCTGAGCCTGGCCAAGCCGGTGCAGGCCATGCTCATGGACGGCAAGCTGGAGATGGGGCACGCACGCGCCCTGCTCGCGCTGCCGCCGGCGCGCCAGACCGAGACCGCGCACGAAGTGGTGCGCCGCGGTCTGTCCGTGCGCGAGGTCGAGCGCCTGGTGGCGCGCCTGCTCAAACCCAGGCCGCCGCAAGCCGTGCAGAAGGACCGCGACGTGCAACGGCTGGAGGAGGAGTTGTCGCAACACCTCGGCACGCCGGTGAGGATCAGCGCCAATCGTAAAGGGGCGGGGCGGGTGACCATAGAATTTTCTAATCTAGATCAGCTCGACGGTTTGCTCGAACGGCTCCGCCGTTGACTCCGCACCGGCCGGGAAACTGCATGTGCGCTGGCTTCGCCGGCGGCCAAGGGGAGGAGTGGGAGGGTTGAACGCTGCCAAGAACATCAATCGTCTTGATGATTGCATTAGACCCGCTAATTGATATATCATCATCGACTAATGTTTTTTCCACTGACCCTGCAGAGCGCGTCCATCACCTTGTTGGCCGCAGGGCTGGGTTGGTGGGCCGGATCGGCAGCGGCATGGTCCGTCCTGTATGGCGGCGCAGCGGCCCTGGCCAATACGGGCCTGCTGCTGTGGCGCCAGTCGCGGCCCGTGCGGCACGTCGACGCTGCCCGGCACCTGAGGGCGTTCTACCGTTCCAGTGTGGAGCGGGTGTTCGTAATCGGGGCATGGCTGGTGCTCGGGATGCTGTGGTTTGCGCCCGATGCGCCGGCGATGCTGGCCGGATTCGTGGCCGGTGTGCTCGTCTGGGTGGGCGCCACGCTGTTCCGCCATCTGGCCTGGAAGCAAGGGGAATGACGCACTTATGGCTGGTGAAGCGCATACCGCCGCAGACTACATCAAGCATCACCTGCAGAACCTGACCTTCGGTCGCCTGCCGGATGGCAGCTGGGGCCTGGCCAACAGCCCCGAGCAGGCCAAGGCCATGGGCTTCTGGGCCATCCATCTGGACACCCTGGGGGTGTCCATCGTCCTGGGAGTGCTCTTCCTGTGGCTGTTCCGCCGCGCCGCGGCGAGCGCCACCGCCGGGGTGCCGGGCGGCTGGCAAAACTTCGTCGAGTGGGTGGTGGAGTTCATCGATACGAGCGTGCGCGGCTCCTTCAGCGGCGGGCGCAACGACCTGATCGCCCCGCTGGCGCTGACCATCTTCATCTGGATCTTCCTGCTCAACCTGATGGATCTGGTGCCCATAGACTGGATCCCGGGCCTCATGGCGGCGCTGGGCCTGCCTTATTTCAAACTGGTGCCGACCACCGACCCCAACGCCACCTTCGGCATGTCCATCGCCGTGTTTCTGCTGGTGTTGTACTACAGCTTCAAGATCAAAGGGCCGGGCGGCTTCCTGGCCGAGTTGTCGCTGCACCCGTTCGGAAAATGGGGCATGCCGGCCAACCTCTTCCTGGAGACCATCAACCTGATTGCCAAGCCGGTCTCGCTCGCCTTGCGTCTGTTCGGCAATCTCTACGCCGGCGAGATGATCTTCATCCTGATCGCCCTGCTGTTCGGCGCCGGCATCGGCTGGGGCCTGATGGCCGGCTTCCTGCAGCTGGGTTGGGCCATCTTCCATATCCTGATCATCACCCTACAGGCCTTCATCTTCATGACCCTGACCATCGTCTACCTGGACATGGCCCATCAGGAACACCACTGAGGCTGACCGTTTCCCCCATTCAACGACCTTAGCTCATAGGAGAATCGCAAATGGAAATGTCGCAAGCTCTGCTCTATGTCGCCGGCGCCGTCATGATGGGCCTGGGCGCGTTGGGCGCCGCCGTGGGCATCGGTATCCTCGGCGGCCGTTTCCTGGAAGGGGCGGCCCGGCAGCCGGAGCTGATCCCCATGCTGCGCACCCAGTTCTTCATCGTCATGGGTCTGGTCGACGCGCTGCCGATCATCGCCATCGCCATCTCGCTCTACATCCTGTTCGCGGTGGCGGCGTGACCGACGCCCGCGTCAAGCGGAGGCTTGCAGCATGAACATCAACGCCACACTGATCGGCCAGAGCATCACCTTCGCGGTGTTCGTCTGGTTTTGCATGCGCTACGTGTGGCCGCCCATCGTCAAGGCGCTGGAGACGCGCCGCAAGACCATCGCCGACGGTCTGGCCGCGGCCGAGCGCGGGCGGCACGAGCAGGAGCTGGCTGCCCGTCGTGCCGCCGAGACCCTGCACGATGCCAAGGTGAAGGCGGCCGACATCATCGCCCAGGCCGAGAAGCGGGCCGCGCAGATCATCGACGAGGCCAAGGCGGCGGCCAAGGCCGAGGGTGAGCGCCTGCTCGCCGCCGCCCGCGCCGAGATCGAGCAGGAGGCGCGCCGCGCGCGCGAGCAGTTGCGTGCGCAGGTCGCCGCCCTGGTGGTGGCGGGCGCGCAGCGGGTGTTGCGGCGTGAGGTGGATGCCAAGGCGCATGCCGAGCTGCTCGAGTCCATCGCCAAAGAGCTGTGACCATGGCCGAGCTCACCACCGTCGCCCGTCCCTATGCCGAGGCCGTGGCACGCCTGGCGCGCGAGCGCGGCGATTGGCAGGCATGGTCGCAGCGGCTGGCCTGGCTTGCCGCCGTGGTGCAGGAGGAGCGGCTCGCGACGATCATCGCCGACCCGCAGTTTTCGCCCCAGCGCCTGCTCGATCTGCTGGACTCTCTGTGCGCCGAACGCCTGGGGCCGGAGGGCATGAACCTGGTGCGCCTGCTCGTGGACAACAAGCGGCTTGCCCTGGCGCCCGAGATCGCACGCCTGTTCGAACAGATGCGCGCGCAGGAAGAGGGCCGGCTCAAGGCGCGCATCCGTACCGCCTACCCCCTCGAGCCTCAGCAGCTCGCCGCACTGCTCGCCCGGCTGGAAGCGCGTTATGGCCGCAGCGTCGAGGTCGAGGAAGAGGTCGATCCGGAGCTGATCGGCGGGGTGATCATCCAAGTGGGCGATGAGGTGCTGGACGCCTCGGTGCGCGGCAAGCTTGCCGAGCTGGCTGCCAGCCTCACCGCCTGACGCCATTGCGGACCGATTTGGGGAATGCCTATGCAACTGAATCCCACAGAAATCAGTGAACTGATCAAGGCCAAGATCGAGGGGCTGACGACCGCGGCCGAGCTGCGCACCCAGGGCACGGTGGTGTCGGTGACCGACGGCATCGTGCGCATCCACGGGCTGACCGACGTCATGTACGGCGAGATGCTCGAGTTTCCCGGCAACACCTTCGGCATGGCGCTCAACCTGGAGCGCGACAGCGTGGGCGCTGTGGTGCTGGGCGAGTACGAGCACATCAGCGAGGGTGATACCGTCAAATGCACCGGCCGCATCCTGGAGGTGCCGGTGGGTGAGGGGCTGATCGGCCGCGTGGTGGACGCCCTCGGGCGCCCGCTCGACGGCAAGGGGCCCATCCAGTACACCGCCACCTCGCCGATCGAGAAGATCGCCCCGGGCGTGATCACACGGCAGTCGGTGTCGCAGCCGCTGCAGACGGGGCTGAAGGCGATCGACGCCATGGTGCCCATCGGCCGCGGCCAGCGGGAGCTGATCATCGGCGACCGCCAGACCGGCAAGACCGCGGTGGCCATCGACACCATCATCAACCAGAAGGGCACTGGGGTGATCTGCATCTACGTGGCCGTGGGGCAGAAGGCCTCCTCGGTGGCCAACGTGGTACGCAAGCTGGAGGAACACGGGGCGATGGAGCACACCATCGTGGTGGCGGCCAACGCCTCCGACCCGGCCTCCATGCAGTTCATCGCCCCCTACGCCGGCTGCAGCATGGGCGAATACTTCCGCGACCGCGGCCAGGACGCCCTGATCGTCTATGACGACCTGACCAAGCAGGCCTGGGCCTACCGCCAAATCTCCCTGCTGCTCAGACGGCCGCCGGGGCGCGAGGCCTATCCGGGCGATGTGTTCTACCTGCACTCGCGGTTGCTGGAGCGCGCTGCGCGGGTCAACGCCGAGTACGTGGAGAAGATGACCGGCGGAGCGGTCAAGGGGCGCACCGGATCGCTCACCGCGCTACCCATTATCGAGACCCAGGCCGGTGACGTGTCCGCCTTCGTGCCCACCAACGTGATCTCCATCACCGACGGCCAGATCTTCCTGGAGACCGACCTGTTCAACGCCGGCATCCGTCCCGCCATCAACGCGGGCCTGTCGGTGTCGCGCGTCGGCGGCGCGGCGCAGACCAAGGTGATCAAGAAGCTGGGCGGCGGGGTGCGCCTGGCCCTGGCCCAGTATCGGGAGCTCGCCGCCTTCGCCCAGTTCGCCTCCGATCTCGACGAGGTCACGCGCAAGCAGCTCGACCGTGGCCGCATGGTGACCGAGCTGATGAAGCAGCCGCAGTATTCGCCCATGACCGTAGCGGAGATGGCGGTCACACTGTTCGCCGTCAACCGCGGCTACCTGGACGACGTGGACGTCAAGCGCGCGCTCGCCTTCGAGGCGGCGCTGCAGTCGCACATGAAGGCGAAATACAGGCACGTCCTCGACAAGATCGAGCAGACCAAGGACCTCGACGCCGACACCGAGCGGGAGCTGGCCGCCGCCATCGAGGACTTCAAGGCGAGCGCCGCCTACTGACGGGCCCAAACCATGGCAGCCGGCAAAGAGATCCGCAACAAGATCAAGAGCGTGGAGAACACGCGCAAGATCACCAAGGCCATGGAGATGGTGGCGGCCTCGAAGATGCGCCGGGCCCAGGAACGCATGCGCGCCGCCCGTCCCTATGCCGAGAAGATCGGCCGCGTGGTAGCGCATTTCAGCCAGGCGCACTCGGAATACAAGCACCCCTGTACCATCGCGCGCGAGACCCTGCGCCGCGTGGGCCTCATCCTCATCACCACCGACAAAGGCCTGTGCGGGGCGCTTAACACCAATGTCCTGCGCCTGGCCGTGGGCCGCATGAAGGAATGGAGCGCGCAGGGCATCGACTGCGACGTCACCGTCATCGGCAATAAGGGCCTGGGTTTCATGCAGCGGGTGGGCGCCAACATCGTTTCGCAGGTCACCGGCCTGGGCGACACCCCGCACGTGGAACGGCTCATCGGCCCCGTGCAAGTGATGGTGGACGCTTACAAGGCCGGCCGCATCGACGCCCTGTACATGGTGTACAGCCGCTTCATCAACACCATGAAGCAGGAGCCGGTCATGCAACAGGTGCTGCCGCTCACCGCCGATGCCGCCATGGAGCGACATGCGGCGCATTGGGACTACATCTACGAGCCCGAGGCCAAGGTGGTGGTGGACGCCCTCATGATCCGTTACATCGAGGCCCTGATCTACCAGGCGGTGGCGGAGAACATGGCCTGCGAGCAGTCGGCTCGCATGGTGGCGATGAAGGCCGCCTCGGACAACGCCAAGAACGTGATCGAGGAGTTGAAGCTGGTCTACAACAAGACGCGCCAGGCGGCCATCACCCAGGAGCTTTCCGAGATCGTGGCCGGCGCCGCGGCAGTATGAGCAGGCGGCGGGCAAGGATACGAACCGTCAAGGAATTACAGCGATGAGTGAAGGAAGAATCGTGCAGATCATCGGCGCCGTGGTGGACATGCAGTTCCCGCGCGGGGCCATGCCCAAGGTGTATGACGCCGTCAAGATGGACGAGCCGCCGCTCACCTTCGAGGTGCAGCAGCAGCTAGGTGATGGCCTGGTGCGCACCATCGCCCTGGGCTCCACCGATGGCCTCAGGCGCGGCATGGTGGTGCGCAACACGGGCGAGCCGATCAAGGTGCCGGTGGGCAAACCCACGCTGGGCCGCATCATGAACGTGCTGGGCGAGCCGGTCGATGAGGCCGGACCGGTGGAGTCGGACACCCATTGGCCCATCCACCGCAAGGCCCCGGCTTATGTAGATCAGGCCGCGGCGGTCGAGTTGCTGGAGACCGGCATCAAGGTCATCGACCTGATCATGCCCATCGCCAAAGGCGGCAAGGTGGGGCTGTTCGGCGGCGCCGGCGTGGGCAAGACGGTCACCCTGATGGAGCTCATCCGCAACATCGCCGTGGAACATTCCGGTTACTCCGTGTTCGCGGGTGTGGGCGAGCGCACGCGCGAGGGCAACGACTTCTATCACGAGATGAAGGAAGGCGGCGTGCTCGACAAGGTGGCCTTGGTCTACGGCCAGATGAATGAGCCGCCCGGCAACCGGCTGCGCGTGGCCCTGACCGGGCTCACCATGGCGGAGTACTTCCGCGACGAGGGGCGCGACGTGCTGCTGTTCATCGACAACATCTACCGCTACACCCTGGCCGGCACCGAGGTGTCGGCGCTGCTGGGGCGCATGCCCTCGGCGGTGGGCTACCAGCCTACGCTGGCCTCGGAGATGGGGGCGTTGCAGGAGCGCATCACCTCCACCAAGGTGGGCTCCATCACCTCTTTCCAGGCGGTCTATGTGCCGGCGGACGACCTCACCGACCCCTCGCCCGCCACCACCTTCGCCCACCTGGACGCCACCCTGGTGCTGTCGCGGCAGGTGGCGGAGCTGGGCATCTACCCGGCGGTGGACCCGCTCGACTCCACCTCGCGCATCCTCGACCCGCTGGTGATCGGCGAGGAACACTACTCGGTGGCCCGCGCCGTGCAGGCCACGCTGCAGCGCTACAAGGAGCTGCGCGACATCATCGCCATCCTGGGCATGGATGAGCTGTCGCCCGAGGACAAGCTGATCGTGGCGCGCGCGCGCAAGATCCAGCGCTTCCTGTCGCAGCCCTTCTTCGTCGCCGAGGCCTTCACCGGTACACCCGGCAAATACGTGCCGCTCAAGGACACCATCGCCGGCTTCAAGGCCATCGTCAACGGCGAGTATGACCACCTGCCCGAACAGGCCTTCTACATGGTCGGCACCATCGAAGAGGCGGTGGAGAAGGCGAAATCGATCCAGTGAGGCGTGAGGACGTGAGCAGATCGGGGCTGCGGAGTCTAAACACCCCTCACTCCTTACTCCTCACTCCTCACACACACCTCTCTGAGGTTACCCTATGGCTATGACCCTGCACGTGGACATCGTCAGCGCCGAGGCGGCGATCTACTCCGGCCTGGCCGAATTCGTCGTGGTGCCGGCGGAGATGGGCGAGGTGGGCATCTATCCCCGGCACGCCCCGATGATCACCCGCATCAAACCGGGCTCGGTGCGCATCAAGGCCCCGGACCGCGAGGACGAGGACCTGATCTACGTCTCGGGTGGCATCCTGGAGGTGCAGCCCGGTGTGGTGACCATCTTGTCCGACACCGCCATCCGCGGGGCGGACCTGGACGAGGCACGGGCATTGGAGGCCAAGCGGGCGGCCGAGGAGGCCATGCGCGACCGCAGCGCCGCCATGGACTACGCCAAGGCCCAGGCCGAGCTGGCCGAGGCCATCGCCCAGCTGCACGCGATCGAAAAGCTGCGCAAGAAGGGCGTCAAGGCATCCTGAGCCAGCGCCGCGTGCACGAACCGCGTCTGCGCGCGGCCTCAGCCTGAGCCTCTGACCTTGCCCGCGCGCGCCTCGACCTCCAGTGGATGGTCGCGGTAGGGGTGGCCGCCGCGCAGCCAAGTCCACGCCGCCAAGGCCAGATAGAACGGCAGGAAGAACGGGCCCAGGCGTTCGTATTGGCGCACGTGCACCCGCTCGTGCGCGCGCAGCCGATCCAGCGAGGGGGTGTCGCGCGCCAGGATGACATGGCCCAGAGCGATGGCGTCCGCCCAGGGATGCAGCAGACGGTCGAGCGCACCGCCCCGGAACTCCAGGATCCACCCGTCGCGCCCCAGGTGTGCGCGCGCCAACAGACCCAGCAGCAGACCGAGCAGGGTATAGGGCAGGGCCCACAGCCAGGGTAGCCAGCGCATCGCCAATCCGCTCGTCGGGCTGGACTCAGAGACGGGCGGCGCTGAAGGTGTCTCACTGGCGCAGGTCGCCGCTGCGCGCACCGATGACGAACCAGCGCATGCGCTGTTCGGAACTGCCGTGGGTGAAGGAATCGGGCACCACATAGCCGCGTGAGCTCTGCTGCAGACGGTCGTCGCCCACGCTGGCGACGGCGGCCAGGGCCTCCTCCAGGTCTCCCTGCTCCAGGATGCCGCGGGCACGGTCGGCGTGGTGGGCCCACACCCCGGCCAGACAATCGGCCTGCAGCTCCAGGCGCATCAACAGGCGGTTGGCCTCCGCTTCACCTAGGCGTTGGCGCTGGGCGTGGACCCTTGCGGTGATGCCGAGCAGGGTCTGGGCGTGATGGGCGACCTCGTGGGCGATGACATAGGCCTAGGCGAAGTCGCCCGGTGCACCGTGTCGCCGGGCCAGGTCGTCAAAGAAGCTCATGTCCAGATAGAGCCTTTGGTCGGCCGGGCAGTAGAACGGGCCCATAGCCGACTGGGCGAAACCGCAAGCCGACTGCACCGAATCGCTGAACAACACCAGCCGGGACCGCACATACTGGCGGCCGGCCTGGCGCAACAGCGCATCCCAGGTGTCCTCCGTGTCGGCCAGGACCACGGCGACGAACTCCTTGAGCCGCTCCTGTTGCGGATCTTCCGCAAGAGGACGAGATTGCTGCGGGGCGGGTGCGTTCGCCACCAGATTGCCGATGACGGCGGGGTCCACGCCCATGAACAAGGCCAGCACGACCACCACCAGGGCCCCCAGGCCGCCGCCCAGCAGCCCGCGCCCGCCTACTCGCAGACCGCGGCGGTCTTCGATGTTCTCGCTCCTGCGGCCACCCTCCCAGCGCATGTCCCACCCCCCGTCGTGTCGTCCAGAGACCGCAGTGCAGCACCACGTGGTGCGCGCGGGTGCCGGAGCGCAACGGTCTGCTCCAGCCTTCAATGATATGGGCAGATTGACGATATATACTTGGCCGTCCCGGAATACCCCTTGCCCCAGCGTCCATGAACGCGCCTCTCGCGATCGTGATCCTCGCCGCCGGCCGCGGCACGCGGATGAAGTCCGACCTACCCAAGGTGCTGCACCCGCTGGCTGGGCGGCCGCTCATCCAGCACGTGCTCGCCGCTGCCGACAGCCTGGGGCCGGAGCGCATCTGCGTGGTCTATGGCCATGGCGGAGAGACGCTGCCACAGGCCATCCGGCGGCCCGATCTGCTGTGGGTGCGGCAGGAGCCACAACTGGGCACCGGTCACGCCGTACAGCAGGCCGCCCCACATCTGCGTGAGGATGCCGTGGTGCTCATCCTCTACGGCGACGTCCCCCTCATCCGCGCCGAGACCCTGCAGGAGATGGTGTTGATCGCCCGCGAGGGGGCCATCGCCCTGCTCACCGTGCGGCTCGACAACCCGGCCGGCTATGGCCGCATCGTGCGTAACGGCCGCGGCGAGATCGAACGCATCGTCGAACACAAGGACGCCAGCCCCGAGGAGCTGGCCATCGACGAGGTAAACACCGGCATTCTCTGCCTGCCGGCAGCCAAGCTCAAACGCTGGCTGGCTGACCTCAGCAACGACAACGCCCAGGGCGAATACTATCTGACCGACGTGATCGGTATGGCGGCGCGCGAGGGTGAGCGCATACTCCCCTGTCATCCCGCCTCGGTGTGGGAGGTGTTGGGGGTCAACAGCCGACAGCAGTTGGCCGAACTGGAGCGCATGCACCAGCGC
Source organism: Thiobacillaceae bacterium (assembly GCA_025054655.1). Classification (GTDB taxonomy): domain Bacteria; phylum Pseudomonadota; class Gammaproteobacteria; order Burkholderiales; family Thiobacillaceae; genus JANWZL01. The sequence goes on along the minus strand of JANWZL010000032.1, from coordinate 13,036 downwards.
AACCTGGCCGAGGCGCTGATGGCCCAGGGGGTTACCCTGATCGACCCGGCGCGCATCGACGTGCGCGGCAGCCTCCAGTGCGGGCGCGACGTGCTCATTGACGTCGGTTGCATCTTCGAAGGGCGTGTCGTGTTGGGCGACAACGTCAAAGTGGGCGCTTACTCCGTGCTAAAAGACGTAGAGGTGGCGCACGGGGCCGAGGTGCTGGCCTTCTGCCACATCGAAGGTGCCCGCATCGGGCCACAGGCGCGTGTCGGCCCCTATGCCCGCATCCGCCCCGGCACCGAATTGGACGCCGAGGTGCAGATCGGCAACTTCGTCGAGATCAAGAACAGCCAGGTGGGCTTCAACTCCAAGATCAACCACCTCTCCTATGTGGGTGACGCCTACGTCGGCCGCAAGGTGAACATCGGCGCGGGCACCATCACCTGCAACTACGACGGCGCCAACAAGCACCGCACGGTGATCGAGGACGAGGCCTTCATCGGTTCCGACAGCCAGCTCGTGGCCCCGGTCACCGTCGGGCGCGGGGCCACCCTGGGCGCCGGCACCACGCTCACCCGCGACGCCCCGCCCGGTGAGCTCACCCTCTCCCGCGTGCGCCAGTTCACCATCCCGGGCTGGCAGCGGCCGAAGAAGAAAGGGGAGGAGTGAGCAGGAAAGGTGAGGGGTGTAGAGGAAAAGTGAGCGGTAAGGGGAATCCATGTGAAGTGGAAAGCACAGAGGGTAAGTGCTCACGACTGAGATTTTGTTCCTGCTGTGCGCCCTCAGTTGACCCCCTAGGCCTAGAATTTCACTCGTACCCGCTCGCTGCTGACCCCTGAATCCTGAACCCATGGAGTAACCTATGTGCGGAATCGTCGGCGCCATCGCCCAGCGCAACGTCGTGCCCATCCTCATGGAGGGGCTGGCACGGCTGGAGTATCGCGGCTATGACTCGGCCGGGCTGGCGGTGCGCGAGGCGAACGGCCGGCTGGCGCGCATCCGCGCGGTGGGCAAGGTGGCCCGGCTCAGGGAGCTGCTGCAGGAGCGACCGATCGAGGGGGCGTTGGGCATCGCCCACACGCGCTGGGCCACGCATGGCATGCCGGCCGAGCGCAATGCCCACCCGCACATGAGCGGGGAGCGGGTGGCGATCGTGCACAACGGCATCATCGAAAACCACAACGAGCTGCGCGACCGCCTCAAGGGGCTGGGCTATGTCTTCACCTCCGACACCGATACCGAAGTAATTGCTCACTTACTGGCTGATCTCCTGCGTCGCGAGGGGGATCTGCTGCGGGCGGTGCAGCTGGTGGTGCGCGAGTTGGTCGGCGCCTATGCCTTGGCGGTGGTCAGTCCCGACGACCCCGACCGCATGGTGGTGGCCCGCTCTGGCAGCCCCCTGGTGATCGGCCTGGGGGTGGGCGAGCACTTCATCGCCTCGGACGTCTTCGCCTTGCTGCCGGTCACCCAGCGCTTCGTCTTCCTGGAAGAGGGCGACATCGCCGAGATCCGCCGCGATGCGGTGCGCATCTTCGATGTGACGGGTGCGCCGGTCGTGCGTCCCGAGCGCGTCTCGCAGCTGACCGCCACCACGGCCGATAAGGGGCCCTACCGCCACTACATGCTCAAGGAGATCTTCGAGCAGCCGACGGTCATCGGTGAGACCCTGGAGGGGCGCATCCATCAGGGGCGGCTGTTGGAGGAGAGCTTCGGCCACGAGGCCAGGGGCCTGTTCGACCGTACCCAGGGCGTGCACATCGTCGCCTGCGGCACCAGCTACCACGCAGGGCTGGTGGCCAGGTACTGGCTGGAGGAGGTGGGCATACCCTGCAGCGTGGAGGTGGCGAGCGAATACCGCTATCGCAAGGTGGTGGTACCGCCGGGCACGCTCTTTCTGACCATCTCCCAGTCCGGTGAGACGGCCGACACCCTGGCCGCGCTGCGCGCTGCCCGCCGAATGGGTTACGTGGGGGCGCTCACCATCTGCAACGTGCCCGAGTCCTCGCTCACGCGTGAGTCCGACGTGGCCATCATGACGCGTGCGGGCCCGGAGATCGGCGTGGCCTCGACCAAGGCCTTCACCACGCAGCTGACGGCCCTGCGCCTGCTCACCCTGGCGCTCGCCCGCCGGCGGGGGATGACGCGCGAGCAGGAACAGGCCCTGGTCGAGGAGTTGCATGCGCTGCCGCGCCAGGTCGAGGTGGTGCTGGAGCTGAACGAGGCCATCCGCGCCATGGCAGAGGCCTTCGCCGATCGCAAGGATGCACTGTTCTTGGGCCGCGGTACGTTCTACCCCATCGCCCTGGAGGGGGCGCTGAAGATGAAGGAGATCTCCTATATCCACGCCGAGGCCTACCCGGCCGGGGAGTTGAAGCACGGCCCGCTCGCCCTGGTGGATGCCGACATGCCCGTCATCTGCGCCCTGCCGAACGACCATCTGCTGGAGAAGGTGCTGTCCAATCTGCAGGAGGTGCGCGCCCGCGGCGGCGAGCTGTTCCTGTTCAGCGACAAGGCGGTGAGGATCGAGCTGGATCGCTATCAGAATCTGACACTGTCCGACATCTGCCCCTCCACCGCCCCTATCACCTACAGCGTGCCGCTGCAGCTGCTGGCCTACCACGTGGCAGTGCTCAAGGGCACCGATGTAGACCAGCCGCGCAATCTGGCCAAGTCCGTGACGGTGGAGTGACGCCGCTCGATGGCGGTCATCGCGGTCTTCAACCAGAAGGGCGGGGTGGGCAAGACCACCACCGTGCTCAACCTCGCTGCGGCCCTCGCCCTGTTCGAGCGCGAGCCTCTGGTGCTGGACCTCGACCCGCAGGGGCATGTGAGCCTGGCCCTGGGGGTGCGCGCGTTGGCGAGCGAGGCGAGCCTGGCCGCCTTCTATCGGGCCCATCGCCCCCTTGGCACCCTGCTGCGCCGCATGCCGAACGGTGTGCGCCTGATCCCGGCGCATCCGGACCTGTCCAAGGTCGATGCCCTGTTGGGCAGCACACCGGGCGTGGCCGGCCGCCTGCGCCAGGGCCTGCGCGAGTCCGGCCTCGACACCGGCGTCGTGCTGATCGACTGTGCGCCGGCCCTGGGGGTGCTGTCGCTCAACGCCCTGTTCGCGGCCGACCGGGTGCTGGTGCCGGTGACCGCGGATTTCCTCACCCTGCAGGGCTTAAGTCGCCTGGACATCGCCCTGAAGGTGCTGGAACCCGCCCTGGGCCGCAGTGTGGAGCGGCGGGTGGTGCTCACCCGTTACGACGAGGCGCGACCCCAGTGCCGCGAGGCCCTGGCTCGGCTGCGGCAACGCTACGGGGCGGCGGTGTGCGAGACCTGTATACCGGACGATGCGGCGCTCGCCGAGAGCCCGGCGCACGGCCAAGACATCTTCGCCCATGCCGGCGACAGCCGCGGGGCATACGCCTATCAGCGGCTGGCCACCGAACTGATGGACAAGGGGTTTTTGCGCTGACCGGATGGCGCCGATCTGCCGCGGTTTGAGGCGGGCGGCCTAGACGGGCTCGGCGCCGGTGCGCTCGGGTCTATGTGCGGCCCCCGCTCCACCAGCCAGGCGGCCAGCCGTTCGTCCAGATGGCGGAAGGCCACCTCCTGCACGAGCTGCATCAACCCCGCCAGACGTTCGGCATAGAGGTGGAAGACCATCTCCCGGAAGGGGGCGTGTGCCTCCACCAGACGCAGGAACGCCGGCCGCGCGAGCGCGGCAAGCCTTAGGGCTCCACGGCCTGCCCGGTGGCCGCGTAGTCGTCGCCGCCGAGCAGACAACTCAGGGAGATGAGGCAGAGTTCCCCGGGCAGTACGCGATAGAGCCCGATCTCGCGTCCGCTCGGGTCGCGTTTGCTCACCCGGATGGCCCCCTCCAACACCAGCGGCAGGCCCTCGCAAGGGCTGCCGGCGTCGAACAGCACCGTGCCGGCGGGTGCCTGCAGCCAGTGCAGGTGGTGGTCGAGCAGACCCTACAGGGCAGCGAGCAGGCTGGCAAGGGCGGGGAAGAGCCTGCCCAATCGTGCGCGGCCGTCTTGCATGGGTGTCACTCGTAGCGCAGGGCGTCGATGGGCTGCATGCGGGCGGCACGGCGCGCCGGCCACCAGCCGAAGAAGACGCCCACGATGCCGGCCGAGGCCACTGCCAGCAGCGCCCCGTGCGGCTGCAGCACGATCTGCCAGCCGGCGAGCCGCTCCAGTGTGAGCGCGCTGGCGAGCCCCAGGGCCACGCCTACGGCGGCGCCGATCAGGGCGAGGATGACCGCCTCGGTGAGGAACTGGGCGAGGATGTCGCGGCCGCGCGCACCCACCGCCATGCGGATGCCGATCTCGCGCGTGCGCTCGGTCACCGACACCAGCATGATGTTCATGATGCCGATGCCGCCCACCAGCAGGCTCACCCCCGCCACCGCGGCGAGCAAGCCGGACAGGGCACTGGAGGCGGCCTGCTCGGCCTCCACCACCTCCGAAAGGTTGCGGATGTTGAAATCGTCGTCCTGTTCCGGCTGCAACCTGTGGCGCTGGCGCAGCAGGCTGCGCACCTTGAGCTCGGCCTCCTTCATGTCCACCCCGTCGGCCATCTTCACCGAGATGTGGCCGACCGTGCGCTGACGGCCCGGCCCGCCGCCGAGCACGCGGCTGCGGGCGGTGCTGATGGGGATGAGGATGAGGTCGTCTTGGTCGTTGCCGGCGAAGCTCTGTCCCTTGGGGGCGAGCAGACCGATGATCTCGAAGGGCACGTTCTTGACCCGCACGACCTCGCCGGTGGGGTCGGTGCCGCCGAACAGCATGTCGGCCACGGTCTGCCCGACCAGGGCGACCTTGGCGCCGGTGCGCACGTCGTTGTCGTCGATCGAGCGGCCCCGCGCCACACGCCACTCGCGGGCGATAAGCCAGTCGGGGCTGACGCCGAAGACGACGGTGGACCAATTGAGGTTGCCGTATACGACCTGGGCGGTGCCGCGCAGGCCGGGGGCGGCGGCGAGCACGCCCGGCACCTCCTCGGCGATGGCGCGCGCGTCGCCTTCGGTCAGCGTGTTGCGGGTGCCGGTGGGCAGCCGCACGCCGCTGGCCGTGACCGTGCCGGGGAAGACGATCATGTGATTGCTGCCCAGGCTCTTGATCTGTTCCTCCACCGTGCGGCGCGCGCCCTCGCCCACCGCCAGCATGGTGATCACCGCCGCCACGCCGATGACGATGCCCAGGGTGGTGAGGCCGCTTCTGAGCTTGTTGGCCCGCAGCGAACGCAGGGCGCTGCGCGTGGTGTCGGCGAGATTCATGTGTGCGGGGTGAGGGGTGAGAACTGAGGGGGGGCAGTGAGCTGCTCGGTGGCGCGCACCGGGTTGGGGTTGGCGCGGTCCTCCACCACCTGACCGTCGCGGAAATGAATGATGCGCCGGGCGTAGGCGGCGACGTCGTGCTCGTGGGTGACCAGGATAAGGGTCCTGCCCTGGTCGTTGAGGGCCTGCAGCAGGGCCATCAATTCCGCGCTAGTGTGCGAATCGAGCGCCCCGGTGGGCTCGTCGGCCAGGATCAGCGGCGGATCGTTCACCAGGGCGCGGGCGATGGCCACGCGCTGCTGTTGCCCGCCGGACAGCTGCCGCGGCAGGTGGTGGAGGCGCTCGGCGAGCCCGACCTCGGCTAGGCGCTCGCGCGCACGCCGGCGCCGCTCGGCCGCCGGCACGCGGGCGTACACCAGCGGCAGTTCCACGTTCTCCAGGGCGCTGGCGCGCGCGAGCAGGTTGAAGCTCTGGAAGACGAAACCGATCATACGGTTGCGCAGCCGCGCCAGACGGTCGGGGTCGAGCCGGCTCACCTCCTCGCCCGCCAGCCGGTAGCTGCCGCCATCGGGCCGGTCGAGCAGGCCCAGCAGGTTCATGAAGGTGGACTTGCCCGAACCCGACGGCCCCATCACCGCCACGAATTCGCCCGCACGGATGGTCAGGCTCACTCCCCGCAGCGCCGGCACCGTGATCTCGCCCAGCCGATACTCCCGCCTAAGCTCGCGCACCTCGATCAGCGCCTCGCCCCCCACGCCCGGCTCCTCCCCCCTCACGCCGCACGCCTCAGCCCGTCACAGCCCGCTGCCGAACGGCCGCGCCTGCCGTTTGGGCCGCGGCTCGGTGCCCTCCACGTAGCCGAGGATCACCTGGGTGCCGGCGCGCAGGTCGCCGGCGAGCACCTCGGTGGCCTTGCCGTCGCTTACCCCCAGGCGCAGGCTGACCGGTCGCGGCTGGCCATCCGGCGCGAGCACCCATACCCGCCCGGGGATACCCGGGCCCTCCTCGCGCGCGCGCACCTCGAGTTTGACCGGCGAGCCATCCGGATTGAGCGGACGAAAACGCAGGGCCTCGTTGGGCACCTTGAGCACCCGCTCGCGCTCGTCGGTGAGGATGCGGGCGTTGGCGGTCATGCCGGGCAGGAGCTTGCCGTCGGGGTTGTCGGCGCTGACCATGACGCTGTAGGTGACCACGTTGTTGACCGTCTGCGCCGCCTTGCGGATCTCGCTCACCCGTCCGTTGAAGCGCTCGCCCGGATAGGCGTCCACGGTGAAGCGCACCTTCTGACCGGGTTTGACCCGCCCCACGTCGGCCTCGTCCACGGCGATGTTGACCTCCATGTGACGCAGGTCCTGGGCGATGGTGAACAACACCGGCGCCTGCAGGCTGGCGGCCACGGTCTGGCCCACGTCCACGTTGCGGCTGATGACCACGCCATCGACCGGCGAACGGATGACGGTGTGCGCCAGTTCCACCTCGGCCTGGCGCAGGGCGGCGGCACGCTGGACTACCTGGGCGCGAGCGGCCTCGAGCTGGTCGGCCCCCGCGCGCAGGTTGGCCTCGGCCAGCCGCAGCTGTTCCCGAGCGCTGTCGTGCGCGGCCTGGGCGCTATCCAGTTCGGCCGGTGAGAGGAATTGTTCGCGCACCAGCGCCCGCTTGCGCTCCAGGTTGCGGGCGGCCTCGTCCAGCGCGATGCGCGCGCGCTCGAGCTCCGCCTGGCGCACCTCCAGCAGATGTCGTGCGGCGCGTTCCGCGCTGCGCGCCGAGGCCAGCTCGGCGCGCGCCTGCGCCACACGCGACTCGAACGCCGCCGGATCGAGCCGGGCGATGATCTGGCCCTTTTTCACGGGTGAATTGAAGTCCGCCAGGAGCTGGGCGATCTGGCCCGATACCTGGGAACCCACCTGCACCGTCACCCGCGCCGCCAGGGTGCCGCTGGCCGACACCGCGGCGGACAACCGTCCCTCTTCCGCCTCGCCCAGGCGATATTGGGGCTTGGGAGCATCGGACCGCCAAGGCTGCCAGTAGAACAGGGCGGCCGCAGCCAGGGCGAGGATCAACAGGGGGGCGAGCAGGCGTTCGAGGCGGTGCGGGATCGGCATAGCTGTTTGTGCGTTCATGCTCAGGGGGTCGTAGCCGGCAGACTGGCCACCGGCTGTTCACCACGCGGCTGTTCGGCGTGCACCAGATCCAGGGCGTGGCAGAGCCGGGCCGCGAGCTCCGCCGGCGTACGGGCGATCACCTCCTCGGGCACTTCGAACTTACGGGTGAGCCGCTCGTGGTCCTCGAAGCCGTAAGAGACGATGAAGGGGTGCATGCCGCTGGCGACCGCCGCCAGGTAGTCGCGGTGCTCGTCCCCGCAGACGAAGGCGCGCGCGGGGTTGATGCCGAAACGCGCGCGCAGGGCGCGGAAATAGGCGGTCTTGGTCTCGCCCAACGGCACGGTGACGAGGAAGTCGAGCGCGCCCACGTCCACCCCGTGTCGGGCGAACAGTTGCCGCAAGGTCTCGGCCGGCTCATGCGTGATGTTGCGGGTGACCAGGCCCACACGCACGTCGGCGGCGGCGACGAGGGTGGCGATTAGCTCGGGTATGCCGGGGAAGAGCCGCGCCTCGGCGCGATAGACCTCGGTCAGGGTGTTGAGCAGTTGGCGCCGGCGCTGTTTGCCCAGCTGTCGGCGCAGGTTGGCGGGGAATTCCTTGAGCCCGCCGAGGTATTTGAACAGATGCCGGCGCTTCTGGAAACGCTCCAGGTCACCGATCGCCATACCATGGCGGGCGAAGGTGCGCTCGATGGCCTCGAAGGCGTCGATGGTGGTGCCGTCTGCATCCAGGATGACGAGGCGTGCGCGGGTGGGATACATGGGTCGTCGATGACTGTGCGCCGGTCAGACAACGGTCGATCGCTCGCGGTTCGCACAGTTTATCCTGAGGCGCACGCGCTGACATCGCCCGCCTGGGTGGCGGGCGTTGCCTGCGCGATGAGGCCGGCGACTGGTATGGATGTACTCTGCCGACCTGCCGTTGCCGGCCCATATCATCAAGGCCGACATGCGGCCCGTTATGAGCCGCCGTATCTAGACCATCATCCCACCAAGAAGGAGAGCACGCATGCGAGGAGCACTCAGCTGTCGCCAGCTGGCCGGGGTCGTCCTGCTCGCACCGGCCCTGGCCCTGGGCCAGGAATTGAAGACCGCCGATGAATACCGCGCGGCGTTGCAGGACAAGTTCGCCAACCCGGGCAACCTGGTGGTGGAGCGCGGCGAGCGGCTGTTCAAGGAAAAGCGCGGGCCCAAGAACGCCTCGCTGGAACAGTGCGACTTTGGCAAGGGTCCGGGGGTACTGAAAGGGGCGTTCGCCGAGCTGCCGCGCTATTTTAAGGACACCGACCGCGTCGAGGACCTGGAGTCGCGGCTGCTGACCTGCATGGTGCGGCTGCAGGGCTTCACGCCCGAGGAGCTGAAGAAGAAGCTGTTCGCCGACCAGCGCGCCAACGAACCGAATACCGACCTGGAGGCGTTAGCCGCCTATGTCGCAGTGCAATCCGACGGCATGAAGCTCAACCCCCCCATGAAGCACCCCAAGGAGCGCGAGATGCGCGCCGTGGGCGAGGTCCTCTTCCACACGCGCATCGGTCCGATGGACTTCTCCTGCTCGACCTGCCACGGTCAGGACGGCAAGCGCATCCGCCTGCAGGAGCTGGGTAACTACGCCGGCAACCGGGCCGATGCGCAAAAGACCATGCGCACCTGGCCCACCTACCGGGTCTCGCATGGCCTGCTGCGCAACATGCAACACCGGCTGTGGGACTGCATGTGGCAGATGCGGCTGCCGGACGTGGACTACGGCTCGCCCATGGTGGTGGCGCTGATCAGCTATCTGGCCGATCGGGGCCGCGGCGCCGTGCTGGACATCCCCGGTATCAAGCGTTGAGCAGAATGGAGGAGACGATGGACGCGCTCAAGACCGCAACCCTGGCCCTCGCCCTGGCCTTGACGCCTGCCGCGCACGCCGCGGGCAAGGGCAAGACCCAAGCAGGCCCAGACCCCAAGATCCAGGCCCTGGCGGCGAAATTCATCGAGCAGAGCTTCCTGCCCGGCGAGGGTCAGGACCTGAGCCGGTTGCAGCAGGACGACACCCTCAAGGCCTGCAATCAGTACCGCGACCAACCGCCCGAGAAGGTAGCCGCGGAGATCAACGCGCGCGAGCGCGCCACGATCAAATACCCCGAGGGCGGCAAGCTGATGGGCGATTGGAAAAACGGCGAGAAGCTCTATGCGGCCGGCTTCGGCATGCGCATCGGCCGCATCGAACCCGATCGGCCCGAGCGGCAGAAGGGGGGCAACGGCGGTAACTGTTACGCCTGCCACGCCGCCGATCCCAAGGAGGTGGCCTTCGGCACCATAGGCCCCAGCCTCATGCACTATGGCAAGTTACGCGGTGCCTCCGAGGAAATGGTGAAGTACACCTACGAGAAGATCTACAACCCGCAGGCCTACACCGCCTGTTCGCAGATGCCGCGTATGGGCCACAACGGCATCCTGCGTCCGGAGCAGATCGCCGACATCGTCGCCTATCTGCTCTCGCCCGAGTCGCCGGTGAACAAATAGCCTAGACCGGGTGGCCGGCCCGCAGCAGACCCTGGGGTCGCCACCGTCCGTCCGCCGGCGTCAAGGCAGGACAGGGCCGCTCAGGGCGGCGGCTGTACCGGCGCACGGGCAGGGCCGCTGTGGCGACGTGGCCGGCTACATGGACCGACGGTCACCCGGCCCTGGGCCGCGCACGCAAACCGCGCTCATACCAGGCGCGGCTGGCGTTGACCGCCTGTACCACGGCCAGCATGGCCGGCACCTCGATCAGCACCCCGACCACCGTGGCCAGGGCCGCCCCCGATTCGAAGCCGAACAGCACGATGGCCGTGGCCACGGCCAGCTCGAAGAAGTTCGACGCCCCGATCAGGGCCGAGGGGCCCGCCACGGCGTGTTTTTCCCCCACCCAGCGGTTGAGTCCATAGGCAAGGGCCGCGTTGAGCGCCACCTGGATGACGATGGGCACGGCTAGCAGGGCGATCACCAGCGGCTGTGCGAGGATGGCCTCACCCTGGAAGGCGAACAGCAGGACCAGGGTGGCCAAGAGGGCGGCGATGGAGGCCGTGTGCAGCCGCTCGAGGGCCGCCTGCAAGCGCTCCGGTCCCTGCCGCAGCAGGGCGTGACGCCAGACCTGGGCGATGATCACCGGCACCACGATGTAGATCAACACCGACAGCAGCAGGGTGTCCCAGGGCACGCTGAGCGAGGACAGACCCAGCAGCAGGCCGACGATGGGGGCGAAGGCGAAGATCATGATGAGGTCGTTCAGGGCCACCTGGCTGAGGGTGAAATAGGGGTCGCCGTTGGCCAGGCGGCTCCAGACGAAGACCATGGCCGTGCAAGGAGCGGCAGCGAGCAGGATGAGGCCGGCCACATAGCTATCCAGCTGCTCTGGAGGCAACCAGGGGGCGAACAGCCCACGGATGAACAGCCAGGCCAGCACGGCCATGGAGAAGGGTTTGACCGCCCAGTTGACCCAAAGGGTGACGCCGATGCCCCGCCAGTGGGCGCGGACCTGGTGCAGGGCACGGAAATCGATCCGCATCAGCATGGGGATGATCATCAGCCAGATCAGCAACGCCACCGGCAGGTTGACCTGAGCCACCTCCATGCGCCCCAGGACCTGGAAGGGGGTGGGAAACAACCGGCCCAGTCCGACACCGGCGAGGATACACAGCCCCACCCATAGGCTGAGCCAGCGCTCGAACAGGGGCAGTGCCGCGCCCGCCCGACGGCGGGCGTCAGCCGCGCACTGCACGCTCATGCCGGCTGACCGCTGGCGCTGCGGCCGATCTCGTCCAGCCGCCGCTGCAGGGTCAGGTGGTCGAGTTTGTCGATGGGCAGGCTGACGAAGATGGAGATGCGGTTGGCCAGTTCCGTCCAGGTGCGCAGGAAGGCACGCCGGATCTCCTCCTCGCTGCCCTGCACCGCGGCCGGGTCGGGCACCCCCCAGTGGGCGGTCATGGGCTGCCCCGGCCACACCGGGCAAACCTCTTGGGCGGCGCGGTCGCAGACGGTGAAGACGAAGTCGAGCGGCGGCGCATTGGGGCCGGTGAACTCGTCCCAGGACTTGCTGCGTAGCCCCTCGGTGGGCAGGCGGTTGCGCCGGATGAGCTCCAGTGCGTGCGGGTTGACCTGGCCCGTGGGCTGGCTGCCGGCGCTATAGGCGCGGAAACGGCCGCCGCCCATGCTGTTGAGCAGGGCCTCGGCGATGATGCTGCGGGCGGAGTTGCCGGTGCACAGGAAGAGCACGTTGTAGACGCGATCGGACATGATGGGCTCCTTGCGGGGGGTGGAGGGGAAGGGGCCTGCCCCTTTGCACACCGATATGGCAGGGTGGTCGCAGGGGCCGGGCTCGGCCGGCGTGCACGCGCCCTCGGGGGCGCACAGCGCGGGCCGGCCGCCGCAGCAGTTTTCGCTCAGATAGGCGATGAGCGCCTGCATGGCGGTGAATTGGGCGCAATAGCGCACGTGCCGGCCCTCCTGGCGTGAGCGCACGAGACCGGCATGGCTCAGGGTCTTGAGGTGGAAGGACAGCGTCGGGGCGGCAAGCCCCAGGGCCTGGGCGATCTCGCCCGCCAGACGGCCCTGCGGCCCGGCCTCCACCAGCAGCCGGAACACGGCAAGCCGGTGCTCCTGCGCCAGGGCGGCCAGGGCAAGGACGGCGGCATCATGTTCCATATTTCCAATAATATCGAATAATTTGCCCGAAGTATGCGCCTTCGCCGACAACGCGGCTCAGTTGCGCGCCGCCGTCATGCCAGCAGCGCGTCGAGCTCGCCAGCGGCGTCCAGTTCGGCCAAGTCGTCGAAACCGCCGACGTGGCGCTCGCCGATGAAGACCTGGGGTACGGTGCGACGCCCGGTGATGCGCATCATCTCTTCGCGCCGGGCTGGGTCCAGGTCCACGCGGATCTTCTCGATCTCCCCCACCCCCTTGCGCTTGAGCAAGGCCTCGGCGCGCAGGCAATAGGGGCAGACCGCGGTACAGTACATGCGGACGTGGGGCATGGTCACTTCTCCTTGGGTAGTCCTGCCTGCTCCCAGGCGAGCATGCCGCCGGCCAGGTTGTGCACGCGCTCGAATCCGGCCTGGCGCAGCAAGCGGCAGGCGTGCGCGGAGCGGTTGCCGCTGCGGCAGACGGCGACGATGGGTTTGTCCTTGAACTTTTCCAGCTCTTTCAGGCGGTCCTTGAGTTGGCGCAGGGGCACGTGCCGCGCCTTGGGGATGTGACCGTCGCGCCATTCCGACTCCTCGCGCACGTCAAGCACCAAGGCGTCCTCGTGGTTGTACAGCTGCACCGCCTCCTGCGGGCCGACCTGTTTGATGCCGGACAAACGCCCGCTGATGCTCGGCCACACCAGCATGAGGCCGGACAGCAGGGCGAGCAGCACGAGCCAGATGTTCTGCAGGATGAAATCCATGGGTCACTCGAACAGATCGAAATCCACCGTCACGTCGGGCAGTGCGCCGATCGCCACCCGTCCCTTCATTTCTAGGACGGTGGGCCGCCCGTAACGGCCTTGCTCCAGCCGGTAGACGCTGAGCACGCGATCGCCAGGATGCAGCAGCCACACTTCGGGCACACCAGCGCGCTCGTAGGCGTTGAGCTTGATGGTTTGGTCGCGCCAGGCGCTGGCGGGCGAGAGCACCTCGGCCACCCAGTCGGGCGCACCGCGCACCCCGCGCTCGTCC
>JANWZL010000155.1 GCA_025054655.1 Thiobacillaceae bacterium | reverse complement strand
ATGAAATGCCCCTTCTGCGGCCATCCCGACACCCAGGTGGCGGAGACGCGGTTGTCGGAGGATGGCGCCACCGTGCGCCGCCGCCGCCGCTGCCCCAGTTGCGACAGGCGCTTCACCACCTATGAGACGGCCGACGTGCGCGCGCCTGCGGTGGTCAAGCGCGACGGCGAGCGGCAGGAGTTTTCGCTGCAGAAGCTGCGCGAGGGCTTCCGCCGGGCGCTGCACAAACGGCCGGTGCCTACACAGCAGGTCGAGGCGGCCATCGAGCGCGTCTATCAGCGCCTGCTCAGCCTGGGCGAGCGCGAGGTGCCCTCGCGTCTGATCGGCGACCTGGTGATGGCGGAGCTCAAACGCCTGGACACGGTGGCCTACATCCGTTTCGCCTCGGTCTACAAGAGCTTCCAGGACGTGGAGGACTTCCGCGACGCCATCCGCGAGGTGGGCGGCGAGGGGGCGGACGATGGCGGAGCCGGCTGAGCCCACGCAAGGCCCTTTCAGCGCCGATGACCACGCCTGGATGGCCGCGGCCCTGCGCCTGGCCGAGCGGGGCTTGTACACCACCACCCCCAACCCGCGGGTGGGCTGTGTCATTGTCAAGGACGGCCGCTTGGTCGGCGCAGGTTGGCACCAGCAGGCCGGCGGGCCGCATGCCGAGATCCACGCCCTGCGCCAGGCTGGTGCGGCCGCCCGCGGGGCCACCGTCTACGTGACCCTGGAGCCCTGCAGCCATCACGGCCGCACCCCTCCTTGCGCCGAGGCCCTGATCGATGCGGGGGTGGCGCGCGTGGTAGCGGCCATGCGCGACCCCAACCCGCAAGTGGCCGGCCGCGGTATCGAGCTGCTCACGCTGGCCGGCATCCGCGCCGAGGTGGGGCTGATGCAGGAAGAGGCCATCGCGCTCAACCCGGGTTTCGTCAGCCGCATGACGCGCGGGCGGCCGTGGGTGCGGGTGAAGACGGCGGCCAGCCTGGACGGCAAGACCGCCTTGCTCGATGGTCGATCGCAATGGATCACCGGCGAGGCGGCACGGCGCGATGGCCACCGCTGGCGCGCGCGCGCCTGCGCCATCCTCACCGGGGTGGGCACGGTGCTCGCCGACGACCCGCAGATGAACGTCCGACACGTGGACACGACACGCCAGCCGCTCAAGGTGATCCTCGACAGCCGGCTGCGCACCCCGCCCGCGGCCCGTATCCTGCAAGGTGCCGACACCCTCATCGTTTGCCAGCAGGCCGATCCCGCACGGCTCGAAGACCTACTCGCACGCGGCGCCACGGTGCTGGAGCTGCCTGGACCCGAGGGCCGGCCGGACCTCGCCCTGCTCATGGAGGTGCTGGCCCAGCGTGGGGTGAACGAGCTGCACGTGGAGGCGGGCGCTACCGTCAACGGCGCACTGCTTGCCGCCGGGCTGATCGACGAATGGCTGGCCTACATCGCCCCCGTGACCTTGGGCCATGCGGCGCGTGGACTGTTCGAGGGACCACCGCTGGCGGACATGAGCGCGCGCAGACAGTGGCGGGTGATGGAGATCAACCTCGTGGGCGAAGACCTGCGCCTCATCCTGCGGCCGGTCTAAAATGGAAGCACCGTCTGTCGGGACCGCACCATGATCGAGACCGCCGCACGCATCCCCACCGCCGTCGAGGACTATCTGCGCCTGGAAGAGCGCGCCGGCGTCAAGCACGAGTACGTCGATGGCGAACTCTACGCCATGGCGGGTGCCAGCGCGCGGCACAACCGCATCGCAGGTAACGCCTTTTTCCATTTCCGCGCTGCAACTCGAGGGGGGCCGTGTGCGGCCTTTATCGCGGACATGAAGCTGCGCGTGGAGGCGGTCAACGCCTTCTACTACCCCGATGTGATGCTGTGCTGCGATCCGGCCGACGACCATCCGCTATACAAGACCGCCCCCTGTGTGGTGGTGGAGGTGGTCTCACCGGCCACCGCCCAGATCGACCGGCGCGAGAAGTGGCAGGCCTATCGCCGCCTGGTCAGCCTGCGTGCCTATGTGCTGGTGGAATCCGAGCGGCGACAGGCCGAGTTCTACCTGCGCGAGGACGACGGCGGCTGGCGGCACGGGGTGCTGGCTGAGGATGCGGTGCTCAACCTGCGTTGCGGACCGCTCAGCTTAAGCCTCGGCCTGGACGACTTGTACGAGGATGTCGATCTGCCGCCAGTTTGAGCGGCCGGGGCTCGCGCGCAGGCACCGCGATCCCTTACAATGCCCGGTTTCCATTCCCGGCCCGCAGGGACCGCCCACCGACCTTACTGGAGCCCCATGTTCACCGGCATCATCCAGGCCATCGGCCACATCCAACATCTGACCGAGGCGAATGGCGGCGACGCCCGTGTGACCATCGCCGGCGGGGGGCTTGACCT
Source organism: Thiobacillaceae bacterium (assembly GCA_025054655.1). Classification (GTDB taxonomy): domain Bacteria; phylum Pseudomonadota; class Gammaproteobacteria; order Burkholderiales; family Thiobacillaceae; genus JANWZL01. The sequence goes on along the minus strand of JANWZL010000155.1, from coordinate 19,683 downwards.
GTCCGATGTAGCCATCGGCGACTCCATCGCTGTCAACGGCGTGTGCCTGACGGTGATCGAGCGCACCCCCACCCATTTCAGCGTCGATGTCTCGCAGGAAACCTTCGCCTGCACGGTGGGTTTCGCCCCGGGCGATGCGGTCAACCTGGAAAAGGCCCTGCGAGCGGGCGACCGGCTGGGCGGTCATCTGGTCACCGGCCACGTCGACGGGGTGGGCGAGGTCACGCGCGCGGAGCGGGTGGGCGAGAGCCTGCGGCTGGACATCCGCGTCCCCCCGGGGCTGGAGCGCTACATCGCCGTCAAGGGCTCCATCGCCGTCAACGGGGTGTCGCTCACCGTCAACCGCGTGCACGGGGCCGAGTTCTCGGTCAACCTGATCCCCCACACCCAGCAGGCGACCACGCTCAAGGACCTCGGGATAGGCGACCGCGTCAACCTGGAGGTGGACATCCTGGCGCGTTACGCCGAGCGCCTGCTCAGCTACGCCAGCACCTCGGACAAGGACTGAGCCGGCCATGCTCGCCCCGATAGAAGAGATCATCGCCGAGATCCGCGCCGGCCGCATGGTCATCCTGGTGGACGAGGAGGACCGCGAGAACGAGGGCGATCTGGTGATGGCCGCCGAGCACGTCACGCCGGAGGCCATCAACTTCATGAGCAAATACGGGCGTGGGCTCATCTGTCTGACGCTCACCGGCGCCCGCTGCGAGCAGCTGGGCCTGAGCATGATGGTGGCCAACAACCAGACGCCACACGGCACGGCCTTCACCGTCTCCATCGAGGCGGCCGAAGGGGTGACCACCGGCATCTCGGCGCACGACCGCGCCCGCACCATACAGGTGGCGGTGGCCAAGCATGCGCGCCCGAGCGACATCATCCAGCCGGGCCACATCTTCCCCTTGCGCGCCCAGGACGGCGGGGTGCTGGTGCGTGCAGGGCATACCGAGGCGGGCTGCGACCTCGCCGCCCTGGCTGGGCTGGAGCCGGCGGCCGTGATCTGCGAGATCCTCAAGGAGGACGGCAGCATGGCGCGCCTGCCGGACCTGATCGAATACGCCAAGGTGCATAACCTCAAGATCGGCACCATCGCCGACCTCATCCACTACCGCGCCGCCCACGAGAGCCTCATCGAACGCCTGGGCGAGCGGCCGCTCACCACCCCGTTCGGCGAATTCAGCCTAGTCGTCTACCGTGATCGCATCACCCAGGCCACCCACCTGGCCCTGACCCTGGGCGACATCCGGCCCGAGACCGAGACCCTGGTGCGGGTGCACGAGCCGATCTCGCTCATGGACGTGCTGGAGCTGCCCACCCACGGCCATACCTATAGTGTGCCGCAGGCCCTGCAGATCGTCGCCGCGGCCGGCAAGGGGGTGGTGGTGCTGCTGCACCGGCCGGAATCGGCCGCGGAGCTCGCCCGCCGCGCCCTGCCGGTGGAGGGGCCGGCCCCGGCGCGCAAGTTCGACCTGCGCAACTATGGCATCGGCGCCCAGATCCTGCGCGATCTCGGGGTGGGCAAGATGCGGCTGCTCGCCACCCCGCGCAAGATGCCGGCCATGGACGGCTTTGGGCTGGAGGTGAGCGGCTATTATGAACACGGGGGAGACTGACATGGCCCGCTATGACAACATCCTTGAGCTGGAGCCCGAGCACGACGGCACGGGGCTGAGGATCGGCATCGCCATGAGCCGCTTCAATCAGGACGTGAGCGAAGGCCTGCTCGCCGCCGCCACCGCCACCCTGGTGCGCAAAGGGGTGAAGGAGACCGACATGGTGATCGTCACCGTGCCCGGCGCCCTAGAACTGCCGCTCGCGCTGCAGAAGATGGCCCGCTCGGGGCGTTTCGACGCCCTGATCGCCCTGGGCGCGGTGATCCGCGGGGAGACCTACCACTTCGAGATCGTCTCCAACGAGATGGCCGCCGGCATCACCCGCGTCATCCTCGACACCGGTGTGCCCATCGCCAACGGCGTGCTCACCACCGACAACGAACACCAGGCCATGCACCGCATGTCGGAAAAGGGGCGGGATGCGGCGCTCACCGCCATCGAGATGGCCCGCCTGCTCGCCCGGCTATGAGCGCCCTGCGCGGCGGCCGGCGCGTGGCGCGCGAGCTGGCGCTGCGGGCGCTGTACCAATGGCGGCTCACCGGCGACGACCTGGCGCGGCTCATCGTGCAGTGCGAGGAGGCCGAGGACTACGCCCAGGCCGATGCAGCCTATCTGCGTGAGCTGCTGGCAGGGGTACTGGGCGAGGCGCCGGCGCTGGAGGCGGCCTTCGCCCCCTACCTGGACCGGGCGCCCGCGCGCCTGTCGCCGATCGAATACGCCCTGCTGTTGCTGGGGGCCTACGAGCTGCTGCACCGGCCCGAGGTGCCCTACCGCGTGGTGATCAACGAGGCGGTGGAGCTGGCCAAACGCTACGGCGGCACGGACGGCCACAAATACGTCAACGGCGTGCTCGACAAGCTCGCCCGCCAAGTGCGCAGCAGCGAACTGCTCCCCCGCTGACTACCCCCTCCCTCCTTACTCCTCACCCCAAAATGACAGGCGTTTTCAGCATCGAATTCTTCCCACCCAAGACCCCGGAAGGCGTGGAAAAGCTGCGCCAGACCCGGCGGGAGCTGGCCCGTCTGGGACCGAAGTATTTCTCCGTGACCTATGGCGCCGGCGGCTCCACCCGCGAGCGCACCCTGGAGACGGTGCTGGAGATCAAGGCCGAGGGCCTGGAGGTGGCGCCGCACCTGTCCTGCATCGGTGCCTCGCGCGACAGCATTCGCGAGCTCCTGCACACCTACCGCGCTCACGGCATCCGCCACATCGTCGCGCTGCGCGGCGACCTGCCCTCGGGCATGGCCGAGCCGGGCGAGTTCCGCTACGCGAGCGACCTGGTCGCCTTCATCCGGGCGGAGACCGGCGACTGGTTCGAGATCGAGGTGGCGGCCTATCCGGAGATGCACCCGCAGGCGCGCAACTACCGCGAGGACCTCATGCACTTCAAGCACAAGGTGGAGGCCGGTGCCGACGGGGCCCTGACCCAGTATTTCTTCAACGCCGACGCCTATTTCAACTTCGTCGCCGACTGCCGGGCCCTGGGCATCACCATCCCCATCGTGCCCGGCATCATGCCCATCGCCAACTACGCCCAGCTGGCCCGCTTCTCCGCCGCCTGCGGGGCGGAGATCCCGCGCTGGCTGATGAAGAAACTGGACGCTTACGGCGAGGACACTGCCTCCATCCGCGCCTTCGGGCTGGACGTGGTGACCGCCTTGTGCGAGCGCCTGCTGGCCGGCGGGGTGCCGGGCCTGCACTTCTACTGCCTCAACCAGGCCGCCCTGACGGCGACCATCTGGCAGCGCCTGGGGCTCAGTAGCGCTGGGTGAGCACCAGGGTATCCCCCTCGCGCAGCAGGTCGGTGCGGTTGAGGAAGCTCATACCCAGCAGCGGCTGCGCCAGCTGCGCATCCTCGACCACCAGGGCCTCGACCAGGTGGGCCTGGATGTCGCCCACCTTGAGGCTGTCGAGCACCACCCGCTGGGCGCGGGTGCGACCGTTGGCGGTGTTGATCACCACCGGCTGACCCGTCGCCAGGTTCACCCCCGCGCGCCGGGCGAGGCTCATGGGCAGGCTCACCAGGCTGGCGCCGGTATCGACCAGGAACTGCACGCCCAGGCCGTTGACCAGGCCCTCGGCGGTGAAGTGGCCGCGCGCGTCGGCCGTGATCACCACGCGGGCGGGCCCACGGCCGGCAGCGGGGGCGGCGGTGCGGGTGTATGCGCCCTGACCGACCGCTAGCCGGTGACGCCGGCCGTTGAGTTCGATCAGCACGCCCTCGGGGCCGACCTCGAGCAGGCGCACCCCGGCATGGCTTTCGCCCGCGCGCAGCACCTTGGGCGGGCCACCCTCGACGCTGAGGGCGGCGCGCTCGCCCATGATGCCGGCCACGCTCACCTGTGTAGCGGACACTGCCACAGGCAGGGCAAACAGGCATAATCCCAGATTGACCATCAGGCCGACCTTGCCTTCGCGGAGGGCACTGCCTATGCCGCCGCAGCCGCGTGCCGACACGACTTCACCGCCTACGCGGGCCTCGGCTGCCCCTGCTCGGCCATCTTGCGCGCGAGCCATCGGCCAGGTGTTCAACCTGGCCTGCGGCCGTCGCGCACAACCTGCCTCGCTCATGGGCTTCGCGCCTGCCCGCGTCCTAATGGACAATCTGGGATAATGCGCCCGATCGTCCGATACACCGCAGGATCATGAAACCCGTCGCCATCTTCCGCCACGCCCCTACCGAAGGTCCGGGCTATTTTGCCACAGTCCTCGACCGTCGCGGCCTGCCCTGGCGGCTCATCGCCATCGATGCAGGCGAGCCGGTACCCGCCGACCCGACGGCGTTTGCCGGCTTGGCCTTCATGGGCGGGCCCATGAGTGTGAACGACGACCTGCCCTGGATACCGCCGGTGCTCGCGCTCATCCGCGCGGCCATGGCGCGCGACATCCCGGTGCTGGGCCACTGCCTGGGCGGCCAGCTGATGGCCAAGGCCCTGGGTGCGGCGGTGACGCGCAACCCGGTCAAGGAGATCGGCTGGGGCGAGGTGCAAGTGCTGGACAACCCGCAGGCACGCGCCTGGTTCGGCGATGTGGAGCGCTTTCACGCCTTTCACTGGCATGGCGAGACCTTCGCCATCCCCGCCGGCGCCACCCACGTGCTGCGCAGCGCACACTGCGTCAACCAGGCCTTCGTGCTGGGCAAACACCTGGCGTTGCAATGCCATGTGGAGATGACCGAGGAGATGATCCGCACCTGGTGTGAGGTGGGTGCGGAGGAGATCGAACAGGCCGGCGGGCCTGCCGTGCAGTCGCCGGCGGCGATGTGCGCCGAGCTGCCGGCCCGGCTGGCGCCCATGCAGGCCGTGGCCGAGCGGCTGTATGCCCGCTGGATCGAGGGGCTGGCGGCTTGAGTGCGGACGAGATCATCACCCTGCCCCGCCTGCGTGCCCTGATCGGCCTGGGCGTGCGTTACGAGGGCCGCACCTGGGTGGTGGTGGAGGTGGTCGAGGACCCGCCCGGCCTAGTGCTGGAGGCCGAGGGCGGCGAGGGCGTGATGCAGGCCGACGTCCACGGCCGTCCCTGGGAGTATGCCCACGAGACCCGCATGATCCCGGTGCTCAGCGCGGATGCGACCGGTCTGAGCGAGGAGTTGCTCAACCTGGAGATCCTAGAGGACTGAGAGGGCGACATGATCGTGCTCTGCGGTGACGTCGGCGGCACCAACACGCGGCTGGCGCTGGCCGACGTGGCCATCAACCGGGTGCGCCTGCGCGAGGTGGCCCGCTACCGCAATGCGGATGTCCAGTCGCTGGACCAGCTCCTGCGCGCCTTCCTGCAAGGCAGATCGCGCCCGCAGGCGGCCTGTCTGGCGGTGGCCGGGCCCACCGACGGGCGCCGGGTCAGGCTGACCAACCTCGACTGGGTGATCGACGCCGCCGCCATCACCGCCGACACCGGCATACCCAAGGTGCGCCTGGTCAACGACTTCGCCGCCGTCGGTTTTGGCCTGGGGGTGCTCGACGAGGCCGGGCGGGTGGTGCTGCAGACCGGCAGCCCGGTCGCGCATGCCCCGCGCCTGGCGCTGGGCCCGGGCACCGGGCTGGGCGTGGTGCAGACCGCATGGTGCGAGGGGCGTTACCAGGCCATCGCCTCGGAGGGCGGCCACATCTCCTTTGCGCCCGCCGATGCGCAGCAGGATCGCCTGCTCGCCTCCCTGCGCCCCGTGTTCGGGCGCGTGTCGGTCGAGCGCATCCTCTCCGGCCCCGGCCTCATGCGTCTGTACCGTTTCTGCCTGCAGGAGACGGGGGCGGACCCTAGGCTGGCCACCCCCGACAGCGCCGCCATCACCGAGGCCGCGCTGCGCGGCAGCGATCCGCCGGCGCTCGCCGCCCTGCGGCTGTTCTGCCGCATCCTCGGCCAGACCGCGGGTGACCTCGCCCTGGTCGCCCAATGCGAGGGTGGGGTGTATCTGGCCGGCGGCATCGTCCCCAAGATCCTGCCCATCCTGCAGGGGGAGGACTTTCTCGCCGGCTTTCACGACAAGGGGCGTTTCTCCGACTGGATGCGACGCCTGCCCGTCTATGTCGTGCTCGACGAGGACGTGGGGCTCAAGGGCGCGGCGCTCGCAGCGGTGACGTGAGCGTCGCGGCTTGGGGACGCACCCGGCACGGCCGCTGCGCAGCGCTGCGGCTGCTGGTCGGTGTGCTGGTCCTGGCCTGCGCCAGGGCCGAGGAGCGCCCGCAGCCGGAGGCGGCCACGGGCTATGCCCCCACTCCGGTCGCCACCGGACACCGCTACATGGCGGTCACCGCCCACCCGCAGGCCACACGGGCGGCCCTGTCCATCCTCGCCCGCGGCGGCTCGGCGGTGGACGCGGCCATCGGCGCCCAGCTGGTGCTCAACGTGGTCGAGCCGCAGTCCTCAGGCATCGGCGGCGGTGGTTTCCTGCTGCACTACGAGTACGCCAGCGGCAAGGTGCTGGTCTACGACGGCCGTGAGACGGCGCCGGCGGCGGCACGCAGCGACCGTTTCCTGCGCGCCGACGGTAGCCCGCTGCCCTTCCGCGAGGCGGTCACGGGGGCACGGGCAGTGGGGGTGCCGGGGCTGGTGGCCATGCTCTGGCAGGCGCATCAGGCGCACGGGCGCCTGCCCTGGAGCGAGCTGTTCCAGCCGGCCATCGCGCTGGCGGAGGAGGGCTTCACCGTCTCGCCCAGGCTGCATCGCCTGTTGGCCCTGGACGCGGCCCTGCCCCGCCAGCCCGCGGCGCGTGCGCTCTATTACGACGCGGCGGGGCAGGCCCTGCCCGTGGGCAGCCGGGTGCGCAATCCGGCGCTGGCCGAGGTGCTGCGCCGCATCGCCCGGGATGGGCCGGGGGCCTTCTACCAGGGCGCACTCGCACAACGCCTGGTGGCGGCGCTGCGCGAGCGCAGCGCACAGCCGGACGTGCCGACCCTGGAGGACCTGGCGGGCTACCGCGCGCAGGTGCGGCCCGCCCTGTGCCGCCCCTATCGTGGCCACCGGGTCTGCAGCGCACCGCCGCCGGCCGGCGGGCTGAGCGTGCTGCAGCTGCTGGGGCTGCTCGAACAGCGGCCGGCCGCCGACCCGCGCACCGTGCCGGCCATCCACCGCTTCGCCGAGGCCGGTCGGCTGGTGTATGCCGATCGCGCCCGCTACCTGGCCGATCCGGACTACGTACCGGTGCCGGTGCAGGGCCTGCTCGACGCGGCCTATCTTGCCGCACGCGCCCGGCTGATCGACGATGAGGCGAGCTTGGGCCGTGCCGCACCCGGCACCCCGCCCGATGTAGCGCCGGCAGACCTCAGCCCCGCGGCCGAGGGGGCGGAGCGTTCGGCCACCACCCACCTCACGGTGGTCGATGCCGAGGGCAATGCGGTGGCGCTCACCAGCTCCATCGAGGACGCCTTCGGCAGCCGCATCCTGGTCGAGGGCTTTCTGCTCAACAACCAACTGACCGACTTCGCCTTCCTGCCGGCCATCGACGGCCTGCCCGTGGCCAACCGGGTCGAAGGCGGCAAACGGCCCCTGTCGGCCATGAGCCCCACGCTCGTGTTCGATCCGCAGGGGCGGCTCATGGCTGTGCTGGGTTCGCCCGGCGGCAGCCGCATCATCAACTACGTCGCACGCGCCGTCAGCGCCCTGATCGATGGCCGGCTGCCGCCCGATGAGGTGGTCGCCCTGCCGCATGTGGGCAGCCGCAACGGGCCGACCGAACTGGAGGTCGGGCGCATACCGCCGACCGTCGCGCAGGCGTTGCGAGAGCGCGGGCATGAGGTAGTGTTTGCCGAGATGACCAGCGGCCTCGCCCTGATCGTGCGCACGCCCGAGGGCTGGGCCGGGGCGGCAGACCCCAGGCGCGAGGGCCTGGCGGCAGGGGAATGAACGCTCCGCCGGGCGGTCCGAACGCGCAACGGCGAGCACTGGTCTGATACCCTGGTGCGTGCGACGAGGGCGTGGCGATGCGCAACTGGGGCGTGGGCATGATCGTGGCCGCCTGGCTCATGCTGGGCGGCGTGGTGTGGCTGTTCATGGACGGCTGGGTGAGCCGGCAGACCCAGCCCAACGCGCACCTGGCCGAGCTTCCTCCGGGCGCGGCCGTGGTGCTCAGGCGCAACGCCAGCGGGCACTACGTCGCGCCCGGACGCATCAACGGCGTGCCGGTGACCCTGCTGGTGGACACCGGTGCCACCGCCGTGGCCTTGCCGGCGCAGGTGGCGCGGCGGGTGGGTGCCCCTGCGGGCCAGCCGCTTCGCACCGCCACCGCCGCGGGGACCACCACGGCCTACGCCACGCGGCTCGCCTCGGTCGAGCTGGGCGGGCTCACCGCCGAGGACGTCGGCGGCGTGATCGTGCCCGACATGCCGGGCGAGACCGTGTTGCTGGGCATGAGCTTCCTGGCGCGCTTCAGCCTGCGTATGGAGGGCGGTGAGCTGCACATCGCCGAGCACGCCCCTACCCACCGGCCATAGCCCGGATGACGCGCAGCGGCGTCGGGGGTCACGGTCAGCGTCCGCCTCGGATCGCCGCCCCGCGGTCCCGGTCTGGCTGCGGCGCTATTTGCAACCCATGGCCGCACGCATCTTGCCCATGCGTTCAGCCTGGATGCCGGTGGCGATCGCCCGTGCCTCAGCGTTCTTGCCGGCGTAGATCAGGGGGATGATCTCGGTCTCGCGCGTCTTCTTGAACTCCTCCCACACCGGCCGGAAGGCGTTGACCTTGGCCGCCTCGCTGGTGGCGATCTGGTTGAGGATCCCGTCCACGCGGGCGGTGGCGGCATGCACCTTGGCCCTGAGGTCGTCCTGGGTGGCGCGGTCGGTCGTGCCCAACATGCTGACCAGGTGGCCGCGCGCCTCCATCAGCGCGGCGCAGGCCTCGTCCGGCGAGTTGGCCTGGGCGACGTTGGCGAGCCCAAACAGACCCAAGGCGGCGATTAGGGTACGCATCATCTCCGATCTCCTCTGTCGTGCATCCCACGGGCCCATCCACATGGGAATCTGCATGCTGAGCTACCCCGGCCTCGGTGCGCATTGATGCAGGTCAACAGAATCATCGCCCAGCAGAGGCCCGCCAAAGGCCCGGAGGATCGCCGCCCGGACGATGCGCACGGCGCCATTGGGCACGCGGTCTGCATTCGCCCCGGATTCTTGCCCATGCCGGCCTGCATCCGGGCGACGTCCCTGTAGTCCGTCGGCGCGACAGCGGGCAGTGCGGCAAGCGCAAGGAAAAAAGGCCGCCCGTGGGCGGCCGGAGGACACATGAACCGATGAGCCGGTACGCGTTCAGAACGTGCTGCCCACCAGGGGGGCGACGTCGGCCTGCGGCACGTGACAGTCCACACAGGGATAGCGCCGGTTGTTCATCACCAGCTTGCCCCCCTCCTCGATGTAGTGCGAGGCCGACATGGGGGTGGGCAGGCCCGGCATCTTCTTGCCCATCAGTCCGGGCTGGTTGTGGCAGCCCATGCAGAGGTTGCGGTTGAGGGTCACCGGCAGGAAGGTGTCCACCCGGTGCGGTATCTGCGGCGGTGCGCCCTCGTAGCCGCGCGGCAGCACCCCGAGCCGTCCGGGGTCGTTCTGCGGGAACTCGAACCGCTCCGGGGCTGGGATGTCGAATACGCTGGTGCGCGACAGGCCCATGTCCTGCATGTCGATGCCTTCCACGGCGTGCAGACCGCCCACGGCGGTGAACCCCAGCAGGACGGCGGCTGTGAGGATGAGGCGTTTTTTCATGTCCTTCTCCTTTCCGGTGACAGGTGGATCGGGTTGCACAAACGGTCAGTCGGGTTTGAGGGGCTGGGCGTTGTGACGCGGGATCAGGGCACGCAGGTCGAAGCTCAGGCTCCCCTCCGGGCAGATGGGCACACAGCGCAGGCAGTTGGTGCACTCGCCCGAGGCGACCATGCCGGCTGCAGCGGCCTGGTCGAGCTTGAGCACCTGCGGCTCGGGGCAGAAGCGGATGCACTCGCCGCAGCGGGTGCAGGTGCGCGCGTCGAAGCGCACCCGCAGCTGCGCCGTCCTGCCTAGCAGGGCATAGAAGGCGCCCAGCGGGCAGAGGTGGCCGCACCAGCCGTGCTTGAGCACCAGGAGGTCGAACAGGAAGATGCCGGCGACCCCCGTGAGGCCCATGCCCACGCCGAAGATCAGCTCGCGATGCAGCATGGCGATGGGGCTCACCCACTCGAAGGCGGCCAGGCCGGTGAGGGCCGAGAGCACCAGCGCCAGGGCCAGGCCGTAGTAGCGCAGGTTGCGATTCAGATGCAGCACGTTGGCAAGTCCCAGCCGCGCCTGCAGCCAGCCGGCCAGATCGGTCACCATGTTGACCGGGCAGACCCAGGCGCAGAACACCCGCCCGCCCACCAAGGCGTAGAAGGCGAGCACGATGCCGACGCCGAGCAACGCTTCAGTGGCCAGCATGTGGCGGGTGAGCAGGATTTGCAGCGCGGCGAAGGGGTCGGTCATAGGGATGAGGCCGGCGAACTCCGAGGCGCTCAGGTTGCCGGTCAGCAGCGGCGCCCCGGCCACGCTCCAGCCCCAGTGCGCTGTGCCGAAGAACATGAGCAGCACGCCGAGCTGGCACACGCGGCGCAGGATGAGGTAGCGCCAGGACCACAACCGCCCGCCGAGGCTCGCCGGCGGGGTGTACAGCCGCACCGGCCGGCCTGCGGCCGGGTTGGCCCGATCGAGCGCGTGCTCGCTCATAGACCCTGATTGAGCACGTCAAGACCGGGCACGGCCGGTCTGCGGTCTGGCCCGGCCGCGGGCGGCACGGCGGGGGCCGGCGGCGCGGCACCGGGCGTGATGCCCTCGCGCATGAGCCGGTAGTGTTCGCCCATGTCGCCCTTGACCAGGTCGGCCTGGACGACCTTGATCGCCGCCTCCTGGGTCGGACACTTCTTCTCGCACACCCCGCAGCCGGTGCAGTGGTCCGAATGCACGATGGGCACCAGGCGCGCGTGTGTGCCCTCCGGCCCGGTGCGGCGCTCCACGGTGATCGCCCGCCCGCGCACCGGACAGGTGAGGTAGCAGATCTCGCAACGCATGCCGTTCCAGGACAGGCAGTTCTCGATGTCGATCACCGCCAGTCCCATGCGCGCGTCGCGGATGTCCTTTAGCTGCGGCGACAGGGCCCCCGTGGGACAGGCCTTCAGGCAGGGGATGTCCGTACACATGTAGCAGGGGGTCTCGCGCGGCAGAAAGTAGGGCGAGCCGATCGGTCGGCTGTCCCAGGCGGTCGCCAGCCGCAGCGTGTCGTAGGGGCAGGCGTTCACGCACTGGCCGCATTTGATGCACAAGGCGTTAAAGTCGGGCTCGGCGAGCGCCCCCGGCGGACGCAGGGCGAAGGGGCTGGCGCGGGCCTCGCTTCGTAGCACATAGGTCCACACCAGCCCGCCCGAGGCCGCTAGCGCCGCCCCCTGGGTGAGCCGCACGAGGAAGACCCGTCGTCCGGCATTCGCTGGCGCCGTCATGCCCCATTCGCCTCGCCCTGTGGTCGCGCCCTGGGTTGCGCCTCAGGCCGCGCCTCAGGCCTTGTACACCTTGACCGCGCTCTTTTTGTAGTCGCTCTCCTTGGAGATGGGGCAGGCGGCGTCGATGACGATCTTGTTCACCAGCACCCCCTCGTCGAAGAAGGGCGCATAGACGTAGCCGCGCGGCATGCGGTTACGGCCGCCGGTCTCCACCCGCACTTGGATCTTGCCGCGGCGCGACTCCAGCCACACCAGGTCGTCGCGCTTGAGCCCACGCGCCTTGGCGTCCTCCGGGTGCATCCACAACACCGCCGCCGGAAAGGCGCGGTGCAGCTCGGGCACGCGCCGGGTCATGGTGCCGGTATGCCAGTGCTCCAGCACCCGCCCGGTGCACAGCCACAGGTCGTAGTTGTCGTCCGGCTGCTCCACCGGCGCCGCATAAGGCCGGTAGAAGATCTTGGCCTTGCCCGCCACGCTGACGGGCGTGGGGTCGGTGACCTTGTCCAGGTCGCCGCGCGGGATGGCCTTGAACAGTTTGCCGTAGAACTCGAAGCCGGCGCCCTTCTTGACATAGGGGTCGTACTGCTCGTTGAAGCGCCAGTGCACCTCCTTGCCATCCACCACCGGCCACTTGAGACCCCGCACATCGTCGCGCAGATAGACGTCGAAGTCGGCCAGGTCTTTGCCCACCCCACGGCCGAAGGGCACGTACTCCTGCCACAGGGCCTTCTCCGGGAACCAGCCGTCGCCCAGCAGCTCCGCCACGCTGTTGGGCTGCTTGCGGCCGACCGGGTCGGGCCATTTATACTTCGTGTTCTCCGGTGTGGCGAACAAGGCCTCGTATAGGGTCATCTCCGGCGAGTAGCCCATCCTCACCGCCTCCTCCAGCACGCTGGGGAGCCTCCCCTCCGGATAGCCCTCCACCTTGAGCCCCGGCACCCGCTGCTCACCCCAGAAGTCCTTGACCTTGAAGCGCTTGGAGAACTCCAAGATCTGCCACAGGTCTGGCCTCGCCTCGCCTGGGGCGCGCACGCTCTGGCGCCACATCTGGGTGCGCCGCTCGGCGTTGCCGTAGCAACCCCATTTCTCGAAGATCATCGCCGCCGGCAGGATGAGGTCCGCCACCTTGGCCGACACACTGGGATAGGCGTCCGAGCAGACGATGAAGTTGTCCATCTCGCGCGCCGCCCTGAGCCAGTGGTTGAGGTTGGGATGCGACTGGAAGGGGTTGTTCAGCATCACCCACAGCCACTTCACGCTGCCGTCTTCCAGGTCGCGCAGGATCTTGGCGTAGAAGGAGCCGGGCACGGGGTTCAGGGTCTTGGGCGGCAGCTTCCACTGCTTCTCGGTGAACTCACGATGGGCCGCGTTGGCGATCAGCCGGTCGGCCGGCAGCCGGTGCGCGAACACGCCCACCTCGCGTGCGGTGCCGCAGGCTGAGGGCTGGCCGGTGAGCGAGAAGGCGCCATTGCCGGGCTGCGAGTGTTTGCCGAGCAACAGGTGGTTCATGTAGCACTGCTCGTTGACCCAGGTGCCGCGCACGTGCTGGTTGAAGCCCATGGTCCAGAACGAGACCACCTTGCGCTTGGGATCGATGTAGAGGTCCGCGAGCTGGCGCAGCTTGGCCTTGAAGCTCTCCAGCGGCTCGTCCGGGTCGCCCTTGGCCAGTTCCGCCACGAAGTCCAGGGTGTAGGGCTCCACCGCGCGCTTGAAGTCGTCGAACGTGATCAGCCAGTGCGCGGCCGGGTTGGCGGTGTTCTTCTGCTCCACCACCTCGCCCTCCTTGCGGCGCTGGGCGATGGCCTCGTATTTGTCGAGCTTCACGCGCAGCTCCTTGGCCTGCACGTCGCGCTCGGCCGGGAAGGCGTACTTGTCGGTCGGGCGCATGCCATAGCCGATGTCGTAGGGGCCGGTGACGAAGACGCAGTGTTTGTTGACGAAGTCCCAGTTGACCGCGCCTCTGGCGATGATCTCGCGCGCGATGTAGTTCTGGATGGCGAGATCCGTGTTCGGCTTGAAGATGATCTCCAGGTCCGCCCCGTCCGAGCTCATGTTGCCGAAGGTGGTGAGGTTGACCACGCGCACGTTGGGGTTGCCAAGCCGGCGGTTCAAGATGCGCGACCACAGCACGGTGTGCATCTCGGCCATGTTCGCGCCCCACAGGATCATGGTGTCGGTGTGCTCGATGTCGTCATAGCAGCCAGCCGGCTCGTCGGTGCCGAAGACGCTGTAGAAGGCGGCCACGGCGCTGGCCATGCAGTTGCGCGCGTTGGGGTCAATGTTGTTGGAGCGCCAGCCGGCCTTGAACAGTTTGTTGATGGCATAGCCCTCCTGCACGGTCTTCTGTGCCGAGGCGAGCATGGCCACCCCGGTGGGGCCCTTTTCGGCATAGGCCTTGCGGAACTGCCGCTCCATCTCGTCGAAGGCCTGCTCCCAGGTCACCGGCACGAACTTGCCACGCTTGTCGAACTTGCCGTCCTTCATGCGCATGAGCGGCTGGGTGAGGCGATCCTTGCCATACATGATCTTGGCGTTGAAATAGCCCTTGACGCACTGATAGCCGCGGTTGACCGGGTTGTCGGGGTCGGCGCGCTGCGCCACCACGCGCCCGTCCTTGCTGGCGATCAACAGCCCGCAGCCGGTGCCGCAGAAGCGGCACACCCCCTTCTCCCAGTGCCAGCTCGGGTCGCCCCCGCGCGCCGTGGCCTGCGCCTCGGCCGTCAGTGGCATGCCCACCGTGGCGGCGGTGGTGGCGGCGATGCTGGACTTGAGGAACTCGCGGCGGTTCAGTGACATGGTCGTCTCCTTTGCTGGTTTCCATCCCCGCGGTGCCCAGGCACCGCGACTGCGATGCGGTCGAGCGCCGAAACGAACGACGCTGGGCTCGATCAATCCTGCAAAAAGGCCGGCACGGGGTCCGTAGGCGCCTCGGCCGCCTCCGTCTCGTCACCGAAGTAGTGGTAGACCATGGTGGCGAGCAGCACGTGCGGCAACCGCTGCATGCGCTCCAGCCCGTCCACCTCGGCCTGCACGTCCGGTGCCTCCTGCACCACGACGATGCGGCCGGTGGGTTCGTCCACCTGGTGGACCTCGACGCCGGGCAGGGCAGCCAGTGCGGTGGTCACCTCCTGCAGGTGTTGCGGCCTGGTCACCACCAGGATGCCGGACAAGTTCATCTGCGCCCCCAAACAGTGCATGACCCTATTCCCTAAAGTGGCATGGGTCATGCAAAATCGCTTTGACCTAGGTCAAAAAAATCATGCACCGGGGGTTAATCCATACCACTGGGACGAGGATGGAGACATGATTCAGGAGACCCGGCATTCGATCGAGCAGATCCTCTCGCGCCAGCCGCTCTTCCGCGGCCTGGACGAGGCGGAACTGAAGACGCTCGCCGCGCACACGCGCGAATACCGTGTGCGCAAACACGAGATCCTGTTCAACAAGGGGGATACGCCCCAAGGCATCCACGTGGTGGTGATGGGGCAGGTGAAGCTCTACATCCCCTCCGCCCAGGGCTGGGAGAAGGTCATCCACATGGAGGGGCCAGGCAGCACCTTCGGCGAGGCGGTGGCCTTCCTCGACAAGCCCTATCCGGTCACCGCCCAGGCCACCCAGGACAGCATCGTGCTGGTGATCGACAAACAGGCCCTGCTGCGCATCGTCGACACCAGCCCACAGCTGTGCCGCAAGATGCTGGCCAGCCTGTGCGTGCGGCTGCACGAGCTACTGACCGATATCGAGGCCTGCACCTCGCGCACCAGTCTGCAACGGGTGGCCTGTTTCCTGTCGCAGCAGGCCCCGGCCGGACAGAAACGCTACGAGGTGGCCCTACCTGCCAGCAAGCAGACCCTGGCGGCGCAGTTGAACCTTGCCCCCGAGACCCTCTCGCGCATGCTGTCGCAGCTCACCCAGGCCGGGCTGATCGCCGTGCAGGGGCGCACCATCACCGTCCTGGACCTCGACCGGCTGCGTCGCTACAGCCCCTGATCCATGGCCCGGTCCGCCTCCTCGCGCCAGAAGCCGCGTGTGGCGCGGAACTCCGCCCAGGCCTGGGCGAGCGAGCGTAGCCTTTGCTGCTGCGCGCAGGCGAGGTAGCCGCTCACCGCACCCGCCGCTTCCAGCACCGCCGCGCCGCCGGTTGCCTTCGCCTGCTCAAGTAAATGCGCCGTGACCGCCGCGTCGTTGAGCACCCCCAGCACGTCCTGTAGCTCGGCCAGGCGGGCGCTGAACCGCCTGGCCGCCTTGGGCCGCAAGGCGGAGAAGAACTCGGCCGCATAGCGCAGCTTCTTACCGGCGATGCGCAAGGCGTGACGCCCGGCCGCATCCAGCGCCTGCAGGCCTTTCCCCAGGCGCTTGATGCGGCGATGGCGGCGATCCAGGGCCGCCACCGCCCAGGCGCGGGCGCTCATGGGTGTGGGGGGAAACGCGGCCAGGCTGCGCTCCATGGCTAGCCAAAGCCGCGCCAGGCGGGCGTCCGTGAGGGCCGCCTCGGCGCGCGCGTTGGCCGCCTGCCTCAGCCGCCGCGCCACCTCCAGCAGCGGGGCGAGGCTCACCGTCCCCCCCAGGTCGGCCTCCACCCGCGGCAGGGTCTCAGTGACGAAGACATCCCAGTCGCGCGCCTGACCCAACTCGCCCATGAGCCAGCGCAGCTCATCCACCCACTCCGGCGGCGCCACCGCCATGAAGCGCAGCAGGCCCACCGCCGCCCGCAGCCGGCGCATGGACACGCGCATCTGGTGGACGTACTCGGGGTCCGGCGTCTCCCCCCGCGCGGCCGCCGCCAGGTAGCCGGGCAGGTTGGCCTCGAACTGGCGCATGCAGGCCCGCGCGATGGCCACGAAGGCCGCACCGGCCGGGCCATCGAGCGCGAGCGCCGGCAGGCTCGCCTTGACCGGCGCCAGGGTCAGCGCGCCGGCCAGTTGATAGCCGCGTTGCGCCTTGCTGCGCGGCTCCAGCCGCACCGGCAAGTCGGCGGCGAGCCGCTGCGCCACATCGAACAGGTCGTCCAGCCGGCCCGACTTCAGCTCCAACTCCAGCTCCAATATGGGCCAGGCAGACTCGCCGGCGCGCACCTCGCCCTGATCCAGCGCTAGTTCGATGACCGCGCCCTCGGGCTGCAGCGTCCAGGTCCTGCGCCAGAAGGCGGTCTCGAACACCGGCGCCAGCTGCCCCTCGACCCCCTCCGGCAGACAGGCGCGTGCCTGCGGCGGCAGCAACGCCGGCTCGGGCCGCGGGCCGATGACGGCCGTCTCCCACTCCGGGCGCTCGGCCAGCAACCCGCCGCTGCCGGTGCGCGCCTTCAGGGTCTGCACCCAGCGCCGCCCCTTGCGCCGCAGCCGCAGCGCCACCTCGTGCCGCAACAGGGCAAAGTCCGGCGTGTCGTAGTAGACGGTGTGCAGCCGCTCGCGTACCCCCTCGGCGCCGCCCAACAGCGGGTGTTTACGTAGAGCGGCGGCCCCCGCCGGCGTGAGGGCGAACTTGACCTCGATCTCCATCGTTCTTCGGCCCGCGCGGTGGAAAACGAACCCGCAGCAAGGTTAGCATTGAAAGATTGTCGTGACACCCTGTACGCATGAGCGCCCTGCCTCCCAGCGAATACCTCATCAACCGCGAACTGGGCCTACTCGAATTCAACCGCCGCGTACTCGCCCTGGCCGAGGACCCGACCACCCCCCTGCTGGAGCGGCTGCGCTTCCTGTGCATCACCTCCAGCAACCTGGACGAATTCTTCGAGATCCGTGTGGCCGGGCTGAAGGAACAGCTGCGCGTCAACCCCCACCGCACCGGTCCTGACGGGCTCACCCCGCGCGCGGCCCTGCGCGAGATCGCCAAGCGGGCGCATGCGCTGGTTGCGCGCCAGTATGAGGTGCTCAACGACGAGGTGCTGCCGGAGCTGGCCGCGCACGGCATCCGCTTCTACAAGCGCTCGCAGTGGACGCCCGAGCAGGCCGAATGGGTGCGCGAGTACTTCTACAACGAGATCATGCCGGTGTTGACCCCCATCGGCCTCGACCCCGCCCATCCCTTCCCCAACGTGCTCAACAAGAGCCTCAATTTCGCGGTCGAGCTCTCCGGCAAGGACGCCTTCGGCCGCAGCTCGGGCAAGGCCGTGGTGCAGGCGCCGCGCGCGCTGCCGCGGGTGATCCAGCTGCCGACCGAGATCGCCGGTTGTGAATACGGCTTCATCTTTCTGTCCTCCATCCTGCACGCACACGTCGGTGCCCTGTTCGCCGGCATGCAGGTCCTGGGCTGCCACCAGTTTCGCGTCACGCGCAACTCCGACCTGTTCGTGGACGAGGAGGAGACCAAGAACCTGCGCGAGCAGCTGCAGGGGGAGCTGCCCCACCGCCACTTCGGCGACGCCGTGCGGCTGGAGGTGTCCGACATGTGCCCGCGCGAGACCTACGAATTCCTGCTACGCCAGTTCAACCTCACGCACGACGACCTCTACCAGGTGCGCGGCCCGGTCAATCTGGTGCGGCTGATGAACGTGCCCGACCGTGTGGACCGCCCCGACCTCAAGTATCCCCCCTTCACCCCGGGGTTGCCGCAACAATTGACCGGCAGCAAGGGGCAGGACGTCTTCGCCGCCATCCGCGCTGGCGACATCCTGCTGCACCATCCCTACCAGTCCTTCCAGCCGGTGATCGACTTCATCCGCCAGGCCGCCGAAGACCCGCAGGTGCTCGCCATCAAGCAGACCGTCTATCGCACCGGCACCGATTCGGAACTCATGCGCCACCTGATCGCCGCCGCCCAGCGCGGCAAGGAGGTCACCGCGGTGGTGGAGCTGCTCGCCCGCTTCGACGAGGAGGCCAACATCAACTGGGCGCAGCAGCTCGAGGAGGCCGGCGCGCACGTGGTCTATGGCGTGTTCGGCTACAAGACGCACGCCAAGCTCGCCCTGGTGGTGCGGCGCGAGGACGGCCGGCTCAAACGCTATGCGCACCTGGGCACGGGCAACTACCACGCCCGCACCGCGCGGCTGTACACCGACTTCGGGCTGCTCACCGCCAACGAGGCGCTGTGCGAAGACGTGCACGACGTGTTCATGCAGCTGACCGGCCTGGGCGATGCGGGCGAACACGCACACCTGCTGCAGTCCCCCTTCACCCTGCACAGCGGCATGATGGCCGCCATCCGCAACGAGACCGAGCGCGCCCGCGCCGGCGAGCGCGCCATGATCGTGGCCAAGATGAACGCCCTGCTGGAGCCCAGGATCATCGCCGCGCTGTACGAGGCGAGCCAGGCCGGCGTGCAGATCGACCTCATCGTGCGCGGCGTATGCGCGCTGCGTCCGGGGCTGCCCGGCGTGTCGGAGAACATCCGCGTGCGCTCCATCCTCGGCCGCTTCCTCGAACACCACCGCATCTTCTACTTTTGGAACGGCGGCCGCGAGGACGTCTGGCTCGCCAGCGCCGACTGGATGGACCGCAACTTCTTCCGCCGCATCGAGACCGCCTTTCCGGTGCTCGACCCGAAATTGAAGAAACGGGTCATCAACGAGGGCCTCAAGCCCTACCTCAAGGACAACGTCAAGGCCTGGGAGATGCAGCCCGACGGCAGCTACCGCCGCCGCAGCCGGCGCGGGCGGGCCTTCGAGGCGCAGACCTTCCTGCTCAACCTGCTGGCGGCCAAGGCCTGAGCCCTCTGGCCCCGACAGGCAGGGTCTGCGCGTTCGATCCAAGGCGGCGAGCGCACCGTTTGGCCTGCCTTCCGCTTTAGCCCCCCGCTGGCAGTGGCTGTCATCGACGCTGCTGGCTGCGAGAGGGCTTGCAGGGCATCAGCGCGGCGCGGGCGGCAAAACAACCGCCGGCACCACAGGTCTAAACTGCCGTCTTACACCGCCGCCTCGCCGCTTTCCCCCGTGCGGATGCGGATCACCCGCTCGACCGGGGTGACGAAGATCTTGCCATCGCCGATCTTGCCGGTGCGGGCGGCGGTGAGGATGGCCTCGATGGCCGGCTCTAACAGGGCCTCGGTGACCACCAGCTCGATCTTCACCTTGGGCAGGAAGTCCACCACGTATTCGGCACCGCGGTAGAGCTCGGTGTGGCCCTTCTGGCGGCCGAAGCCCTTGACCTCGGTGACGGTGAGCCCGGTCACGCCGATGGCCGAGAGGGCCTCGCGCACCTCGTCCAGTTTGAA
>JANWZL010000114.1 GCA_025054655.1 Thiobacillaceae bacterium | reverse complement strand
CTCGGCGCCTCGACCACCTTCTGCGCCGAGGTGAGCGGCAACGCGGCGGCCTGGCCGCATCAGGTCACTGAACAGCTCAGGCGGGCCCTGCCGGATAAACGGGTGGACTACATCAACGCCGGGGTGCCCGGCTACGTGGTCGCCACTTCGCACGAGAACTGGCGCCGGCGGGTGGCCCGCCACCGGCCGGACATCGTCGTCATCTACCACGCCACCAATGACCTGGCCAAGGACACGCGGGCGCTTGCGCGCGCACGCGGCCTCGTCGCTCAGCCCAAGGAGGCAGAGATGAGCTGGCTGGCGCGGTACTCCATGTTGTGGTTCCTGGTTGAGAAAAACCTCGCCATCCGCGCCGCACAAAGCCGCGCGGCGGACGCTGAGGCCCCCAAATTGACCGAGCTGCCGCCCGACCTCGCCGAAGGCTTCCGACAACGGCTGACGTCCTTGGTGCGCGACATTCAGGCCAGCGGCGCGCTGGTCGCTTTGCCCACCTTCAGCTACCGGCTCCGTCGGGAGCAGACCGCACAGGAGCAGCTTCAGGCGGCGGAATCCGCCTTGTACTACATGCCCTACATGAGCCCGCCGGCCCTGCTCGCCGGTTATGAGGCCTACAACCGGGCCATCCGCCAGGTGGCCCGCGACACCGGGGCCCTGCTGATCGAGGGGGAACTCGACATCCCGGGCGACGCCCGGCATTTCACCGACTCCGTCCATTTCACCGACCACGGCAGCGCGGCGATGGCCCGACGCGTGGCGGCGGCCCTCACCGCCCCCGCATTCCTGGACAGGATCAAGCGGCACAAGGGGTGGTCGTGAACCGCCTGCGCATCCTCATCCTGTGCGGCCGCAGCCCGCGCCACCTCTATGTAGCCAACGCCCTGTGCGCCGCACCGGCCGCCGAGCCGCTCGCCATCGTGCAGGAGACGGGCGCTGAGCTCAACGGCAAAAAACTATTGAAGCTCTTGCGTCCTGACCACCTCACGCGCAAGGCCTGGCGCTGGCTCAGGGACCGGCGCCGCTACGTCGGCGGGCGTGAGGCGCGGTTCTTCTTCGGTGCAACACCCCCCCGGCTCGACCGGCCAGAGCTCGTGGTGCAGGTGCCGCACGTCAACCACCCGCAGGTCCTGGCCCTCGCCGACCGGCTCGACCCCGACCTGATCTGCGTGTTCGGCACTTCCATCATCCACGGCGGACTGCTCGAGCGCGGCCGTCTGGGCATCGTCAACCTGCACGGGGGGCTCTCGCCCGATTATCGTGGCGCCGACTGCACCTTCTGGGCGCTGTACAACCGCGAGCCGGACAAGGTGGGCTGCACCCTGCACTGGATCGACGCTGGCATCGATACCGGCCGGCTGATCGCTCACGTCTGCCCCGAGGTACACCCAGACGACGATGAGCTAATCCTGTTCTGGCGTGGGGTGCGCGACAGCGCCGCGGTGTACGCCGAGTTGCTGCAACGGTTGGCGGCGGGCGAACGGCTAGGCCAGGCCCAGCCGCACCGCGGCCGGCTCTACCAGGTCAGACAACGCGGCCTAAAGCACGAGCTGCAGGTGGAGCGCCTGTTGCGGCAGGGTCTGCTGCGCGAGCACCCTCTGGCAGCAAGGGTGCGCTGGTATCCGGCGGAGGCTGTCTAACCCATGGGCCTGCGCGACATCACCCTCGCCATCGTCTTTTTCGGCGTGCTGCCCTTCGTGCTCAGCCGGCCGCACTGGGGGATATACCTCTCGGCCTGGCTCGGCTACATGAACCCGCACCGGCTCTGCTACGGCTTCATGATGGGCTTTCCCGTGGTGATGGTGGCGGCCCTCACCACCCTGGCCGGCATGATCCTGTCCAAGGAAAAAAAACAGTTCATCTGGGGGCGCGAGATCGTGGTGCTGGTGATCCTGCTCCTGTGGATGGGAATCACCACCACCCAGGCCTTCTACCCCGAGCTGGCCTGGGAGCAGTATGTCAAGGTGCTCAAGATCCAGATCCTGACCTTCATGACCCTGATGTTGCTCACCAGCCGCGAGCGGGTGCACATCTTCGTCTGGGTCGTCGTGCTGTCGCTGGGTTTCTACGGCGTCAAGGGAGGCATCTTCACCATCTTGCATGGCGGGGTGCATCGCGTGCAGGGACCGCTGGGCACCTTCATCGGCGGCAACAACGAACTGGCGCTCGCCCTAGCCATGACCCTGCCGCTGATGCGCTATCTGCACCTGCAGGAGACCCGCAAATGGGTCAAAACCGGTCTGATGGCCGCCATGGTGCTGACCGCATTGGCCGCCATCGGCAGTCAGTCCCGCGGTGCCCTGGTCGCGTTGAGCATTACGGTGGGCATCTTCTGGCTCAAAAGCCGTGGCAAGCTGCTCATGGCCATCCTGATCGGTATCTCAGTCGGATTGGTGGTGGCCATCATGCCGCAGTCCTGGTACGACCGCATGCAGACCATCAAGACCTACGAGGAGGATGCCTCGGCCATGGGCCGTATCTATGCCTGGAAAATGGCCTGGAATCTGGCCCGCGATCGCATCACCGGCGGCGGTTTCGAGACCTTCCAGTGGGACGTGTTCAAGCGCTATGCCGACGATTTCCAGGGTACCCGCGACGTGCACAGCATCTATTTCGAGATGCTGGGCGAGCACGGCTTTGTCGGGCTCGCGCTGTTCCTCACCCTGCTGGGGTTCACATGGCTCAAGTGCGGCCGCATCATCCGCTTGGCCAAACGCGACCCGAAGCTGTATTGGGCGCGCGACCTGGCGGCGATGCTCCAGGTGAGCCTCATCGCCTACATGTCCGGTGGCGCCTTCCTGGGCCTGGCCTATTTCGACCTGACCTACGGCCTCATCGTGCTCGCCGTGGTCACCGCCCACCTGATCGAAAAGCAGGTCCAACCGGCGGTACAGACCCTGAGCCCCTTCGAGCGCCGTTTCATGCCACCGGCCTGGCTCGCGCCCGACCCGGTCCGCCAGCCGCGACCGAGCTACGGTTGAACGGATACCGCGCATGCATCTGGGGGCAGCCATCCGCTCCGGGGCCAAATGGCTCGCGTTTGGCAAGCTAGCCAACCGTCTGTGGGAGTTCGCCTTCGGGGTGATCCTGGCGCGGCTGCTCACCCCGGCCGATTTCGGCATGATCGCCACCGTCTCGGTCTTCACCGGCTTCGTGGGCATGTTCACCGCCGGCGGCATGGGACAGTCGTTGATCCGCGCCAAGGAAGCGGACGAGGAGGATTTCACCGCGGTGTTCACCCTGCAGCTTGCCCTGGGGGTGCTGGTCTATCTCGGCTTTTTCGCCGCTGCCCCGCTCATCGCACGGGCCTTCGCCGAGCCGCTGTACACCGACCTGGTACGGGTGATGGCGCTGAGCTTTCTGCTGCGACCCCTGTACGTCATGCGCATGGCCTGGCTCAACCGCCACATGCAGTTTCAGGCCCGTACCCAGGTCGAGATCGCCATGGGTTTCGTCTCCGGTGTCAGTGCCTCGCTCATGGCCTGGATGGGATTGGGGGTGTGGAGCCTGGCCCTGTCCGGCCTGCTCAACGCCCTGCTGCAAAACCTCTGGCTGTCTCGGCTCGTGCCGCTCGCGGCGCGGCTCAACCCGCGCACGGAGCTGATGCGGCGTCACAGCGGTTTCGGGGCCCGCATCGTCGCCAACGACTTCCTTTCTTATCTGAATCGCGAGGGCCGCACACTCATGGTGAGTAAGCTCGCTGGGGCCAGCGCACTGGGGCTGTTCAACAAGGCCGACAGCCTCGCCCGGCTGCCCAACCAGCTGTTCATGCAACCGACCATGGAACCGCTGTTCCGCGCCCTGGGCAAGACTCAGGACGATCCGGGGCAAGTGCGCTATCTCTACTATCGCAGTCTGACCCTGCTTAGCGCCTACACACTGCCTTTGTACGCCATCCTGTGGTGGGTGGCCGAGCCGTTCATCTCGGTCGTCTACGGTCCGAAGTGGGTGGCGGCGGCCGACCCCATGCGCATCCTGGTGCTCGCCGGGCCTTTCCTCAACCTGCTGTTTCCCTCCTCGGTGCTGCTGGCCGCGCAAAACCGACTCGGGCTGGAGATTAAGGCCCAGGCGATCCATCTGCCCCTCGCCCTGATCGCCGTGTTCATCGGCCTGCAATACGGCCTGGCCGGCCTCGCCTGGGCGGTGTTTGCCGCCACAGCCCTGTTGACCCTGCACCTACTGTTCTATGCCCACCGCTGCGTGCGCGGACGCTGGGCCGATCTCGCCCAGGCCATTGCCCCAGGCGTGCTGATGGGCTGCGCCATGACGGTGGCGCTGGGGTTCACACACGGCGCAGTCGAGGCATGGCCGCAGGCGTCGGCCGTGGCTCGACTGCTGGTCATGCTGTGCGTGGGCGGGGCAGCGTATGCCCTGTTTTGGCTGTTCCAGCCCTTCGCCGCCTTGCGCACTGAGTCGCAGCGCTGGCGCGCCCTGCTGGCCAGGGCGGCGCACACGCTGCGCGGCCCCTTGCGTCTGTCCCGCCCACGCTCATGAGCCGACGTTTGATCCTGCGCCTATTCCTGTTGCTCGGCCTGGCGGCAGCGGCCGTCGTGCTGCTGTCCATGCGGCACGATCTGCAGGCGTGGTTCGAGCGCGCGCGCTCGGGCGAGGGGCGCTGGTTCGAGGCGCTGGACTTCCCCTATCGGCATATGACCTATCTCTACGACCTGGGTGTGGTCGATGTCAACGGCGACGGTCAACTCGACCTGTATACGAGCAACCACAACTATCGCCAGCACCTGCTCCTGGCCGATGGGCACGGTGGCTACCGTGAGGCCCTGGACGCCTGGGGCTTGGGCCAAGACCCGAGGCTGCCGGGCTTTGAGCAGAATCGCGACCCGCCCAGAATGGCACGACCAGGCCTGTACATCTTCTGGCAGGGGGATGTGCTGCACCTGGTTGCCCACCGCACCGCGGGTTGGTCGCCGCTGCGCGGCCGTTTGAAGTTCTACAACCGGGTCGAGCCGGTGGGTGAGACCGCCTGGCGCACACGCTTTTCCGCACACGTGCCGCCGGACGCTGCAGTGCCGATAACCCAGGTGGAGTTCGAGGCAACCGGTGAAGGTCGCTTACGTCTGTATCCCCACACCCGCGGCACACCCGTGGAGGTGACACTGGATGCCCCATGGCTGGCCGGCAAGGTATACGTGGGTGCGGATGCCTACGCGCCCGAGCTGCCGCAGTTTACGCTCGACGCCCCAGCCTGCCGCTGGTGCCGGCGCCTGGAGCTCAGCACGCGCGATCGCCATGCCATGCTGTGGGCCGACTTCGACGGCGATGGCCGCATGGACCTCTACATCAACCGCGGTGCCTTGGGCGGGATGCTGCGCCGTTTCCCGCCGGAGGTGCGCACGCGCATCGCCGATGAGTTCCTGTTCGGCACCCCGACCGGGGGGTTTGTCGATCGTGCCCACGAGCTGGGGCTGAAAAAGAACGACTGCTCGGGGCGCCAGGCCCGCTGGGTGGATTTCGACCGCGACGGGCGACTCGATTTGTTCGTCAACTGCCAGGATCGCGGCAGGGCCGGTGGGGGCTTTCCCAAACAGCTCTATCGGCAGTTACCCGACGGGCGGCTGCAGGAGGTCGCCGCCCAGGTGGGGCTGGACCTGCCGCAGCAGCAGATCGTGGACATGGTCTGGTTCGACACCGACGGGGACGGCTCGAGCGAGCTGTTGACCCATGAGGACACTGGTTTTTATCTCTATCGCTACACTGCCGGGCGCTTTACACGCCAACGGCTGGGCCGCGGGCCGTTCCACCGGGCCGACGTACCCGGCCTGCGCTACGAGGCGACCGACTACTGGCAGTTCGACGGCAAGCTCTCGGTGGCGGACTACGATGCAGACGGCGACCTCGATGCCTTCATGACCTCCAAGCGCGGCAACGTCCTGCTCAACAACGACGGCGGGCGATTGCGCCTGCTGTCCCCTGAGCGGGTGGGGCTGCCGGCCGCATCGGTCGCCTGTGCGTGGGTGGATTACGACAACGACGGACACGTGGACATGCACTGCGTGCCCCAGGGCATCTTGCGTGCGAACGGTTCCGGGCGGTTCGAGCGCACGGGCATGCTCAGGCTGCTGGACCAGAAATACCAGGCCGCCATCGTCCAGTGGTACGACCGGGACGGTGACGGCAGGCTGGACCTGCTGCTCGCCCTCCAGGACAATGCCTCCCTGTGGCGCTGGTGGGAGCGCTGGTTCAAGCACGCCGACCCGAAAGGGCGCGACGACCGTTTCGTGTGGCGTATCCTGAGCTACCGCAACATCGGTCCAGCCGGGCCGGGCCTGCAGCTCGATCTCGTGGGTGGGCGCGGCAACGCCCAGGCCATTGGGGCCAGGATCACGGCCTTCTGGCCCGGCGGACGTACACTCACCCATGAGGTCGGTGCCCACGAGGCCGCCTATTCGTCTCAGGGGCACTATCGCGTCTATCTCGGCTTGGGCGCCAGCGTCCCCACACATCTGCGCCTACGCTGGCCAGCCGGTCCGATACAGGACATCGCCGTGCAGGGTTTAGGCCCGCGCATCGTTTTGCGCGCTCCAGAAACGGTCACGGGCGACCGTTAAGCTAACGAGACCACGGGGAAAGGACAAAGATGATCGTCTCGCACACCCATCGCTATATCTTCATCAAATCCCTCAAAACGGCAGGCACCAGCGTGGAGGCGGCACTGTCGGCGCATTGTCAGGGTGCGGACATCGTCACCGAACTGGGGGACTACCGCTTCAACCGCGATGAGGCGGGCAACTGGGTGCACCACGCCATGAACAGTACCGGTTTCGAGCAACACGACGATGCGCGCACCATCAAGGGCAAACTGCCCGCCGAGGTGTGGGAGGGTTACCTAAAGTTCAGCATCGCCCGTAACCCCTGGGACCGCACGGTGTCGCTGTTTTTCTGGGAAAAGAAGCGCAAGCCGGACAGCACGGCGAACAAGGGGTGGCTCGCGCGTCTCGGCCTGGGCCGCAGCGAGCAGGATCGGCTGAAGGAGGAGTTCAGACGGTTCGTCTTCTCGGATACCTGGGAAAACAATGATCGCTTCTATGCCCTCGACGGACGACTGTGCGTCGAGCGCGTGCTGCGCTACGAACGGCTGGAAGAGGACCTGCAGCAGCTGTGTAGCGATCTGGGGCTGCCGCCCCTGCAACTGCCCCGACTCAAGGCGGGCATCCGCAAGCAGGGGCTGCACTACTCGGCTCTGTACGATGCGGACACCATCGACGCGGTGGCCGAGCGCCATCAATTCGACATCCGACAATTCGGCTACACCTTCGAGCATGCGGCGTCGTGACCCTCGCCTTCTAGAGGCCAACCCATGAAGATCTTCGGCATCGGCCTGTCCAAGACCGGCACGAGCAGCCTGGCCAGCGCACTCGAACTGCTCGGCTACCGAGTCAAGGACTATCCCGGCATCGAGGTCTATCGGCCGGGTGATCTGAGCTGCCTGGACCCCAGCCTGTTCGAGCGCTACGATGCCCTGACCGACACCCCCATCCCGAGCTTCTACCGCGAGCTCGACCGCGCCTTTCCAGGTGCGAAGTTCATCCTCACCGTGCGCGAGCGCGAGGCCTGGCTCAAGTCCTGTGCGAAACAGTTCACCGAGAAGCTGGCCGCCAAACAGACCGAAGCGCATAACCGACTGTTCATCGACCTGTATGGCACGGCGGTGTTCGAACCGCACAAGTTCGCCGCAGGCTACGACCGTTTCGTGGCGGGGGTGCTCGACCACTTCAAACATCGCCCTCAGGACCTGCTGGTGCTCGATGTCACCGCGGGCGAGGGCTGGGAGAAACTGTGTCCTTTTCTGCACAAGGACATCCCCGATCTGCCCTTCCCCAAGGCCAACGTCACCGCCATCAC
>JANWZL010000105.1 GCA_025054655.1 Thiobacillaceae bacterium | reverse complement strand
TCCATGACCAGGATGAGATCGGACCAGCGGGCATGCTCAGGCTCAAGCTGGCGTGCACGGTGCGTCTCGATGTCGAGACCGAGGGCGAGCAGACGCGACCGTATCAGAGGGTCGGCCGATTCGCCCACCAGGGCCGCGACCCCGGCCGACTGCACCTCGACCTGAGACCCTGCACGCAGCAGACGCTGGCGTAGCAGGGCCTCGCTCGCGGGGCTACGGCAGACATTGCCGGTGCAGACGACGAGGATGCGGTGGAACACTTTGAGCAGGTCGACTCAGGCGGCCAGCGCCCTAGCGCCATAGCCGTTGGGATGTGACCACAGTAGGTGATGGACCTTAACTGCACGACGGTCTTGCCAACGGCGACCGAGCAGCGAGATGGCCGAGCCAGTCAGGGCATTAGTCTGCCGTTCGATATACTGACGAACCTGGAGTTGCCCTGATTGGGCCAGCAAGGTGCGGATGCGGCGCTGCCAGATGTGTGCCTGAGCAGCCTTCAGCTCAAGATCCGGTTCCTCGAACTGGATCAGGGCATAGGTACTGGTCTCTGCCTTGCAGCCCTTACAGTGAAATACATGGACTATGAAAGGCACTTTGCCCTCCAGCTGTTTGATCACCGGTGCAAGCACCCCTTCAGCTTCGTGCGCAGCAAAATATCCGATGAACACCCCGCTGGCATAACGCGAGGGTAGCCTCAACCAACCGTGCAAGCGGCGCAACTTGGGCACCAGCCGCCACGGCCGCACTACAAAATATACATAGCCCATAAACAAGGTGAGGAAGAGGGTGAGCATGAACGATTGCGGGACGTTGTAGTGGTATAGCAACAGCCCGATCAATCCAAACAGGAGATGAATGGCGGCGATGGCATAGACGGTTTCCTCGACCCGAAACCCTGCTTGCAGGAACAGGTGATGGATATGATAACGGTCGGGACTGAAAGGCGACTTACCCAGCCAGACCCGGCGGACCATGATGCCCACCGTGTCCATGAGAGGCACTGCGAAGAGCCAGACCGCCACGATGGGGGCGATGGCCCGTTGCTCACCCTGCGTCAGGTCGATGAGCAACCAGGCTAGCAGCAGCCCAAGCAGCATGCTGCCATTGTCACCCAGGAAGGTGCGGGCGCGTCGCCGGCCCGAATGGCGCAGGTTAAAATACAGGAAGGCTGTCACTCCTCCCAGCAGCGCCACGGCAAGCCCAAGGATCATATGGTCGCCCGCGGTATGTGCGACGAGGGCGATGAACGCCAGGGTGATAGCGGACAGCGTGCCAGACAGGCCATCAATGCCGTCGATCATGTTGAGGGCGTTGATCACGCCGACCGCGGCGAAGACGGTGAACGGGATCGCTAGCCAGCCCAGTTTGAGTTCATCCGGGCCAAGCAATGCGCCGAGGTCCTGCAAGTGGACCCCCCCTACCCAGGCCATGAGTAAGACCACTCCGGATTGGATCAGCAAGCGGGGTTTGAAACCCAACTGCCTCAGGTCGTCGGCGAACCCTGTCAGGAACAGGACCAGCGCACACACCCCTAGCGTTACGAGCTGGGTGGCCGACCCATATCCCTCTATCCCAATTATGGGCAACGTACAGGCGAGGGCGACCAAGACACCGACCCCACCGATGAAGGGTGTGTTGTGAGTGTGCGCCTTATGCCCCGAGGGACGATCCACCAGCCCGTAGCGGCTGCTCAGGGCGATGCCATAGCGCAAGGCCAGACCTGCCGCGAGTATGGACAAGCCGAACAGTCCCACGTGAAACCACATGTAACCTCCATCTGGTCTTGAACAATAGGACCCTGTGATCAGGCTCACAGCCGTCTGTCGTTAAGCACGTTTTGTGCCATGCACAAACGCCTCTTGCCCTATCTTTGTCGGTCAATAGGTTATAGCGGGGGATCACATCATCGGCGAGCGTCGGACAGGATAGGGAAGCTCCGAGTGTAAAAAAAACCGACAACCCTCTACCCAAGTCCCCATGGGAGGGTTCCCCGTATGAAGAAGAGGCTAACACAACGTCGGCAAGGCACCATACGAGTTCACTGGTGCGCCTACAAGCACCGGCGTTCGCGCTCACGCAGCCCACATGGATTGCGGCACAATGCAAAGGTTCACCCCATCCATCCCTAGAACCTGGCTCATCAGGCCTACATCCAGCTACGCCGCCAGTAGGTATCCGTTGGCCTCCGCACAGGTTATCGGCATCGGTCCAGAATGGGGGAAAGGATTACCGAGCCGCTGCGGTCACGATGTGGATCAGATCTCGGGGCGTAGATGACCTGACTGGCCGGTTTCTCGCAAGGTCAGGGCTGGGTGCCCCCAAAGAGCGGATATTTCACGCCGCTCAGGGTGTTGAGCAGGTTGACCGTGGGCAGCACGTTGGTGATCACTCGGTTCCAGCGCGCCACTTCAGCCGCATCGACGTAGAGGATATCGCGTGGACGCAGAGTGAAGCGGTCGGCCAGCAGCAGGGCATCGGGCGACTTGGCATCCAGGTGGTAGAGCTCGGGTACGTCGCCCTGGCCGCGCATGACGAAGATCCAGTGCGGGTTGGCCTTATCCTGGTTGATGTAACCGGCCTCGGCCAGTGCCTCGGCGAGCGTCATACGCCGCTTGTTCATGAAATAGGCACCGGGTTTCTGCACCTCGCCCAGGACGAAGACCTTGTTAAGCGCACGGTCGGGCACGTAGACGATGTCATTGGGTTTGAGCATGACGTTCTGGTTGACCGCACCTTCTTCGTACAAGGCCTGCAGATCCACGCGCCAGGTCTTGCCGTCGCGGGTGAGCAGTACCTGGCTTGCGTCGGCGTCTTTCGTGAGACCGCCGGCGCGGTTGATAGCGTCTAGGATGCTGGTCGGCACGTCGTTGATCTCCTGCAGCCCGGGTTTGGTCACCTCGCCCACCACGTACACCCGCTTGCTGCGGAAGGAGATCACACGCACGTCCACTTGCGGGTTCTTGATCGTCTTGGTCAGGCGCTGCGCCAGTATGGCGCGCACCTCACGGGTGGTGAGCCCCTCCACCCTGAGCACCCCAGCGTAGGGGAAAAAAATGGTGCCGTCCTCCGCCACCACGTGTCCGGCCTCCTCAGCGCGCCGGAACTGGCCTGCTGGTATGGTCAGCTCGGGATGTTCCCATACCGTAATGGACAGGATGTCTCCTGGACCGATCTTGTATTCGGGCACAGGGATGGTGGATTGACTCGACTTCTCGGCCATGCGGCGCAGCTCGGTCGCCGCGGTCTGAGCGGCCCGCTCCTGCTCGATGATGAGCTGAGCGTCGATGGGCCTCAGTTTCACATTGGCGGGAACTACCTCCTCGGCCTGTTTGACCGGCAGTTTGACGGCGGACTGCTGACGCATGTCGTAGGTGTGGGTACCCGGGATGACGGCACAGCCGGTGATCTGCGCCAGAGCCACAGATAGAAGGCCGGCGCACAGCAGGCGTCCGAAACGACCAATCATAAGCGTGTTCATGCACACCGATATGTCTGGCGGAGATGGAGTCATTTTAATGCGACGAGCTCGATCCTGTACGAGCGTCGAAGGCCGTGTTGGATGAAAGGCGGTGCCGAATCTGCGGGGCCGGATACGATCGCGGCCCCTACCAGATGGGATCGATTACGGGAAAGTTCCTCGCAGCAATATGGTTGAAACGTACCATACGTCTATCTCGGACATTCTCAGGTGCTACGAACTTGGGCGGGAGAGCGGGGTGGCCCGCTGCAGGTCCGGAGGTCGTGGAGAGTCATGGCTCGACCCTGTGGTCCATCATCCCCGGTCCCGCAGGTTGGCTGGACTCACGGGTGGGGTATGGGGTCGCGGTTTTCGCCGCTCCAGCACGCCGTTAGGGCATTTATGCAGCCCTGACCGTGGCCGGCAGCCCACATAAAAAAACCCGGTCGTCGCACGGACCGACCGGGTTCGTGGTTTGTGTGGTGTCAGACCGTCCGGCGGCGGGCAGTGGCCAGGCCCAACAGGCCCAGCCCGAGCAGACCCAAGGTGGCGGGTTCAGGAATCAGCCTCAGATTGCCTGTGCTGTTGAAGGGATTGGCTGGGTTACCCGTCGGGGTGACCGTTTTGCCACCCCAGATGAAGGCGCCTAGAGTGCCGGAATTGGTGCCGATGGTGTTGTCCAGATTGTCCAACATCGCCTCGAAACCATTCCAGCCCGCACCGCTGAAGCTCTCGGTGATGGCCAGGGTGAGCACGTCAGTGGCGTTGACGAAGCTGAAGTTGATGTTGAGCGTACCGGAACCAAATGTCGGCACGGAGATACCCAGCAGGGGGAAGTCATCGAACACCCCGCTATAGTTCACGGTCATGCTGCCGCTGAAGCTAGGGGTGCTAGTATCCAGCACGGAAGGCAGTGCAGCCAACCCGATCAGGCTGTTGAGGGTGGTGGTCACCGAACCTTGGAAGGCCTTGCGGTAATCGTAGGTGCGGTTGATGGTGGCAGGAAGGCTAGGGTTGTGGATTACGATCTGACCATCCACAATCAGCTTGGGTGACCAGACGGAACTACCGGGCGTAAGCCCGGCCAGGCCAGTGTTCCAAATGGTGCTGTTGCCATAGGCCGTGGAGAGGTCGAAGGCCACGGTAAAGCCTGGCGCCGGCAAGGGCGGCAGACCGGTCACGACCATACCCATACCGTTGAGATCTCCCTCCAGGCTGAACAGGAAGGCATGGGCGCTGCCTGCACCCAGCGTGGCCGCTATGGCTCCTGCTAACAGGCTCTTTTTCATGCTGTAGCTCTCCATCAAGGGTTGAAGGGTTGAAGGGTTGAAGGGATGACCGGTATAGCCCGGTCGCTTGCCATGGGCAAAGCACGTCGTGTGCCACATGCTGCCGAGGAATAAAGAAACTAATATATATCAATATGTTACGAACATTATAAGCGCGTGATATGTGTATGTATCTCGCACTAGATCAGACCGCTTGGCCATGATGTGTAAAAAAAAACCGACAGGTCGGTGCTGGGCGGCGCGGTCTGGACAGGGTCTGCGCTAGGCAGAACCGAGCTAGGGACCCCTGTGTTGATAAGTGCTTGCCGCCGTTCAAGCGGCCTGGTTTAAGCTCGCTGTGTGTGACAGTCACGGTTGAGAGGAGTAAGGGGGCACACACAGGGCATCTGTGACACACTTCACGCTGTGTAAAAAAAACCGACAGCACCCCAAGGCTAACCCCAGCCTCTCACACCGCCGCCTCGCCGCTTTCCCCCGTACGGATGCGGATCACCCGCTCGACCGGGGTGACGAAGATCTTGCCATCGCCGATCTTGCCGGTGCGGGCGGCGGTGAGGATGGCCTCGATGGCCGGCTCTAACAGGGCCTCGGTGACCACCAGCTCGATCTTCACCTTAGGCAGGAAGTCCACCACGTATTCGGCACCGCGGTAGAGCTCGGTGTGGCCCTTCTGGCGGCCGAAGCCCTTGACCTCGGTGACGGTGAGCCCGGTCACGCCGATGGCCGAGAGGGCCTCGCGCACCTCGTCCAGTTTGAACGGTTTGATGATGGCTTCGATCTTCTTCATGGCAGGCTCCGGTGTGGTGTGCGGGGATGGGCCCTCGGCGCTGCATCTTAGCCGTCAGAACGGGGGTTGATAACGGTTGGTGATGGGGTAGCGCCTATCGCGTCCGAAGGCGCGGCGGGTCACCCGTATGCCGGGGGCGGATTGGCGGCGTTTGTACTCGGCGGCGTCGATCATGCGCACCACCCGCCGCACCACCTCCTCCGGGTAGCCGGCGGCGACGATCTCGCGCGGCGACTGGTCGAGCTCCAGATAGCGCTGCATGATGGCGTCGAGGTCCTCGTAGGGCGGCAGGGTGTCCTGGTCGGTCTGATTGGGCCTGAGTTCCGCGCTGGGGGCACGCACGATGACGCGCTCGGGGATGACGGGGGCGCGCTGGTTGCGGCGGCAGGCGAGCTGATAGACCAGGGTCTTGGCCACGTCCTTGAGCACGGCGAAGCCGCCGGCCATGTCGCCGTAGAGGGTAGCGTAGCCGGTAGCCAGCTCGCTTTTGTTGCCGGTGGTGAGCACGAGCCGGCCGAACTTGTTGGACAGGGCCATGAGCAGCATGCCACGGATGCGCGCCTGGATGTTCTCCTCGGTCACGTCGTAGGGCAGGCCCTCGAAACAATCCGCCAGCGCCGTGAGCATGCTGTCGAACACGGACTTGATGGGGATGACGCGGTAGGCCACCCCCAGGCGCTGGGCCAGGGCCTGGGCGTCCTCGCGGCTGATGTCGGAGGTGTATTGCGAAGGCATCATCACCGCCTCGACCCGCTGCGGGCCCAGGGCGTCCACGGCGATGACCAGGGTGAGGGCGGAGTCGATGCCGCCTGAGAGCCCCAGGAGCACGCCGGGGAAGCGATTTTTCTCCACATAGTCGCGCACACCCAGGGTGAGCGCAGCATAGACGCTGTCGAGCTCGTCCGGCAGGGGATGACACTCGCCGCGGGCGGCACCGGCACCGTATTCGAGCACATGCAGCCCCTCGGTGAACATCGGCAGCTGCGCCGTGACGGCACCGCGGCCGTCCATGGCGAAGGAGCCGCCGTCGAACACCAGCTCGTCCTGTCCGCCCACCGTGTTGAGATAGACCAGCGGCAGACCGGTCTCACCGATGCGCGCACGCGCCACCGCGTAACGTTCGGCCTGCTTGCCGCGGTGAAAGGGTGAGGCGTTGATGACGAGCAGCAGTTCGGCCCCGGCCGCGCGCGCCTGGGCAACGGGCTCGGGGTGCCAGAGGTCCTCGCAGATCAGCAGCCCGCAGCGCACGCCGGCGCAGTCGAACACCGTGGCCTGTTCGCCCGGCACGAAGGTGCGCAGCTCGTCGAACACCGAATGGTTGGGCAGCCGCTGCTTGCGGTGCGTGGCCAGGGTGCGCCCGTCGCGCAGGACGACGGCGGCGTTGTAATGCAGTCCAGCCTCGTTCAGGGGTAGTCCGAACACCACGGTCAGACCTGCCGGCAGATTGCGCGCGAGGCCAGCCAGCACGCGTGCATTCTCGGCGTAGAAGTCCTCGCGCAGTGCGAGGTCCTCGGGCGGATAGCCGCACAGGGCGAGTTCCGGGGCGAGCAGGAGGTCGGCCCCGGCGAGGCGGGCCTGCCGAGCGGCATCGATTATGCGTGCGGCGTTGCCGGCGAGATCGCCGACGGTGGGGTTCAACTGGGCCAAGGCGAGCTTCATGCGCTTATGATGCCTTCATCACACCGGTGCAGGAAGTGGTCACGTGCGCCCGCGGCCAGGTGCGGCGGCCTGCAGTCCGTGGGCGGGGGGCGAATCGGACGGTCCGGGGCGCATCCCGATCGCGTCGGGCCCGGCCGTGAGAAAAAGGCCGAAATGAAAAAGGCGGCCAAGGCCGCCTGTGCGCCGCCGGACGGTGGCTCAGTTCACCTTGGGATCGAGCTCACCGCTGGCGTAGCGCTTGGTCATGGCCTCCAGCGACAGCGGCTTGATCTTGCTCGCCTGGCCGGCGCAGCCGAAGGCCTCGTAGCGCGCTTTGCAGATCTCGCTCATGGCCTTGGTGGCGGCCTTGAGGAATTTGCGCGGATCGAACTCCTTCTTGTTCTCGGCCAGGAACTTGCGGATCGCCCCGGTGGCGGCCATGCGCAAGTCGGTGTCGATGTTGACCTTGCGCACGCCGTGCTTGATGCCCTCGACGATCTCTTCGACCGGCACGCCATAGGTCTGACCCATGTCGCCGCCGTATTCGTTGATGATCTTCAGCCACTCCTGCGGCACCGAGGAGGAGCCGTGCATGACCAGATGCGTGTTGGGGATGCGGGCGTGGATTTCTTTGATGCGGTCGATGGCGAGGATGTCGCCGGTGGGCGGGCGGGTGAATTTGTAGGCGCCATGGCTGGTGCCGATGGCGATGGCCAGGGCATCGACCTTGGTCTTCTTGACGAAGTCGGCGGCCTGCTCAGGGTCGGTGAGCAGCATGGAGTGGTCGAGCTTGCCTTCGGCGCCCACACCATCCTCCTCGCCGGCCATGCCGGTCTCCAGCGAGCCCAGGCAGCCCAACTCGCCCTCGACGGACACACCGCAGGCGTGGGCGAGATCGACCACCTTGCGCGTGACCTCGACGTTGTATTCGTAACTGGCCGGGGTCTTGGCGTCCTCCAGCAGCGAGCCGTCCATCATCACCGAGGTGAAGCCGGACTGGATCGAGCGGAAGCACACCGCCGGCGAGGCACCGTGGTCCTGGTGCACGCAGATGGGGATGTGCGGGTACATCTCGACGGCGGCCAGCATCAGGTGGCGCAGGAAAGGCTCGCCGGCGTAGGAGCGTGCACCCGCCGAGGCCTGTACGATCACGGGGGCGTCGCAAGCGTCCGCCGCCTGCATGATGGCATGCATCTGCTCCATGTTGTTGACGTTGAAGGCGGGCACGCCGTAGCCGTGTTCGGCGGCGTGGTCCAGCAGCTGTCGCAGGGTGATGAGGGCCATCTGTCTCTCCTGTAATGTCAGGGTTGGATCATGGACGTCAGTGTTTGTGTCGTTCGCCCACGCGGACGATCTTCAGCGTGTTGGTGCCGCCGGGCTTGCCGATGGGCTCGCCGATGGTGAGCAAGATCAGGTCGCCGTTGCGCACCGCACCGCGGCGCCGCAGCTCGTCTTCCGCCTCGGCCAGCAGTAGGTCGCGGTCGGTGCTGGAGGGACGGAAGTTGATCGGGTAGACGCCGCGGAAGAGCGTGACCTTTCTACGAGTTTCCACCTCGGGTGTCAAGGCGTAGATGGGTACGTGCGTGCTGATGCGCGACATCCACAGGGCGGTGGAGCCTGACTGGGTCATGGCGGCGATGGCCTTGACGTTCAGGTGCAGGGCGGTGAAGGCGGCCGACTTGGCGATCGCCTCGTCGATACGCAGGATGCCGGACTCGGTCGCTGCCTTGAAGGGGAAGGTCGGGCGCTCCATCTCCTTCTCCGCCTCGATGCACACGCGATGCATGGCTGCCACTGCCTCGACCGGGTACTGGCCCACGGCCGTCTCGGCCGACAGCATGACCGCGTCGGTGCCGTCCAACACCGCGTTGGCCACGTCGGACACCTCCGCGCGGGTGGGGATGGGACTGGCGATCATGGACTCCATCATCTGGGTGGCGGTGATGGCCAGTTTGTTCTTCTCGCGTGCCAGACGGATCATCTTCTTCTGCAATGCTGGCACGGCGGCATCGCCCATCTCCACGCCCAGGTCGCCGCGGGCGACCATGATGGCGTCGGCGGCGTTGAGGATCTCCTCCAGGGCGTCCACCGCCTCGGCCCGCTCGATCTTGGCCAGCACCAGCCCATGCCCGCCGGCGCCGCGCAGCAGCTCGCGCGCCTGCAGGATGTCGGCGGCGGAACGGGGGAAGGACACCGCGAGGTAGTCGGCCTTGAGCGCGGCCGCCGTCTTGATGTCTTCGATGTCCTTGTCGGTCAGCGCCGCCGCGGACAGGCCGCCGCCCTTGCGGTTGATGCCCTTGTTGTTGGACAGCGCGCCGCCGCGCACCACCCTGCAGATCACCCGCTCGTCCTGCACCTCCTCCACCCATAGTTCGATGCGGCCGTCGTCGAGCAGCAGGGTGGAGCCGCGCGACACATCGCGCACCAGGTCGGGGTAGTCCAGCCCGACGCGGGTCTCGTCCCCCGGCGTGGGGTCGGTGTCGAGGATGAAACATGCCCCATCCTTGAGCTGAACCCTGCCGTCCCTGAAACGGCCGATGCGAATCTTGGGCCCCTGCAGATCCACCAGCACCCCCACCGCCCGCCCGCGCGTGCGGGCCAGTGAGCGCACCAGCTCAGCCGCCTGGATGTGCTCCTCGGCGCTGCCGTGCGAGAAATTGAGCCGCACGACGTCCACACCGGCCTCGATCATGCGGTCGAGCACCTTGGGGTCGCGGCTGGCGGGCCCCAGGGTGGCGACGATCTTGGTTCTGCGTAGCATAGTGTGTGTGTGAGGGGTGAGGAGAGGTTTGAGTGAGGGGGAGTGAGGGGAGATGGGGGTGAGGTGTGAGGTGAGGTTTGTGCATTGACCTCACACTGAACTCCTCCTCACTCCTCACGCCTCACCCATCCATCAGCCTGCCGCCCGCTTTTCCAGGATCTCCACGGCCGGCAGGGTCTTGCCTTCTAGGTATTCGAGGAAGGCACCGCCGGCGGTGGAGATGTAGGAGACCTGGTCGTAGATGCCGTATTTCTGGATCGCAGCGATGGTATCGCCGCCGCCGGCCAGGGTGAAGGCCTTGGTCTGGGCGATGGCCTGGGCGATCGT
Source organism: Thiobacillaceae bacterium (assembly GCA_025054655.1). Classification (GTDB taxonomy): domain Bacteria; phylum Pseudomonadota; class Gammaproteobacteria; order Burkholderiales; family Thiobacillaceae; genus JANWZL01. Next base: position 22,545 of record JANWZL010000105.1, on the reverse strand, counting down.
CTTGGTGCCTTCACCAAACTGGTCGAACTCGAACACCCCGACCGGGCCGTTCCACACCACGGTGCCGGCCTTGAGGATGATGTCGGCCAGGGCCTTGGCGCTCTCAGGGCCGATGTCGAAGATCATGTCGTCATCGGCCACCTCTTCGACGCGCTTCAACACCGCCGGCTCTTCGGCCGCGAACTGCTTGCCCACCACCACATCGACCGGGATGGGGATGGTGGCACCGCGGGCGGCCATCTTGTCCATGAGCGCACGCGCGGTGGGCACCAGATCATCCTCGTACAGCGATTTGCCCACCTTGTGCCCGGCGGCCTTGATGAAGGTGTTGGCGATGCCACCGCCTACCACGAGCTGATCGACCTTCTCCGACAGCGACTCGAGCACGGTGAGCTTGGTGGACACCTTGGAGCCGCCGACGATGGCCACCATGGGCCGGGCCGGGTTGGCCAGCGCCCGCTCCAGTGCCTCGAGCTCTTCGGTGACGAGGATGCCGGCACAGGCCACCGGGGCATATTGGGCGATGCCGTAGGTGGAGGCCTCGGCACGGTGGGCGGTGCCGAAGGCGTCCATGACGAAGACGTCGCACAGCGCGGCGTACTTGCGCGCAGTCTCCTCTGCATTCTTCTTCTCGCCTTTGTTGATGCGGCAGTTCTCCAGCAGGACCACCTCGCCCTCGGCCACCTCGAAGCCGCCATCGACCCAGTCCTTGATCAGCCGCACGGGTCTGCCCAGTTTGGCGCTCATGACCTCGGCCACCGGCGCGAGCGACACCTCGGGCGTCCATTCCCCTTCGGTGGGGCGACCCAGGTGGGAGGTGACCATCACGCGGGCGCCGGCCTTGAGAGCGTGTTCGATGGTGGGCAGGCTGGCGGTGATGCGGGCATCCGAGGTGACCTTGCCGTCCTTCACCGGTACGTTGAGATCGGCACGGATGAAGACGCGCTTGCCCTTGAGGTCGAGGTCGGTCATGCGGAGGAATTTGGCCATGATGCTTGCTCCTGATGATCTAAGCGGTGAGGGCTGGGTAGACCCAGGCCTGACCGCTCATGGCAAGGGAAGCGGGCAGGGGGAGGTAGGAAGGGGAAGGCAAGGGGAGAGGGGGGATGGGCAAGGGGTTAGGGGCAAGGGTGTAACGGGAGGGGATAGGGCGGGCGGGACACGGACCGGTGCCGGTGTACGCGGTCGCCACAGCGGACCTGTACCGGTCCGGGTGTGTAGCCGCTGCCGCCTTGACCATCGCCCATTCCCCCCGTCCCATTTCCGTGTCCTTGTTACCGCTTCTTTTTTCCCGTTTCCTTTTACGTTTCCCTTTTGCCATCTCCCGTTTGCGTCCCGCTCCCGCCAGGCTGGGGCCTGCTCAGCCGGCGATGTGCCGTGCGAAGCGCAGCATGTTGCAGGTGTAGCCGTATTCGTTGTCGTACCAGGCCACCACCTTGACGAAGGTGTCGTCCAGAGCGATGCCGGCCTCGGCGTCGAAGATGGAGGGGGCGGAGTTGCCGCGGAAATCGGTCGAAACCACCTTGTCCTCGGTGTAGCCGAGCACCCCCTTCAGCGCGCCCTCGGAAGCGGCCTTCATGGCGGCGCAGATGTCGGCGTACTTGGCCGGGCGCTCCAGCTCACAGGTGAGGTCCACCACGGAGACGTCGGAGGTGGGCACGCGGAAGGCCATGCCGGTCAGCTTGCCGTTCAGGTCCGGCAGCACCTTGCCGACGGCCTTGGCCGCACCGGTGGAGGAGGGGATGATGTTCTCCAGTATGCCGCGCCCACCCCGCCAGTCCTTCTTGGAGGGACCGTCCACGGTCTTCTGCGTCGCGGTGGCGGCGTGCACGGTGCTCATGAGCCCGCGCTTGATGCCCCAGTTGTCGTGCAGCACCTTGGCCACCGGGGCGAGGCAGTTGGTGGTGCAGGAGGCGGCGGAGACGATGGCCTGACCGGCATAGCTGGTGTGGTTCACCCCATAAACGAACATCGGGGTCTTGTCCTTGGAGGGGGCGGACATCACCACCTTCTTCGCCCCGGCGTTGAGGTGGGCCTTGCAGCTCTCCTCATCGAGGAACAGGCCGGTGCACTCCAGCACCAGGTCGGCACCAGCCTCGCCCCACTTGAGGTTGTTCGGGTCCTTCTCGGCGGTGAGGCGGATCTTGTGGCCGTTGACCACCAGCTGGTCGCCATCGACGGCGATCTCGCCCTGGAAGCGACCGTGCACGGAGTCGTAGCGCAGCATGTAGGCCAGGTAATCCGGCTCCAGCAGGTCGTTGATGGCGACCACCTGCAGGTCGGGGAACTCCTTGACGATCGCGCGCAGCGCCATGCGGCCGATGCGGCCGAAACCGTTGATGCCGACTTTGATTGCCATGTCTGTTCAGCTCCTTGGTTGATGACAAAATGGATGAGATCGCAAGGTCGCGGCATTCAGCCGCGGCCCGGCCGCACGACCTGGGCGCCCGCGCTACAGAACCCCCTTGACCGTGGCGACCACGTTCTCGACCGTGAATCCGAACTCCTTGAACAGCACACCGGCCGGAGCGGATTCACCGAAGCGGCTGATCCCCACCACGGCGCCGTCGCAGCCGACGTACTTCCACCAGCCGTCAGGCACGCCAGCCTCGATCGCCACGCGCTTGACCCCCGGCGGTAGCACCGAGTCACGGTAGGCCCGATCCTGCCGGTCGAAGGCGTCGGTGGAGGGCATCGACACCACGCGGGCCCGTATGCCCTCGGCCTTGAGCGCCTCCTGGCTCTTTAGGGCCAGCTCGACCTCGGAGCCGGTGGCGATCAGCACCACTTGCGGTTCACCCTCACAGTCGGCCAGCACGTAGCCACCGCGCTCGATCTGCGCAATCTGGGCGTCGCTGCGTTTGACGAAAGGCAGGTTCTGGCGCGACAGCACGAGGCTGGTGGGCCCGCTGCGGTTTTCCACCGCCTTGGCCCAGGCGACCATGGTCTCCACCGTGTCGCAGGGCCGCCACACGCTCATATTGGGGATCATGCGTAGGGTGGCCAGCTGCTCTATGGGCTGGTGGGTGGGCCCGTCTTCACCCAGGCCGATGGAGTCGTGGGTGAAGACGTGGATGACGCGCTGTTTCATGAGCGCGGCCATACGGATGGCGTTGCGGGCGTATTCGGAGAACATCAGGAAGGTGCCGCCGAAGGGCAGCAGACCGCCGTGCAGGGCCATACCGTTCATGATCGCGGCCATGCCGAACTCGCGCACGCCGTAGGAGATGTAGTTGCCGGGGTTGCCATGGCGGATGGGGTGGCAGCCGGTCCAGTTGGTGAGGTTGGAGCCGGTCAGATCGGCCGAGCCGCCGACGAATTCGGGCAGCACCTTGGCCAGGGCGTTGATGGCGATCTGGCTCGCCTTGCGGGTGGCCACGCTCTCCGCCTTGGCGTTGACCTCGGCGATCGCCTTGCTGACGTGCTCGGCCCAGTTGGCCGGCAGCTCACCGGCCATGCGGCGCTTGAATTCGGCGGCCAGTTCCGGATAGGCCTTCTCGTATTCGGCGAATTTGTTGTTCCACAGCTTCTCCAGCCCCGCGCCCTTGGTGCGCGCATCCCAGCCGTCGTAGACGTCCTGCGGGATGACGAAGGGCGGGTAGTTCCAGCCCATGTGCTTGCGGGTGGCCTCGACCTCCTCGTGCCCGAGTGCGGCCCCATGCACGTCGTGGGTGCCGGCCTTGTTGGGCGAGCCCTTGCCGATGATGGTCTTGCACTGGATGAGGGTGGGGCGGTCGGTGGACTGTTTGGCCTGCTGGATCGCCGCTTCCACCGCCTCGAAGCTGTGGCCATCGACGTTGCGGATGACGTTCCAGCCATAGGCCTGGAAGCGCCCGCAGACGTCCTCGGTGAACCAGTGCTCGACGTGGCCGTCGATGGAGATGCCATTGTCGTCCCAGATGGCGATCAGCTTGTTGAGCTTCCAGGTGGCCGCCAATGCGCAGGCTTCGTGCGACACACCCTCCATCAGGCAGCCGTCGCCCATGAAGACGTAGGTGTGGTGGTTGACGATGTCGAAACCGGGCCGGTTGAATTCGTGCGCCAGCAGCTTCTCGGCCAGGGCCATGCCCACTGCGTTGGAGATGCCCTGACCCAGCGGCCCGGTGGTGGTCTCCACCCCCGGTGTGTAGCCGTATTCGGGGTGACCTGGGGTTTTGGAGTGCAGCTGGCGGAACTGCTTGATGTCCTCCATGCTGAGGTCATAGCCGGTCAGGTGCAGCAGGGCGTACAGCAGCATGGAGCCGTGGCCGTTGGAGAGCACGAAGCGGTCGCGGTCGGGCCACTTCGGATTGGCGGGGTTGTGGCGCAGGTGGTGGTTCCACAGCACCTCGGCGATCTCCGCCATGCCCATGGGGGCGCCCGGATGACCGGACTTGGCCTTTTCGACCGCGTCCATGGCGAGGGCGCGTATGGCGTTGGCTAGGTCGGTGCGGGTTGCCATTCGATTCCTTCCTTTGGATAAAACAATCTCGGGCCGGCCCGGATTTCGGACAGAAAGGCCCCGATTATCCAACAGCCCCCCGCTCCGGGCAAGCCGCCGGTAACCGCGCCAGCACGCCCACGGCCGCGATCGGTACGGTGGTTGCCAATAGACATGCGGGTTGCCGGGCGGCTGCGCCGAGGGCTAAAAATTTTTTATCAAATCAGCCGCTTGCCTTATCGATCCAGTCCTGCCACTGCTGTTGCAGACCCGGTGTGAGGGCGGCCACCACCGAGCGGGTCCAGGGTTCGGCCGACCAGAAGTCGGCCCCGTCTTTGCGCAGACAGCCCACCCCTCCGCCCGCCTCGGCCAGGATCAGGCAGCCGGCGGCGTAGTCCCACAGCTTCTGCCCGCCGTGCAGATAGACGTGCAGGCGTCCAGCGGCGAGGTAACACCAGTCCAGGGTGCACGCGCCTAGGTTGCGCTGCGAGCTGTAGGGGTGTTCGGCCGCCAGTCGGCCGGCCAGGGCGCGCGGCAGGCGCTTGAAGTCGATGCCGGCGATGGCCCGGCGCAGCTCGGTGGGCGGGGTCTTCAGTGGCAGACGCTCGCCCTCGAGATAGGCCCCGCCGCCGGCCTCGGCGTAGAAGCACTCGTCGGCATGTGGGTCGTAGACCACGCCCAGCCTGCTACGCCCGCCCTGCATGAGGGCCACCGAAAGGGCGAAAAAGGGCAGGCCGTTGACGAAGTTGGTGGTGCCGTCGATGGGGTCCACGCACCATAGACCCGCCTCTCCCGCCGCCCACAGCCGGCGATGTTCTGCGGCCTCCATCTCCTCGCCCAGCACCGGGTAGGGGGCGATGGCGGCGAGCCGCTGCGTGAGCGCACGCTGGGCCGCCATGTCCGCCTCGGTGAACAGGCTGCCGTCGTCCTTGCGTGTGTGCGCCACCTTGAGGTAACGCGGCATCACCTCACTGCGCCCAACCTCGCGCACGGCGGCGATGACCTGTTGGAGCAAAGGGGACACGGTGCGGGCTGCAGGAGTCAGGTATCAGGGATCAGGGCTCTGATTACGCCCGCCACTTGATGGAGCAGCCCATGCTGGGAATCTGCTCGCGCGGCCCCTCGCCGGTCTTTGCGATCTGCACCATGGCCTCGAACAGCTCGCGGCGGGCGTCGGGGGGCGCGGTCTCTTTGGTGGAGGCGTCCAAACGCCCGCGGTATTGCAACTTCAGGTCCTTGTTGTAGCCGAAGAAGTCTGGGGTGCACACGGCGCCATAGGCGCGCGCGACGGCCTGGGTCTCGTCCCACAGATAGGGCATGGGCAGCCGCCATTCGCGCGCGTAGCGCTGCATGTTCTCGAAGCTGTCCTCGGGGTAGTCGGTGGGATCATTGGACATGATGGCCACTGCGCCTATCCCGTATTGTTTCAACTCCAGCACGTCGCGCACGATGCGGTCCTTGACCGCGCGCACATAGGGGCAGTGGTTGCAGATGAACATCACCAACAGCCCGTTGGGGCCGCGCACGTCGGCGAGGGTGTAGCGCCGGCCGTCCACGCCGATGAGGTCGAAATCCGGTGCCGGCTGGCCGAAGTCACAGACAGGGGTGAGGGTGCGTACCATGCTTGCCTCCTGGGGTGGGTTGCGTCGATGATACCAATTCGGTCAGCCTACCTGCACGCATGCCCGTCGCCCGTTTCTACTGCCCTATCGATCTCAAGCCGGGTCGGGCGGCGCGCCTGACCGAAGCGGTCACGCGCCATGCCCTGGGGGCGCTGCGTCTGCGCGTGGGCGACACCGTCATCCTGTTCAATGGCGACGGCACCGAGTGCAGCGCGGTGCTCGCGCGCAGCGGCCGCGAGGCGCTGGCGCAGGTGGGCGAGTGCCGGGCGGTGGATCGGGAGTCGCCCCTGGTCGTCACCCTGGCACAAGGCATCTCCAGCGGCGAGCGCATGGACTACACCCTGCAGAAGGCGGTGGAGTTAGGGGTGGCGGCGATCCAGCCGCTGACCATGCGGCGCACGGTGGTGCGCCTGACGGCGGACAAGCAGGAGCGGCGGCGCGCCCATTGGCAGGGGGTGGTGATGTCGGCCTGTGAGCAGTGCGGCCGCACGCGGCTGCCGCCGGTGGCCCCCATCGCCGAGTTCGCACAGTGGCTGCAGGGCGTGGGGTCGACGGACGCTGTGCGCCTGTTGCTCGACCCGCAGGCAAACTTACGCCTGCGCGACCTGCCGCCGCCGGCCTCGCCCGTGCTGCTGCTGGCCGGCCCAGAGGGGGGGCTGGATGCGGCCGAACGCGAGGCGGCCATCGCGCTCGGTTTCACCCCGATCAGCCTGGGGCCGCGCATCCTGCGCACCGAGACCGCGGCCGTGGCGGCACTCGCGGCGATGCAGGCGCTGTGGGGGGACGGGTGACAGGGGGGCAGGGGACAGGTGACAGGGGAAGGGTGTGTGTCTGGCGGGCGGTGAAGGGGGTGGATGGAAAGTCTGCATGTATCGGGTTGCATGCTTGGCTGTTGCATGGTGCCCGCCTGTGTGCCTGGCGCCTCTGTCTGCGCGCCTCGTGCCTTGCGCCGGTCACGCGCCCGCGATGGGCGCTGTGGCAGCGTCTTCGGAAGGGGGCGGCCGGTCATGAGTGACGGACAGGATGCCGCCGGCATGCCCCCAGCGGACGCATGGCTGTTCGAAGTGCCCACGCCCCTGGGTTTTCGTGTGCGCGTGACCTCGGCATACTGGCATGTGATCGTCACGATCAAGCATCCTTCGATGGGTGGGCGTGAGGACATCGTGCAGCAGACCCTGCGTGAGCCGGATGAGATCCGTTGCAGCAGGAGCGACCCACTGGTGTATTTTTGTTCTACAAATCCGAGCGTCCCGGGCGTTGGGTCTGTGCGGTCGCCAAGCAGCACGGAGCGGAGGGTTTCCTGATCACGACCTATCCGACGGATGCGATCAAGGAAGGAGCACGCATATGGCCCAAGTGAAGGTGTATTACGATCAAACGGGCAACACCCTCTCCGTCTGGTTTGGTGAGCCGCAGGATGAGTATGTCTGCGAGGAGACCGGGGAAGAGATCGTGTTGATGAAAGACCCCAACGGACGGGTCATCGGCTTCGAGAAACTGAATTTCGTGCTGCCGCAGCCGGCGCGATTGCAAGTGGCCTTCGAGACGATCGGGGCGTGAGCGGCCGGGCCCATGTCCGACTTCGTCGACTGGTTCCGCGCCGCCGCACCCTACATCCATGCCTTCCGCGGCAAGACCTTCGTCATCGCCTTCGGCGGCGATGCCATGCTGCGTGCGGATTTCGTCGACCTCATCCACGATGTGAACCTGCTCAACGCCCTCGGGGTGCGGCTGGTGCTGGTGCATGGGGTGCGGCCGCAGGTGGAGGCGCGGCTCAAGGCGCGCGGGCTCACGATCCGCTACGTGCGTGGCCTGCGGGTGACCGATGCGCAGGCCCTGGAATGCGTGAAAGAGGCGGTGGGGGTGGCGCGCATCGAGATCGAGACCCTGCTGTCGCTGGGTCTGCCCAACACCCCCATGGCAGGGGCGGAGATCCGTGTGGCCGGCGGCAATTTCGTCATCGCCCGGCCGGCCGGGGTGGTGGACGGGGTGGACCTGATGTACACGGGCGAGGTGCGCAAGGTGGCGGCGGAGGCGATCCGCGCCCGTCTGGCCGCTGGTGAGATCGTGTTGCTGTCGCCCCTGGGCTACTCGCCCACCGGTGAGGTGTTCAACCTGACCCTGGAGGACGTCGCCACCGAGGTGGCCATGGCCCTGGCCGCCGAGAAACTGGTGTTCATCCTCGACGTGGGCGATGCGGTGGACGCCAAAGGCCGGCGGGTGAGCCGGCTGACCGCCCGGCAGGCGCAGCGCCTCATGCGCGAGCTGCCGGAGGGTGATTTCAAGCTATACCTGCCGCATGCGGTGCGCGCCTGCCGCGACGGGGTGGCGCGCGTGCACCTCATCAGCGCCGACGTGGACGGGGCGCTGCTGGCGGAGCTGTTCACGCACGAGGGGGTGGGCTGCATGGTCACGCGCGAGACGGTGGAGAACCTGCGGCCGGCCACCATCGCCGACGTGGGCGGCATCCTCACGCTGATCGAACCGCTGGAGGCGGCCGGCATCCTGGTGCACCGGCCCAGGGAGCTGCTGGAGCGGGAGATCGACCGCTTCTTCGTCGATGAGCTGGACGGGCGCATCATCGGCTGCGTGGCCCTCTACCCCTACCCCGAGGCCAGGGCGGGCGAGATGGCCTGTCTGGCCGTGCACCCGGAGTTCCAGGGCGCCGGCCGCGGCGAGGCCCTGCTCACCGCAGTGGAGGAGGCGGCGCGCGCGCAGGGCCTCGAGCGCCTGTTCGTCCTCACCACCCGCACGGCGCACTGGTTCCTGGAGCGCGGCTTCGTCCAGGTCCGACCGGAGGATCTGCCCGCCCCGCGCCAGGCCCTGTACAACTGGCAGCGCCGTTCCAAGGTGCTGGTCAAGAGCCTGTGACACATCCCCGGTCAATCTTCGGCGCCGATCGACCGATAATGGTTGAACCGTGAGTGTACATCGCTTTTGCAACGATCGCAGGGCCGCTCTGCGTGCATGCTTCGCCCTGGGCCTTTGCGCTTGGGCCGGCAGGGTCGGCGCCCAGGCCGCCGCACCCTTGCGGGTGGGTTTGGTGCCCGTGTTCACGCCCCGCGCCCTGGTCAGCCTCTACCAACCCCTGCGCGCCTATCTCGAACAACGCCTGGGGCGAGCGGTGGTGCTGGAGACGGCCACCGATTTCCGCGCCTTTTATCGTCACCTCTCGGCCGGCGTCTATGACCTCGCGCTCGCCCCCGCCCATCTGACCCGATTGGTCCAGCAGGAGATCGGCTGGCAGCCGGTGGCGATCTATACCGCCCCCAACCGCGCCTATGTGATCATGAGCCACGCCCGGCCTGTGCGTGACATCGGGGCCTTGCGCGGTCAGCGGTTGGCCATCTTCGACCCGCTCGCCCTCAACGTCATGATCACCCTGGCCTGGCTGCGCGCCCAGGGGCTGGAGCCCGGGCGTGATTTCGAGGTGGTGGAGACCCCGGGGCACGCCAGCGTGGCCTATGCAGTGGTCAATGGCGACGCCCTGCTGGGGGTGACCGCCCAGGCGGCGGTGGCCATCATGCCGGCCGAGCTGCGCGACAAGTTCGCCATCTTCGCCGTAATGCCCCGTATCCCGTCCCTGGTGTGGGGGGTGCACCCGCGGCTGGCTGCCGAGGCGCAGCGCCTGCAACAGCTCCTGCTCGCCTTTCCAGACTCGGCCGAGGGGCGCGAGTTCTTCCGCAACACGCCGTATGGCGGGCTGCGCCGGATCGAGGCGCACGAGCTGAAATCGGTCGAGCCCTACCTGCCGGAGCTGATCGAACGCCTGCGCGGCCGGCCATGAAACTGCCCCACGCCCTGCCTTTGCGAGCCAAACTGCTGCTGGCGGCCATCGTCGTCGAGGTGGCGATGCTCACCCTGCTGGTGGCCAACAGCCTGCGCCTGTCGCGCGACAGCCTCACCGCCCAGGCCGAGCTGCGCGTGGCGGAACTCAACGTGCTGTTCAACGCGGCGCTCGCCGCGCCGCTGGCGCAGCGCGACTACGCCACGCTGAACGAGATCCTGCAAGAGGCGCGCAAGGAGGGCGGGGTGACCTATGCCTTGCTCACCGACCGCAAGGGCGTGGTGATCGCCCGTGCTGGCGCCCCCCCCGGCACGGTCCCGCTCGCGACGCACACCCGGCTCACCCGTGAGGCCCTCGCCCAAGGCATGGTGCAGCTGGCGGTGCCCATCAGCCTGGGTGGTCAGGAATACGGCCGTCTCGTCTATGGACTGTCCACCGCCTTCCTGACCGAGGCGCAAAACCACTTGCTCAGCCAGAGTCTGGCCATCGCCACGGCCGAGGTGGTGCTGTCCATCCTGTTGCTGACCGCGCTGGGCCTGTGGCTCACCCGCCACTTGCGCGAGTTGACGCTGGCCAGCCGCGCCGTCGGCGCAGGGCATTACGATGCCCATGTGCCGGTGCGTTCGCACGACGAGGTGGGGGAACTGGCCCTGGCCTTCAACCGCATGATCGACACCATCGCCGAGCGCATGCGTGAGCTGCGTGCGACCGAGGAGGACCTGCGCCAGGCGTTGGCGAGCCTGACCCGATCCGAGGCGCAGTTGCGGCTGAGCGCGCAGGAGGCGGGCGAGGAGCGCGCCCGCCTGGTGGCGCTGCTGTCGGCCATGAACCTAGGCATCCTGTTCGTCGGCGCGGATGGCCGCGTGGTCTATCACAACCCGGCCTTCCGGCGCATCTGGATGCTGCCGGAAGAGATCGACGTCATCGGTGTGCCCGTGCGCGAGGTGTTCAAACGCGCCAACGGCCTGCTCACCCGCCCGGCCCATTTCTCCCGCCATGTGCAGGAGGTGCTGCAGGCGCGCGAGCCCTCCGAGAGCCTGGAGATGGAGTTGAACGACGGGCGGGTGGTCACTCAGCTGTCCTATCCGGTCCACGACGCCGCCGCGCGCTACATCGGCCAGCTGTGGATCTACGAGGACATCACGCGCGAGCGGCAGACGGCGGCGCAACTGGTCTATCTGGCCGAGCACGATTCGCTCACCGGCCTGTACAACCGCCATCACTTCCAGCAGGAGCTGGAACGCATGGTGGCCGAGTGCGAGCGCAGTGCGAGTACCGGGGCGCTGTTGTTCTTCGATCTGGACGAATTCAAGGTGATCAACGACCACTTCGGCCATCGCGCCGGCGATGCCCTGCTCATCCGTGTGGCGGGCGAGCTGAAGACCCTGGTGCGGCGCAACGAGGTGCTGGCGCGCCTGGGTGGCGACGAGTTCGCGCTGCTAGTGCAGCATGCGCGCGAGCAGGAGGCCATCCAGTTGGCCGAGCGCATCGTGCGGGCGGTGGGGACCATTCCCTTCCGCTTCGAAGGCCACAGCCTGCGGTTGACCACCAGCCTGGGTATCGCGCTCTACCCAGCACACGGGACCGATGCAGACAGCCTGGTCGCCCATGCCGATGCCGCCATGTATCAGGCCAAGCAGGCCGGCAAGAACACCTGGCGCATCTACAATGCCGATCGCGATGCCGTGGCTGGCATGGTGCAGCACCTGACCTGGAACGACCGCATCGACCATGCCCTAGAGCGGGGGCTGTTGCGCCTGCATTTCCAGGGGGTGTATCGCACCAAGGACGGCCGCATCGCCCATTTGGAGGCGCTGCTGCGCATGGTGGACGAGGCACGGCCGGAAGAGCTCATCCTGCCTGGCCATTTCATCCCCGTGGCGGAGAAGAGCAACCGCATCCTCGCCCTGGACCGCTGGGTGCTCAGCGAGGCCATCCGCACCCTCAGCGCGCGGCCGCACATGCCACCGTTGGCAGTCAACCTGTCCGGCCGCTCGCTCGACGACCCCACGCTGCCGCAGTTCATCATCGAACAACTGCATCGCAGCGGGGTGGCGGCCGACCGACTGATGGTGGAGCTGACCGAGACCAGCGCCGTGACCGATCTGGCCGACGCCCAGCGTTTCATCGAGGCCCTGCGCGCCGCCGGCTGCCGCATCTGCCTAGACGACTTCGGCAGTGGTTTCTCCACCTTCGCCTACCTCAAACACCTGCCCGTGGACATGGTCAAGATCGACGGCATGTTCATACGCAACCTGGCCGAGGACCGCGACAACCAGCTCTTCGTCAAGGCCATCGCCGACGTCACCCGCGGCATGGGTCGCACCACCGTGGCCGAGTTCGTCGAGAACGCGCAAAGCCTGTGTCTGCTAAGGAAGTTCGGGGTGGACCTGGTACAAGGCTACCACCTGGATACCCCGCGGGCTGACCATCCGGCGTTGGGAGATGCGGGGGATGGGAAGGAGGAGACGGGTAGCGTGTAGCCCGGAAGCAGGCCCGCAGGGCGCAATCCGGGATAAAGAGAAAAAGACCGGGCTACGCCCGGTCTTCCCTGCCGGTGGGTTTTACTCGATGGCGATGCTCTGCCGGCGGGCCTCTTCTTTCTTCGGCAGGGTCACCTCCAGCAGGCCGTCCTTGAAGCTCGCTTTGGCCTTGGTGGCATCCACGGCGGCGGGCAGGACCAGGGTGCGGGCGAAACTGCCGCGGGTGATCTCGCTGCGGAAGTAATCGCCCTTTTCCTCTTTCTCTTCATGCCGGGTCTGCCCTTTCAGGGTGAGGGTGTCGCCGGTGACGGTCACCTCCAGGTCCTTCTTGTCGATACCGGGCAATTCGGCCCTGACCACCACTTCCTCCGCCCGGTCGATGATGTCCACCTTGGGCACCCGCATCTCGAACCGCCGCGTCAGCTCGGGCCAGGTGGGCATCTCCCAACCCCAGCGGCGCAGCCAGCCGCGCGGGAAGAACTCGTCCATCAGCCGTTCCATCTCCTCGAACGGGCTCACCCAGCGCGTGGGGGCCTTTTGCACTTGTCCCGACTGGGCCTCGCGCACAGGTACATGCTCTTCGGTTTTGCGGATTTCCTCGCTCATCTCAACCTCCTTCCAAGCTCCTTGTGTATCCACTGCCAATATAGGGGATTAGGGCACGACTTCAAGCCTGTCTGAGGACAAAAAACCGTCCTGAGCCGGCCTATGCGCACCGAGCCTGCGCGCAACATCGCAAGGAGGGTTGCAGTCGCTTCAGGTGCGGGTCAGCACAGCGGCGTAGAACCCGTCGGTGCCGTGTTGCGCAGGGTCGAGCCGCAGGGCCTCGTCCATGGCGAGGTCCACGCGCTGCTCGGCGAGCAGCGGGCCGACCGGCTGCAGGCTGAATTCGGTGTGCCGGGCGAGGAAATCGGCGACGATGACCTCGTTTTCCTCCGGCAGCAGGCTGCAGGTGGCGTAGATGAGCCGCCCGCCGGGTTTGACCAGGCGCGCGGCGGCAGCGAGGATGGCGGCCTGTTTCGCCGTCAGTTCGGCCACCGTGGCGGGCGAGTGGCGCCATTTGAGGTCGGGGTTGCGCCGCAGCGTACCGAGGCCCGAGCAGGGGGCGTCCACCAGCACGCGGTCGAATTTGCCGGCCAGGCGCTTGACGTGCACGTCGTTCTCCGCGCTGATTAGCACGGGGTGGACGTTGGACAGACCGGAGCGCTTGAGCCGCGGCTTTAGTTGCTTGAGGCGCAGCGGCGCGACGTCGAAGGCGTAGACCCGGCCGCTGTTGCGCATCATGGCCGCCAGCGCCAGGGTCTTGCCGCCGGCGCCAGCGCAGAAGTCGCACACCATCTCGCCACGGCGTGCGCCGGTGAGCAGGGCAAGCAGCTGGCTGCCCTCGTCCTGGACCTCCACGACGCCGTCGAGGAACAGCGGGTGGCGGTTGATGGTGGGCTTGCCCTTGAGCCGCACGCCCCAGGGCGAATAGGGGGTGGGTGCAGCCTCGATGCCGTCGGCGGCGAGCCGCGCCAGCACCTCCTCGCGCCGGGCGCGCAGGAGGTTCACACGCAGGTCGAGCGGGGCGGGGCGATTGAGGGCCGCGGCCAGCGCCGGCAGCCGCTCGCCGTAGACCGCGGCGAGCCGTGCATACAACCAGTCCGGCAGCTCCAGCCGCACGGCCGGCTCTAAAGCCTCTCGGTCAGCGGCCTTGACCGCGCTCAGCCAGGTGAGCTCTCCGGCCGTGGCCACGGACTCGAACTGGCGCAGGTTGTGGCCGCCGTCGCGGGCGAGCCAGGCAAGCAGCAGTCGGCGCGCATCACGGCCGCCAGCGAGCCGTTCCAGGCTGCGCAGCCGACGCAGCGCGCCGTAGCCAGCCTCAGCGATGAAGGCGCGCTCGCGTGCACCCAGTTTGGGCCGCGCGCGGAAGAAATGCGAGAGCACGGCGTCGGCCGGACGGTCGAAGCGCAGCAGCTCGGCCAGCGCCGCGGCCGCCGCGTCAATGAGCCCCGGCGTCATGGGAGCGGCCGTAGGCGCGCAGGAAGTCGAGGAAGGTGCGGGTCACCGGTGTGAGCTTGCGCCCGGCCGGATAGACCGCGTACCACTGGCGGCGGATGGGGAAACCCTCCACGTCGAGGATGGCGAATTGCCCCGGCGGATGCAGCACGAGCGAGTGACGCGACAACACCGAGATGCCCAGCCCGGCCAGGATGGCCTGTTTGATCGCCTCGTTGGCCCCCAGCTCCATGCGCACGTTAGGGGTGAGCCCCTCCTCGGCGAAACGCCGCTCCAGGGCCTTGCGCGTGCCCGAGCCTGCCTCGCGCATCAGCCATGGCTCACCGGCCAGCCGCTGCAAAGGGATGTTGCGCCGCCGCGCCAGCGGGTGGTCGGGCGCAGCCACCACCACCAGAGGGTTTTCCATGAAGGGGATGGCTACCACGTCCACCAGCTCTTCCGGCGGCTGTCCCAGGAAATAGAGGTCCTGCAGGTTCTCGGCGATGCTGGCGAGCACCCGCTCGCGGTTGGTCACCGACAACGCCACCTCGATGCCCGGATAGCGACGGGCGAACTCGCCCAGCAGTCGCGGGGCGAAATAGGAGGCGGTGGTGATCACCATGAGGCTGAGCCTGCCCTTCTTCAGCCCCCGTCGTTCGGCCACCGCCGCCTCGTAGCGCTCCAGCACGTCGAATACCTCGCGCGCGGCCTGCGCCAGCTCCCGCCCCGCCTCGGTCAGATAGATCTTCTTACCCACCTGCTCGATCAGCGGCACACCCACCGCGTCGGCGAGCTTCTTCATCTGCATGGAGATGGTCGGCTGGGTCAGGTGCAGCTCCTCGGCCGCGCGGGTGAAGCTGCCCAGGCGAGCGATGGCCTCGAAGATCTCCAGCTGGCGGAAGGTGGTGTGGCGCATGGCTGGCGCGTTGGCGGACGATCGATAGATGAGAATCTATCACATCGATAGAAAAACGTGACTGTTATTGATGTTGGCTTTTGCGCATCATCGCGCAGGCTTCCGATCTGGGCGCACGTGCGTCGTTACGCCCGCGCGCCCCGCGAGCAGCGCGCGGTTTTCGATGCGGGGCCTCAAGCGCAAGCCGGGGGCGCAGTGATCCCGTGCAGGGTTTGACCACCATACTCGTCAAGGAGTGAACACATGGCAGTGAAGACCTACCAAGCTGGCGTGAAGGAGTATCGCCAGACCTACTGGCAGCCCGACTATGTGCCGCTGGACACCGACGTGCTGGCCTGCTTCAAGATCACGCCCCAGCCCGGCGTGGACCGCGAAGAGGCCGCCGCGGCGGTGGCGGCCGAGTCCTCCACCGGCACCTGGACCACGGTGTGGACCGACCTGCTGACCGACCTCGACTACTACAAGGGCCGTGCCTACCGCATCGAGGACGTGCCCGGCGACGACACCTGCTTCTATGCCTTCGTGGCCTATCCCATCGACCTGTTCGAAGAGGGCTCGGTGGTCAACGTGTTCACCTCCCTGGTGGGCAACGTCTTCGGCTTCAAGGCGATCCGCGCCCTGCGTCTGGAGGACGTGCGCTTCCCGCTCGCCTATGTCAAGACCTGCGGTGGCCCGCCGCACGGCATCCAGGTCGAGCGTGACAAGCTGAACAAGTACGGCCGTCCGCTGCTCGGCTGCACCATCAAGCCGAAGCTGGGTCTGTCGGCCAAGAACTACGGGCGTGCGGTATATGAGTGCCTGCGCGGGGGGTTGGACTTCACCAAGGACGACGAGAACGTCAACTCCCAGCCGTTCATGCGCTGGCGCGAGCGCTTCGACTTCGTCATGGAGGCCATTCAAAAGGCCGAGGCCGAGACCGGCGAGCGCAAGGGGCATTATCTGAACGTCACCGCCCCCACCCCGGACGAGATGTTCAAGCGCGCCGAGTATGCCAAGGAGATCGGCGCCCCCATCATCATGCACGACTACCTCACCGGCGGCTTCTGCGCCAACACCGGCCTGGCCAACTGGTGCCGTGAGAACGGCGTGCTGCTGCACATCCACCGCGCCATGCATGCGGTGCTCGACCGCAACCCGCACCACGGCATCCACTTCCGCGTGTTGGCCAAGGCCCTGCGTCTGTCCGGCGGCGACCACCTGCACACCGGCACCGTGGTGGGCAAGCTGGAGGGCGATCGCCAGGCCACCCTGGGCTGGATCGACCTGCTGCGCGAATCCTTCATTCCCGAGGACCGCTCGCGCGGCATCTTCTTCGACCAGGATTGGGGCTCCATGCCCGGCGTCTTCGCCGTGGCCTCGGGCGGCATCCACGTCTGGCACATGCCGGCCCTGGTGACCATCTTCGGTGACGACGCCGTGCTGCAGTTCGGCGGCGGCACCCTCGGTCACCCCTGGGGCAACGCCGCCGGCGCGCACGCCAACCGCGTGGCGCTGGAGGCCTGCGTGCAGGCGCGTAACGAAGGCGCCCAGCTGGAAAAAGAGGGCAAGGAGATCCTCACCCGTGCCGCCCAGCACTCGCCCGAACTGAAGATCGCCATGGAGACCTGGAAGGAGATCAAGTTCGAGTTCGACGTGGTGGACAAGCTGGACGTGGCGCATAAGTAAGCCGCGTCCGCCCGGGCGGGCCTTCGGCCCGCGCCGGCCGGCGCGTAACCCCATCAAGCGAGAAAGGACACACTCATGGCTTCCGTACAGGCATATCGTTCCGGCAAGAAATACGAGACCTTTTCCTACCTGCCGCAAATGACCCCGGATCAGGTGCGCAAGCAGATCGCCTACGCCATCGCCCAGGGCTGGAACCCGGCGGTGGAACACACCGAGCGCGGCACCCCGGGGCACGTGCACTATTGGTACATGTGGAAACTGCCCATGTTCGGCGAGCAGTCGGTCGATGCAGTGCTGGCCGAGATCGAGGCCTGCCACCGCGAGTTCCCCGATCACATGGTGCGTTTCGTCGCCTACGACAACTACGCGCAGTGCCAGGGCCTGGCCTTCGTCGTGTATCGCTGAGCGCGCCGGGCGCGGGGCCCGCGCCCGTATGCACGGTGGGACGAACCGTAAGGGATAGCTATGACAGAGCAAGCCGCACAAAGCACGGCCGCCGCCGTGACCTTGTCTGGGCGTGAGCTGGCGCGGCAACGCCGCCAAGCCATGGCTCGGCACGGCAAGACGGCGGTGCCACGCACCACATCGGGCCGGCCGGCCGCATCGGCCGTGGCCCGCAACCTGCCGGCAGTCGAGCCGGACAGCGCCGCCAGCACGACGACCGCCGTCGGCGTCATGCCGGCTGGCGAGACCGCCGACGGGGCCGAGCTGGTGGCCCGCCTGCGCGCGGCCGTTGCCCCCAGTGCGGCGCGCGCCCGCCGCGCCGCGCTGAGCCGCGGCGGCAAAGCGGCCCTGGGCGAGACGATGCAGACCACGCGTCCCGTGCGCGCCCGTCGTGCGGCACCTGTGTCCGCCGCAGCCGCACCGTCCGGCGCCAACGACACGGCCAAGGGCTGCGGTTGTGGCTGCAATGGCGCCCCTGGTGGCTGCGGTGCGGTGGCCACCCTCAATGCCGCGGCAGGCGGGGCTGAGGCCGATTGGCGCCCGGCGCTGGAGACGTCGGCGGCCGACCAGCAGGCGGTGGTCGCGTTGCCTGAGCAACCTACTGGCCGGGCGCTCGCTCGCGCCAGGCGGGCGGCGCTGGCGCGCGACGGCAAGGCGGGGTTGAAGCGCGTGGCACAGGCCGCCAAGATCGCCGTGTCCCTGCCCGGTCAGGACTGGCAGAGCGCCATCGTCAAAGGGGCAACCGGCCGGCAGATCGCCATGCAGCGCCGCCGTGTGCTGTCGCTCACCGGTCGCGCCGGCGAGGCGAACGCCGCTACGCGTCCCACCGGTCGCATGCGCGCCCGCAAGCTCTTGCCCGCCCCACCCAAGGTGGAGGAGGGGCACACCCTGTCCGGCCGGCCGATCACCGGCACCCAAGTCGAGCGCAGCCCCAAGGTCACCGGCAACGAGCCCGGTTCCTGCCGGGTGATCACCGGCACCGAGTACATCGGGCTGGAGCAGTTCCAAAGCATCTGCGGCAAGCGCCCCGAGCCCGGCCCGGCCAAGGTGGGCGCCAGCACCACCCTGCGCGCGCAAAAGGTCACCGGCACCGAGGTGGGCCGCTCCGCCAAGGTCACCGGTGACGAGCCGGGCAGCTGCCGCATCATCACCGGCACGGAATACCTCTCGGCCGAGCGCTACGAGGAATTCTGCGCCACGCGCCCACAACCGGTCATGCCACCCAAGGTGGGCGTGGCCCAGACCGACAAGGGCAAGGTGGTCACCGGCACACAGGTGGGCCGCTCGCCCAAGGTCACCGGCGACGAGCCCGGTGCCGATCGCGTCATCACCGGCACACGCTACACCCAGGCCGCACCCGACACCGGACCGGACAAGGTGATCATCACCCACACCGCTGGCGGCAAGCCGGTCACCGGCACCGCCGTGGGCCGCTCGGTGAAGATCACCGGTGACGAGCCGGGCGCCTGCCGTGGTATCACCGGCACCCAGTACCTCGCCCTGGAGCAGTTCGAGGACTTCTGTAAGACCGAGCCGCCCAAGCATCCACGCAAGGTGAGCGTGATGAGCACCCGCGGCGAGCACACGGTGACGGGCACCGAGGTCGGCCGCTCACCCAAGGTCACCGGCGACGAGCCGGGCAGCTGCCGCCACATCACGGGCACGCAGTATTTCAACGCGCGCGACTTCGAACCGCTGTGTGCAGTGGGCGGGCCGCGCAAGGTGGGCGAGGCGCAGACCCTGGCCGGTCAGACCGTGACCGGCACGGAGGTCGGGCGCAGCCCAAAGGTGACCGGTGACGAGCCAGGGGGGTGCGCGCCCGTCACCGGTACAGACTACACGGTGGCCGACCCCGCGGTCTGCCCCGTGAGCACCCCGATCGCGCCCGTGGCCAAGGTGCAGGTCGATCGCACCCTGCGCGGCGTGCCCATCACCGGCAGTGCGGTGGGCCGCTCACCGCGCGTCACGGGGGACGAATACGGCGGCTGTGCGCCGATCTCCGGCACGCCGTACATCGGCCGCAGCCAGTATGCCCAGTTCTGCGCCACGGAGGACACCCAGGCGCAGCTGGCCCGTGTGCGTGACCAGGCCACCATCCCGGCCGCGGTGGTCACCGGCGACCGGCCAGGGGCCGGCGGTTCGGTGATGACCGGCGACGAGCGCGGTGCTTGTGCCCCGCTCACCGGCACGCCTTATCTCGGCCCGGACACCCTGCCCAGCCAGTGCGCCACGGCCGCGAGCGGTCGCTTCGTGCCGCGCGCGCGCACCTGGGAGGCGCCGCCGCGGCCACCCGCGCCGATCGACTTCAGCATCAAGTCGCCCGCGCGCGAGGCCTGGGAGCGGCGCATGCAGGCGGGCGAGGTCACCGGCACGGCCTATGGCGGCGAACGCATCACCGGGCCGGTGAACAAGGCCCAGGGGCTGATCACCGGCACGCCCGAGTTCCGTCACCTGGGTGCGCGCGGCCAGGCCGCCGCCGAGCAGGAACGCATCGCCGCCGCCTTACGCGTGACCGGCGAGGGTCATCAGGGTCCGCGCATCACCGGCGACGCCTGGCACCCGCAAAGCCGGGTGACCGGCACCGAGGGGAGTTTTGCCCAGACACGTAACCCCTCGTTGCGTGGGGAGCCGCGTGGGGCGGGGGTGAGCGCCCAAGCCTGGCGCGACATCGAGCGCCCGCCCGTGCCGGAGAGCCGCATCACCGGCTCCGCTGGCAACACCAGCAAGGGCGCCATCGTCACCTATTCCGGCGGGGCGCGCGGTTGACGGGGTGAAGGCCTAGGATGAACACGCGCAAACGCCTGGCCGCCTTGCAGCGCGCACTCACGCGCGAGTGTGGCGCCGCGGCCGCACCGGCGGCGGTGCCGGACAACCCGGCCTGCGTCGTCGGTGCCGGCCAGACCTGCGAGCACGCCTTGGTGGACCGTGCCCTCAACCAGTCGCTGTACGCCTACGAGCGGCGCATCCGCGGGCGCTTCGCCGCCATCACCGACACCCTGAAGGTGATCTCGGCCCTGCAGCACGAGCGCGACTTCGTCGAGCGGGCGCAGCACCTGGCGCGCGAGTGTCTCGGTTTCGAGCTGCCGCAGGCCCTGCTGGAGGACGCTTGGGTGACCGGTCTGGACATGCGGGCGCTGCACGCCCACTGCGTGTTCGCGACCGTGAAGGCGGGCGTGGATGCGGCCGAGGCCGACCAGGCCCCCTGGCGCGAGAAGATCGCCATCACGCCCGAATTCCTGCGCGCCTGCGGCTACCATACGGTGGACGTGAGCCCTTGCGCCGACGGGCGTCTGCAAGGTCTGCTGCCTTACATCCTGCGCATCGCCCCCAACCCCGACGTGGTGGTGAAGGCCTATGCCGGCGCCCTGTTCGACGTGGAGGGCGACGTGGCCGACTGGACCCAGCAGGAGCTGCTGCGCCTGACCGGCGGGCTGCCAGGGGCGGAGCAGGCCAACTATCTGAAGATCGCGGTCTATCACTTCAGCTCCTCCGACGCCAACCACCAGGGCTGCGCCGCCCATGGCAGCAACGACCGCGCCGCGGTGGAGGCGGCGTTGAACCGCCTGAACGAATTGCGCGCCGCCATCGACAACACCTTCGGCCGCGGCGCCGCGCCGGACGTCCTGCTGATCGGCGTGGACACCGACCTGGACGCCATCCGCGTGCATCTGCCCGACGGCCGCGGTGAGGTCAACCCCTACCGCTACGTCGATTCGGCCGTGTTGTACCGAGAGACTTTGGGTATGGATGCGACGGCGGCACGTCGTCACATCGCCGAGGCGGTGGCCCGCGCCGAGCGCGCCGACGGCTGGGCCCAGGGCGAGGGCGAGATGGCCGCGGGCATGCGCGCGCTCACGGTCAAGCTGCTGGAGGCGAACCTGTCGCAGATCGAATACGTCATCCGCCACCATGCCGGGCGCTATGCGGTTATCGGCCACGACGAGGAGTTCATCTGCGCCGGCGAGGCGGTGAGCGAGGTGCAGCTGCGCAACCACTACTACTTCGCCCACCTCGACACGGTGGAGGAGGGGGCGGCCGACCTGGACGTGGGTGTGAAGATCTTCACCGGGTTGAACGTGCGGCATGGACTGGCCATCCCGATACTGGTGCATTTCACCTATTCCTCGCGCGTGCCGGGCGGGCGCGAGCGCGCGGTGGCGCGCTGCCGGCGGGTGAAGGCAGCGATCGAGGCGCGCTACGCCGATCTGCATGCCCGCGGGCTGCTGTACTGCCGCATGGCGGTGAGCGACCGCCAGGGCCGCGAGCGTTGCGCCTTCATCGAAGACGATGCGATCGACACGGGACATTGAGAGACGAGGTGGCCCATGAAGATCATGCGTGTGGTCAAGACCCTGGTATCGACCAACCGCATCGAGCAGCTGGGACACAAGCCGCTGCTGGTGGTGCAGGAGAAGGCCGGCGGTGCCTACAGCGTGGCGGTGGATGCGGTCGGCTGCATCCCCGGCGACTGGGTGATCTGTGTCGGCTCCAGTGCCGCGCGCGATGCCGCCGGCAGCAAGGAATACCCCTCCGATCTGACCATCGTCGGCATCATCGACTTCTGGGACGGCGACGGTGGCGGCAGCAAGCCGGCTGCGGAGAGCAAGGCCACGGAGGCGGCCAAGCCGGCCGCCGAGCCCAAACCCGCCGCCGACCAGCCTGCGGTGGAGACGGTCGCCAGCGGCACAGGTCAGCACTGATGGAGATCATGCAGGTGATCGACGAGCTGGTGTGCACCCGCCGCGTGGCCGGGCTGGGGGTGGAATCGCTGCGCGTGCTCAAAGACCAGAAAGGGGCGCTGTCGGTGGCCACCGACCCGGTGGGCGTGCCACCGGGCAAGTGGGTGTTCACCGTGAGCGGCAGTGCCGCCCGCTACGCCATGCGCGACCCCAAGATCACGACGGACCTGACCATCTGCGGCATCATCGATCACTGGGATGAGTGAGGGTGCGGGCGGTTTGACATACGGGTTGCGATCCCCCGGCGAGGCAAGCGGTCGTGAACACATCATCAACCTTGATCCGAAAAGGAGTCATGAAATGGCAGAACGTATGGGTATAGCGCTGGGCATGATCGAGACCCGTGGGCTAGTGCCGGCGATCGAGGCGGCCGACGCCATGTGCAAGGCG
This sequence comes from Thiobacillaceae bacterium, assembly GCA_025054655.1. GTDB lineage: Bacteria > Pseudomonadota > Gammaproteobacteria > Burkholderiales > Thiobacillaceae > JANWZL01. The sequence continues at coordinate 102 of JANWZL010000105.1, read as the reverse complement.
GCCGAGGTGCGGCTGATCGGCCGGCAGTTCGTCGGCGGCGGTTATGTCACCGTGCTGGTGCGTGGCGAGACCGGTGCGGTCAACGCCGCGGTGCGCGCCGGT